>JBHIAO010000250.1:0-8501 GCA_046758565.1 Anaerolineae bacterium
ATCGCTCGAGTTAACGGCAGCCGAAAGGCCAGACAACTGATTTGTTTGTGTCTGAAAGCCAATGTGATTCAACATCTCAGTTGCATAAGGCCAGAGACATTTTGCATCCCTGGGCGAATACAAACCCTTTGAAAATGCTTGCCGGCGTGCTACCCTCACAAGCGTGAGGCGGCGCACGTTGTGTCACTGGGTTGCAAGCAAGATAGCCATGGGCAGGGAAGCGGACGGTTATGAGAGAAGGTATAGGTTAGTGAATTTACTGGCTATGGACCCGCTCGCTCAGTTGGTAAAGCAGTGAAAAAAGAGCGTAGTTGCCCGGTAACCGATACGCCTAGTTTCCCCGGAATTCCCTCAATTTCACCGTCTATTTCCCAACACTTTTTCTGGAGCTTGTTTAGCCTGTTTTTCCGGGAGAGAGATCCCGTCCAGCTAGTCCCAGATTATAGGCGTTGCTCAAGGAGGCCCGGGTAGAGCATTTTTTGGAATTAGTTGCCGGGAATGGCGCGTCTTATAGGCTTGCGACTTATAAAGAACCCCTCAATGATCAGATGCTTATAGTCCGGCATTCCTCTTGCTCGTAATCATCTCCAAAGGCCAGTGGGTCTGTCATGCTGCGCCGTATTGTAATGAGATCGGACAGTCTAGTGGAAGGGACTACCACCAATCCACCGTGGCTGCCTGGTTTGACAGTCGAGTTATGGGTTAGCATGGGAATGTTGTAATTCTCCCGCTTATAGGTGAACGCTGTTAAAGTCATGGACCTCAATGGTGACCTCCAGATTAACCGGGCCACCTACGAGTGGTCCGTACGGATCTTCGCGATTCTGGAGAAGATGCTCCGGGTCAATCTCAAGCTGCACCACAGCAAAGACCAGGTCA
This sequence comes from Anaerolineae bacterium, assembly GCA_046758565.1. GTDB lineage: Bacteria > Chloroflexota > Anaerolineae > Epilineales > JAANWY01 > JBHIAO01. Next base: position 880 of record JBHIAO010000250.1, read on the forward strand.
GCGCAGGCGAAATCTTTCTCTTCAACCACTTCGCGCGCTTTGAGACTTTCATTCCTCAGTATCTGATATACCGGGAGGCCGGGGTGTTTTGCCGCTCCGTGGCGGCAAGCGACTTTTTTATGGAGGGATCCGCGCTTTCAAGCTACCTGTTAAAGGTCGGCGCGGTACCCAACAACCATCCCCGGCTTCTTCCGTTCCTGGCCGAAGAGATCCTGCGGGGCCGGAAGGTGATCGTCTTTCCGGAGGGTGGAATGGTGAAGGATCACCGGGTGCTGGATAGCAGAGGCCAGTATAGCGTCTACTCGCCCACGGCAAGAAAGAGCCGCAAACTCCACACCGGCCCCGCTGTCCTGGCGCTTGCGCTGGACGCATTCAAGGCGGCGATCCTGCGGGCCTATGAGACGGGGAACAGGCAGCGTGTGGAGGCATGGGCCGAGGCGTTGCGCTTGGACGGTGAGGAGGCGCTGATGGCTGCGGCGCGACGGCCAACGCTGATCGTCCCCGCTAATATCACCTTCTATCCCATTCGAGTGAGCGATAACATCCTCCGAAAGGTGGCGGAGCTCTTCAGTAGGGGGCTGAGCCGGGGGCTCTCTGAGGAACTCCTGATCGAGGGAAATATCCTACTCAAGGACACGGACATGGACATACGGCTGGGTGAGCCCGTGCGACCCGCCGAGTTCTGGCGCTGGTGGGAGCGGACGCTTATGGGCCATCTGGCCCGCAAGATCGATTCCTTGGATGGCTTCTTTCGGCTAACGCCCGATGGAGGTGGGTGGGATGCGCGCCTAGGAGCGCGGCGCATGCGACGCAGAGCCCTGCAAATCCGGGATGAATACATGCACAGGATGTACACCGGCGTGACCGTCAATCTTAGCCACCTGACATCACGGATCATCCTGAGGTTCGTAGAAAAAGGGCAAATGAAAGTCGATCGCGCCACGTTTCACAACACCCTTTATCTGGCAGTCAAGAACGCCCAGAGGGAACCCACCGTGGAGCTTCATCGAAGCCTAAAAAACCCCGAGGCCTACAGTGGAGTCATCGACGGTCAATGTCCCGGTCTGGATCAATTTATGAGGGCCACCGCTTCCATGAATCTCGTCGAGAGGGAGAATGGACGGTACCGCTTTCTCTCCAAGCTCCGCGCGGAGCACGAGTCCGACGAGGTCCGTCTCGAGAACCTCGTGGCAGTCTATGCCAACGAAGTGGCGCCAATTTCCGGAGTCATCCGCTCGGTGGAGCAAGCGATTGAGAAGGCTCCGACGCTGGACAATCAGACGCTGGCGAGGATGCGCTTTGACGACGAACTCATTGCTTACGACTGGGACAGGCAATACTTCTCGGGACCCCGCTATGAGGACGTCAACGGGCAGGAGACGGCTACTGAAAGCGGGAAGCCGTTCCTATTAGTACCTGAGGAGGGAAGAGAACTGGGTGTCGTTCTGGTTCATGGCTTCCTGGCCTCACCCGCGGAGGTCCGCTCCTTCGGCGAGAAGCTGCAGGCCCTAGGTTATCCGGTCATCGGAGTACGACTCAAGGGCCACGCTACTTCTCCTTGGGATCTCCGGGAGCGGAGTTGGCAGGATTGGCTGGAGCCGGTGCGGCGAGGCTATTCGGTCATGTCGGCGTTTGCAAGCCGCATTTGCCTCGTCGGATTCTCTGCCGGTGGAGCGTTGTCGCTTCGACTTGCCGCTGATTGCCCAGAGCGACTCGTTGGGGTGGCGGCCATCTCCGTGCCCCTGAGGTTCCGGGACCGCAACATGATCTTTGTGCCGCTGGTGCATGGCGCGAACCGGCTGGTGCGCTGGGTTTCATCTTTTGAAGAGATGATGCCGTTTCGCCCGAAGGATTCGGAGCATCCCCACATCAACTATCGTAACGTCCCGATCCGCGGTCTCTACGAGCTCCGGCGCATGGTGGATGAGCTTGAGGAGCGCCTACCGGACGTAGAGTGTCCAGTGACTCTCATTCAGGGCACCGACGATCCGATCGTCGAGCCCAAGAGCGCTGAACTCATCCACAAGAGGCTGGGTACGAGCAAAAAACACCTTGTTACGGTGCCCGCAACGCGGCATGGGATCCTGTACGAGGATATCGGTGATACCCAGAAGACGATCCTCTCGTTTCTGGCTGCTCTTTCCTCTTCGGACCGGCCTGCACTATCGACAGCGAGGAGCGTTTCGCAATGAAAAGCGTGGTTATCACAGGCTATGTGCGCTCTCCGTTCACGCCAGCAAACAAGGGCCAGCTCGCCAAGGTCCGTCCAGACGAACTTGCGGCTCAGGTGGTCAAAGGCCTGTTGAGGAAAACGGGAGTTAAAGCAGACGATATCGAAGACGTGATCCTGGGGTGTGCTTTTCCGGAAGCCGAACAGGGGATGAACGTCGCCCGAATCGTCGGCTTTCTCGCTGGTTTACCGCTCTCGGTGACAGGCACCACGGTCAACCGGTTTTGTGGGTCATCGATGCAGGCCATTCACATGGCTGCTGGCGCTATTCAGCTGGAGGCCGGCGAAGCGTTCCTTTGTGGGGGTGTCGAGTCTATGACCCGTGTCCCGATGCCGGGCTTTAACGTATTGCCCCACCCGGGGCTCTACGAGTCTTATCCTCAGGCCTACATCTCGATGGGGCTTGCGGCGGAGAAGCTCGCGCGTCACTATCAGATTTCTCGTGAAGCCCAGGAGGAGTTTGCCTTCACCAGCCACCGAAAGGCGGCGGCCTCACAGACCGCCGAAAACTCTTCCGACGAGATCACTCCGATCGCGCACAGGGGAGAGAAGGTTGACAAGGACGGATGTATCCGCCCCACCACCAGTCGGGAGACGCTCGCGAAGCTAGAACCGGCTTTTGATAAAAACGGCACGGTTACGGCCGGAACCTCAGCGCCCCTTACCGACGGGGCGGCTGCTGTCCTGGTCTGCTCCGAAAACTACGCTAAACGAAAAGACCTCGCGGTTCTCGCCCGCATTAGGAGTATTGCCGTGGCCGGTTGTGCGCCCGAGATGATGGGTGTGGGACCAGTCAAGGCGACGTGTAAAGCGTTAGAGCGAGCGGGGCTGACCCTGGGTGATATCGATATTATCGAATTGAATGAAGCCTTCGCTGCACAGGTCCTGGCGTGCGTGCAAGAGTTGAAGATCCCGCTTGAAAACCTGAACCTCGAAGGGGGCGCGTTGGCGTTAGGGCACCCACTCGGTGCCTCCGGCGCACGCATCACGGGTAAAGCAGCCTTGCTTCTGAAGCAGCACGGCGGGAAATATGGCCTCGCCACAATGTGCATCGGCGGTGGCCAGGGAATTACAACCGTGCTTGAGGCCGTTTAGATGACTGAAATAAGAAAGGCTGTGGTCATCGGGGCTGGCGTGATGGGCGGCGCCATCGCGGCGCACCTGGCCAATGCTGGGGTCTCCGTTGTGCTTATGGATGTTGTTCCCAAGGGCGCGAAGAACCGCAGCGCGATCGCGGAGGGGGCACTCGAACAGCTTCTCAGAAGCGAGCCGCCGGCGTTTATGCACAGAAAGGCCGCGCAATTGGTTACGCCGGCCAACGTCGCAGACCATCTCGATCTGCTCGGCAGCGTCGATTGGATCATTGAGGCGGTGGTCGAGGAGTTGAAGACGAAGCGCGCCCTCTACCGGCGCATCGAAGAGGTCCGCAAGGGAGGCTCTATCGTCTCCTCTAATACCTCCACCCTGCCGCTTGCCAGGCTGGTCAGGGGTTTGCCGGAGCGCTTTGCCCACGACTTCCTGATCACTCACTTCTTTAACCCGCCGCGCATCATGCGCCTGCTGGAACTGGTCGCCGGCCCTAACACGCGGCCCGACGCTATTGCAACGATCCGTGATTTTGCCGACCGTCGCCTTGGCAAGGGAGTGGTGCTTTGCCACGACACGCCGGGGTTCATCGCTAACCGCATTGGCGCCTTCTGGCTGCAGTGCGCGCTTGTGGAAGCGGTTGACCGGGGGCTCGGCATCGAGGAGGCGGACTCCGCCATGGGCCGGACTGTCGGATTCCCCAAGACGGGCGTCTTCGGCCTATTGGACCTGGTCGGTCTCGACCTCATGCTGAAGATCGATGCAAGTCTCGTCATGACCCTACCGGCAGACGACTCCTACCAGAAGATCCACCGGGAATTTCCACTGCTGCGTCGGATGATTGAACAGGGCTACATAGGCCGAAAAGGTAAGGGGGGGTTTTACCGCCTGAAGGCCAACGGCGGAGAGCCCTTCAAGGAGGCGATCGACCTCACAAGTGGTGACTACCGTCCGGTAGCAAGGCCAGTCCTTGATAGCCTTGAGGCTGGCAAGGCGGCCGGCTTACGCGCGCTCGTCGAGCATCATGACAGGGGGGGGTGCTACGCCTGGGCGGTGCTGGCGCAGACCCTTGCATACGCCGCCGCGGTGGCACCCGAGATTGCTGATGATATCCACGCTGTCGACCGTGCGATGAGGCTTGGCTATAACTGGATAGATGGGCCGTTCGAGTTGATCGACCGGCTGGGTGCGGGTTATTTTGCCAAGCGGCTGAAGCGCGACGGCAAGGGGGTGCCTGCTCTGCTCCAGAAGGCAGCTGAGGCTGGCGGTTTTTACCGAATGCGGGAGGGCCGCCTGCAGCACCTCACTCCCGGCAGCGGCTACCTCGACGTACCACACGAGGGAGGTGTCCTGTTGCTCTCCGACATCAAGTTGGTGCGGAAGCCGCTCGCCGAGAACGGCTCGGCCAGCCTGTGGGACGTCGGTGACGGGGTCGTATGCCTCGAGGTGCATACCAAGATGAACACCATCGATCCAGACGTCTTCGGGATGATTCGCAAGGCGCTCGAGACCGTGCGAAGCAGCTTCAAGTCGCTGGTGATCTACAACGAGGGTCAGCACTTCTCGGCTGGTGTCAACCTGGGCCTTGCAATCTTCGCTGCTAATGTCGCTGCCTGGTCAACGATCGAGGAGCTGGTGGCACAGGGCCAGGAGACATATAAGGCGCTTAAATACTCCCCCTTCCCGGTGGTGGGTGCTTCCTCAGGTCTGGCTCTTGGCGGCGGCTGCGAGATGCTGCTGCATTGCGATGCTGTGCAGGCGCACGCCGAGAGTTACATAGGCCTGGTTGAGACTGGCGTCGGCGCAGTGCCGGCCTGGGGCGGCTGCAAGGAACTGCTTGTCCGCATCAGTACGGATCCACGCCGCCCGCACGGGCCCATGCCCCCTGTTGTCGCCGCCTTTGAGACGATTGGTCTCGCTAAGGTGGCAAAGTCGGCTTTCGAGGCAAAGGAGATGGGCTTCTTGAGGCCGTCCGACGGCATCACCTTTAACCGCGAGCGGCTTCTCGCCGACGCCAAGGCTAAGGCGCTTGAGCTTGCCAAGGGTTACCGACCGCCCGAGCCGGTCGAGCTCACTCTGCCCGGCCCCGCTGGCAAGGCGGCGCTTGGTCTGGTGCTGTGTGACCTGCGCGCCAAAGGCGCAGCGACCACCCATGACGAGGTGGTGGGGGGTGCGCTCGCCGAGGTGCTGACCGGAGGCCGGGGGGCGGACCCGACTGAGCCGGTCGGCGAAGATGACGTGCTGGCGTTGGAGCGTGCGGCATTCATGCGACTCGTCAAGACCGAGGCGACGCTCGCCCGCATGGTGCACATGCTCGAGACGGGCAAGCCGCTCAGGAACTGAGGGCGCGCGATGGTCAGTTACACCGCCCCACTCGACGATATCCGTTTTGCTCTTTACGAGCTGTTGGGCTACGAGGGGGCGGTCGCCATGCTGCCGGGCTACGAGGAGCCAACACGCGACATGGTGGATCCGGTGCTCGACGAGCTGGCCCGCTTCTGCGAGAGCGAACTGTTGCCGCTAAACGCCCCGGGCGATGCCGAGGGCTGCACTTTCGAGAACGGGGTCGTGCGCACGCCGCGGGGCTTCAAGGAGGCATACCGGGCCTTCGCCATGGGCGGCTGGACCGGCCTCGCCTGTGACCCTCATTATGGCGGCCAGGGCCTACCCAACGTGCTGCAGTTCGTGCTCGAGGAGCTGATCTGCTCCACGAACCTTAGCTTCGGTATGTACCCGGGCGTGAGCCATGTTGTCTACCATGCGCTCGCGCTGCACGGCAGTGACGAGCAGAAGCGACTATTCCTGCCCAAGATAGTGGACGGCACATGGTCGGGCACGATGTGCCTGACCGAGCCGCAATGTGGCACAGACCTCGGTCTTATCCGCACCAAGGCTGAGCCTGATGCTAACAATACCTACAGGATCACCGGCACGAAGATCTTCATCACGGCCGGCGAGCACGACCTGACCGAGAACATCATTCACATGGTGTTAGCGCGGCTGCCCAGCGCGCCATCCGGAACCAAGGGGATCAGCCTCTTCATCGTACCCAAGGTCCTGCTGAGGCTGGACGGCACGCCCGGCGCGCGGAACGGAGTTAGCTGCGGCTCAATTGAGCGCAAGATGGGCATCAAGGCATCCTCGACCTGCGCCATGGACTTCGATGCTGCCGAAGGCTACCTTGTTGGCGAGCCGCACAAGGGCATGCGTTACATGTTCACCATGATGAATGCGGCACGGCTCGCGGTTGGCATCCAGGGCTTGGGCCTGGCTGAGACGGCGTATCAGTCGGCCGTCGCCTACGCCAGGGAACGGCTGCAGGGCCGCTCTCCGTCAGGCCCCAAGTTCCCGGACAAGGCGGCCGACCCAATCATCGTCCACCCGGACGTGCGCAAGAACCTGCTCACCATGCGTGCCTACAATGAGAGCGCGCGTGCACTTATTATCTGGATCGGCATGGCCCTGGATGTCGCTGCCAAGCATCCCGACCCGGCTCGGCGCATGGAGGCCGACGACCTGGTCGGCCTGATGACGCCGGTGATCAAGGCATTTTTCTCTGACTACGGCTTCGAGGCCACGAACCTCGGGCTTCAGGTCTTTGGAGGCCACGGATACATCCGGGATTCCGGCATGGAGCAGCTGGTGCGGGACGCACGCATCGCCCAAATCTATGAGGGCACGAACGGTATTCAGGCCCTTGATCTGGTGGGCCGCAAGATGCCGCAGCATTCGGGGCGACTACTACGGAGCTTCTTTCACCCGGTATCCCGGTTTATCGAGGAGACCGTAGGGGACTCGCAGTTGCAAGAGTTCGTGGCGCCGCTTGCCAAGGCATTCGCCAAGCTGCAACAGGTCACCGTCTGGATTGCCCAAGAGGGCCTGAGGAATAGAGAAGAGGCCGGCGCCGCTGCAAGCGACTACTTGCGCATGTTCGCGCTGGTGGCTCTGGCGTACATGTGGGCTAGGATGGCGAAGGTCGCGGCTGGGAAGGCTGGAGATGAGAAGAACGCGTTCTACCGGGCCAAGCTTGCGACCGCCAATTTCTACATGAGGCGTCTCCTGCCTCAGACGTCGGGTCTGTTTGCGGCGATCACGGCGGGCGCGGGGCCGATCATGGGCGTCCGAGAAGAGTGGTTCTAGGCTTTTGAAAATGCGTGCGACGTGCTAATGTCTCTTCACAACACACCAGAATATGGGTTAAGTACTTGGGCATGGAAGGTATGGGCCGCTAGCTCAGTTGGTAGAGCAGCTGACTCTTAATCAGCGGGTCCGGAGTTCGAGTCTCCGGCGGCCCACCAATTCAATT
>JBHIAO010000251.1:0-8500 GCA_046758565.1 Anaerolineae bacterium
GCTGCTGCCGGTGCATGGACCGATCCTGGCGTGCTGGCACTGGCGCTGCTCGTGTTCCTGTGGACACCGATCCATTTCTGGAGCCTGGCTCTGGTCTATCGGGAAGACTACGCGCGGGCCGGCGTACCCATGCTGCCCGTGACTACAACCGCGCGCCACTCGGCTTTTTGGAGCCTGGTGCACGGCGTGGCCACCGGACTGACCGGGCTGGCTCTGGGTCTGCACCCGGCCCTGGGGTTGCTGTTCCTGGCGCCCGTGGCCGTCGGGACTGTGTACCTGGTTGGCGAGGGATGGCGGCTGCTGGTTCGCCCGTCTAGCCGGCGGGCCTGGCGCGTGTTCCACGCCTCCAACCTCTACCTGGCCCTCATCCTGCTAGCCATCTGCGCGGACACAGCCCTGCGCCTGCCATAACCCTGAAGGCTTCAATATTGAATCCCCCATGCGCAAGATAGCGATCATTCACCTGATTATTGCTCTGATGATTTTCCTCGGTTTCACGGCTTGCGGGGGCGCGTCGCCTTCGTTCCGGGGCACGGAGCTAAGTCCCCCACCGCCGGCCATCGATTTCACCCTGACTGACCAGTACGGCCATGCCTTCCGCCTCAGCGATCAGCGAGGGCAGGTCGTGCTGCTCTTTTTCGGCTACACGCACTGCCCGGATGTGTGCCCCACCACCTTGGCCCGATGGAAACAAGTCTCCGATGCTCTGGGAGACGATGCGAAGCGCGTGCGCTTCGTCTTCGTCACAGTCGATCCGGAGCGAGACACGCCAGAGCGGTTGCAGCAACATCTGGACATCTTCAACCCCGATTTCGTCGGGCTGACAGGCAGCCCTGACGAGATGGAACCGATCTACCGCGCCTACAGCATCTACCACGAGAAGGTCGCCGCATCGGACAGCGCCCTCGACTATCTGGTCAATCACAGCGGCTCCGTGTTTCTCGTTGACCCACAGGGCCGCTGGCGGGTGAGTTATAGTTTTGGGACACCGCCGGACGACATTGTACACGATATTCGCGAGTTGCTGAGGGGGTGAGCGGGTGGATCGCGTATTGCGTACTGCGTACTGCGTATTTCTGATGGGGGTGCTGGCTGCTTGTGGGGTTCAGGGGCCGGCTGGCCCCAGTCTTCGCGTCGGGGACGTCTGGTCACGACCCGCACCAGCCGGCGGTACCGGTGTCGTCTACCTCACGCTGGAAAACCAGGGCCGGCAACCGGACCGCCTGACCGGTGCCAAAAGCGATGTCGCCGACACGGTGGAACTACATCGGACGAAAATGGAGGGCGATGTGATGCAGATGCAGTCTGTCGCCGGCGGCGTCGAGGTGCCGGCCAGGAGCCGCGTGATCTTCGAGCCTGGCGGTGCTCACATCATGCTTATCGGCATCAAGCGTGACCTGAAGGCCAGCGAGCGGTTCCCGGTGGTGCTGGAATTCGAGAAGAGCGGCACCCTGACCGTGGAGTCGGAAGTTCGCCAGCCGTGAGACGTGTTGCGTGCTGCGTGTTGCGTGGAGCGAGAGGTGCGATTGTCTAGTTCCGCGTCTCAAATCCCAAGAATAAGCTTGGCCAAGGAGAAGTAGATAAACAGGCCCGCGGCATCGACGACGGTGGTAATAAATGGGGTGGAGACGACGGCCGGATCAATGCCAACGCGGTCGGCGATGATGGGGATGAGCGCACCGAACACGTTAGCCCAGACGCACACCGCCACCAGCGTCAGCGTGAAGGTCAACCCCAAATGAGGACCGGTTTTCCAGAACAGGGCCAATACCATACCGACGATACCAAGCATCACCCCGACCCCCAGACCCGTGATAACTTCCCGGACAAGTACGCGCAGCAGATCGCCAGTGCGGATGTCATCCAGGGCGAGGCCACGAATAATCGTTGCTACCGCCTGTGAGCCGGCATTGCCGCCGGTTCCAGTCACAAGCGGGATGAAGGCACCCAGGGCTACCACTGCTGCCAGCTCACTCTCGAAATAGCGCATCACTGCCCCGGACATCAGGCCGCCGGTGGCAAACAGCAACAAGAGCCAGCCGGCACGTTTCCGAACCACCTGTGGGATTGATACTGCGAAATAGGGACGCTCCAATGGTTGGGAACCGCCCAGCCGTTGGACGTCCTCGGTGAACTCCTCTTCCAGGATATCTACCACGTCGTCATGGGTGATGATGCCGGCCAGCCGACCTTCGCGATCCACTACAGGAATTGCGAAGAAGTCGTACTTAGCCACCAGACGCGCGACCTCTTCCTGGTCAGTGTCCACGGTCACGGAGAGGACGTCCGGCTCCATGATGTCACGTACCAGCACGCCGGCCGGCGCCGTCATGAGAGCACGGAGGGGAACGACGCTGACCAGGAGGTCTTCGTCGTCGACGACGTAAAGATAGGCCAGGGTCTCGGTTTCGGGATCGATTCTTCGGAGATGATCGATGGTTTCCTGGGCCGTCCAGCGCCGACGGATGCGCACGACCTTCTCGGTCATCAGCCGACCGGCGGTCTCGTCGCTGTATTCGAGCAGGACCCGGACCTCGGCCGCCTCCTCGGGCTCCATCAAGGCGATTAGGGTCTCCGCCTGTTCGGGCGGTAGATCACCCAGCAGTTCGGCGGCATCGTCCATGGGAAGCTCTTCCAAGAGATCAGCGAGGCGTTCATCGGGCACAGCTTCCACCAGGTCCTGCGTTGCCTCGGCCTGGGTCTCGTCTAGTACTTCGCTGGCGATTTCGTCTTCCAGAAGGCTGAAGGCCAGGAGGCGAAGATCCTCATCCATCACATCCAGGATGTCGGCGATGTCCGCCGGGTGTAGATCGGCGAGGATGGCCTGGGCGCGTGCACTGTACCCGCGCTCCAGGTTCTCGCGCAGTTCCGTTTCGACGTCAGCAAGCTTCACCAGGTCGGTCATGGGACTGTCTCCTTACTTCAGTGTGATGTTGGGATCAGCCGGCGTGGTGCTCGTGTCAGCAGAAGCAGATCATCGAGGAGCAAAAATGAAAAGCCCGCCGTCGGTCGGCGGGCCTTTGGAAGGCAACAGCGGGCTATCGGCAAGCGATGCGCCAATGCGGATCATGGCGGCTTGGTCGGATCATGCGATCGCCAAGGCTCCTCCGCGTCGCAGCCGGCAGCCCGGTGCCGGCCACTCCTGGCCCACCCCAGGCAAATCTGCGATTTGGGGGCACTTAGGTGCCCCTGACTACTGCTGGGTAACGAACTGTCCACGGTTGTTTTCTCAGACATGGATTGACAGAAATACGCAGGAATTATACGCAAGGTTGCTCTACACGTCAACTTCTATTAGCCCTTGGTCCACGGTGAGAGGCTTGACACTCCGACTTGAGTGTGCTACTCTACTAACATCATCGTTCTTCGCCAAACTGTCTCCGAATTATTTGGAAAAAGATACAGGCAGCGAGGTGTCCACGTGCCTCAACTAGCCGATCAACTCGAATTCGTCCTCGAGACACACCGCAACCACTTCCTGTTCTCGGACTACTACCTGGATCACCGGGTGCGGGAGCGGACGGAGTGGAAGGCGGCCGATGCGCGGGCGACGTTCGAGGAGATCGCTGGCCTCTGGCAGCAGTTCACACCCCAGAGCGATAACGAGGCTCAAACCGAGTACGCGTGGATCCGGCCTGTGCTGGAGGCGTTGGGACACACCTTCAACGTCCAGGTGTCGGTGCGAACACCGTTGGGCACCAAGACGCCGGACTACGTCTTCTACCCCGACGAGACCACTCGCGATGCGGCCAGGGCTCTCAGGGAGGCGAAGGGTATCCTCGACGAGCAGGACCTGCGCGATGCCCTGGCCGTCGGCGACGCCAAGGCCTGGGACCGCCCCCTGGACCAGCCCATTAGACTTCGGAAGTCTGGCAGACTTCCGAAGTCTGAAGTCCCAACAACCAGCGAAAACCCCAGCTTCCAGATCGACTTCTACATCCGGCACACCGGCCGGCCGTGGGGGGTGCTGACCAACGGTCGCCGCTGGCGGCTGTACCACCGGGATACCTCCAAGAAGCTGGATGTCTACTACGAGGTAGACCTGCCGGCCCTGATCGAGCAGGGCGATGTGGAGGCGTTCAAGTACTTCTACCTCTTCTTCCGCCGCGAGGCCTTTAGCGGCGACCCGCCCTGGCTCGAACTGGTGCTGGAAGAAAGCCGCGTCTACGAGCAGGGTGTCAGCGAGGGCCTGAAGGAGCAGGTCTACGAAGCGCTGCGCTTCCTGGCCCAGGGTTTTCTGGACTTCCCCGGCAACGGCCCTTCGATAAACTCAGGACGCGGCCCTTCGACGAGCTCAGGACGGGGCCTGGAGCCAACGCCCGACACCCTCAAGGCCATCTACGACAACAGCCTGATTGTCCTCTACCGGCTGCTGTTCATCCTGTACGCCGAGAGCCGTGGCCTGCTGCCCGTGGACGAGAACCCGGCTTACGCCAGGCGCTACAGCCTGCGTGCCCTGAAGGAGCGGGTGGCAAGGGAACTGGACCAGGGTGCCCCCGCTGTGCCGTCGATGGACACGCTGTGGCATCCCTTGCGCCAGTTGTGGCATGTGCTCAATACTGGTAACCCCGACCTGGGCGTCCCGGCCTACAACGGCGGCCTCTTTGACCCCGAGAGGCACCCCTTCCTGGAGCGGTACCGCGTGGGCGACCTGCACCTGCGCCAGGCCATCGACCTGCTGGCACGAACCGTGGACCCCGCCACCGGCCGGCGCGAGTTCGTGGACTACCGCGATCTGGAGATCCGGCACCTGGGCAGCATCTACGAGGGGCTGCTGGAGTACCAGTTGCGCTACGCCGAAGAGCCCCTGGCCGTGCGCAAGGAGCGCGGCCGCGAGGTCTACGTGCAGACTTCCGAAGTCTCAGAGACTTCGGAAGTCTCGCCCCCCGCTATCCAGGCCGGCCAGGTCTACCTGGTGACCGACAAAGGCGAGCGCAAGGCCACCGGATCATACTACACCCCCGACTACATCGTGCAGTACATCGTCGAGCACGCCGTGGGGCCGGTGCTGAACGAGCTGAAAGACCAGCACACCGATGAGGATGGCAACATCCGCGACGAAGCGGCCTTGGTGCAGGCGATCCTCGGGGTGAACGTGCTGGACCCCGCCATGGGGTCAGGCCATTTCCTGGTGGCTACCACCGATTTCATCGCCCGCTACCTGGTGGGGTTGGGCCTGGGATCGGTTGACGGGATGGTGGAAGAGGGGGAGCTGGCCTACTGGCGCCGGCGCGTGGCCCAGACCTGCATCTACGGCGCGGACGTGAACCCGCTGGCAGTGGAGCTGGCCAAGCTAAGCCTGTGGCTGGCCACGGTGGCCAGGGACAAGCCGCTCAGTTTCCTGGACCACCACCTGCGCTGTGGCAACAGCCTCATCGGGGCGCGGGTGGGCGAACTGCTGCTGGACGGCGCGCCGAAACGCTCTCGCTACCGGGAGCGCAAGGAGCGGGAGGCTCGGGAGGCCGGCCAGTTGTCCATGCTGGACGACAGCGCTTTCGTCGCCTCCATGCGCACCGCGACGGGCTTCATGGACCAGATCGAGGCGCTGGAGAGCGAGACCCTGGAGGACGTCCAGGAAGCCGAACGCATCTACCTCGACGTGGTACGCGACGTGACCCGTAAGTACCGCGCGCTGGCCGACGTGTGGACGGCGCGCCACTTCGGCCTGGAGCTGGACGACACAGTGTGGAGCGCCCTGGCCCAGCACGTGCTGCGCGCAGGCTTCGAGGTGCCCCAGTACGCCGAGATTATCGAGCAGGCGCGCGACATCGCTGGCGAGCTGCGCTTCTTCAACTGGGAGCTGGAGTTTCCCGAGGTGTTCTTTGATGAGCATGGCCGGCTGTTGGCGGACGAGTCGGGATTCGATGCGGTGATCGGCAATCCGCCTTATGGTGCTTCCTTGTCTGAATCAGAGACATCGTATTTGTTCACAAACTTCTCACTGCAAAGATATCAGCTAGATACGTACTTCTTGTTCATTGAGAGAGGTCTCGAACTCCTGCATCGGAGCGGTTTCTGGGGAATGATCATTCCGAATACGTGGCTCTTGAATCTATTCTCCGATCGCATTCGTGAATACGTGTTCAATAAGACCACTGTTTCGGACATCGTGCACTATCGGCACCCTATTTTCCTCGAAGCTACCGTTGACACCGAGGTAACTATTCTTAAGAAGGAACAGCCGACAGATGCGCACCAGGCCACGATTCACATCGTGGAGAAGGATAATACCGCCACTGAATACCATATCCTACAAAGAAGATGGCAGGAAAGCGGCGGCAAGCCGGTCAACATTCTTGAGCGCTCCGAGTTAGTGTCGATTGCCGACAAGCTGAGGACATATCCAGTGCTTGATAGCTTATGCGTCATTACACAAGGTTGTAAGCCATTTCAAGAAGGTAAGGGTGATCCACCTCAAACAAGACAGATTGTAGATGATAAACATTTCGTCTCCGAAACGCCGCAAGATTCGACATTCCGTCCCTTGCTGCGGGGAAGCCGAATCCAACAGTATCAGATTGACTGGAACGACGACTATTGGATAAGTTTCGGGGATTGGCTTGCCGAGCCACGCTACTCGGCGAATTACGACGCTCCCGCCAAGATAGTTATCCGCCAGACCGGTGACTCGTTGATCGCCACTTTAGACCGTGGTCAATTTATCGTGCGTGACAACCTATATACGATTGTTCCTCGTGATAATAACATTGACCTTCGGTACGTCTTGACACTACTCAACTCGAGTTTACTCAATTGGTTCTATCAGACCATCATCAACCCTGAGGAAGGAGAGGCTCTCGCTCAGGTCAAGCGTGGGCACCTGGCGCAATCACCAGTCTGCGAGATCGAGTTCACAACGCCGGCTGACACCCGCGCCGCGCTCCTGGAAAAGGGCAAGCACCTCTACGGCATCTGCATGGACAAGCGCGACCAGGACTGCGTCACCGGCTTCGTCGAGCATCAACTCGCCAAAGAGCCAGAGTGCGCCGACGTCGTCCACGACCTGCTGGCCTTCCTGGCCGAGCGGATGATCGAGCTGCACAAACAGCGCCAACGCCTGGAACAAGCCGCGGACCCCTTCAAGTACCTCAATCGCGGCGTCCTCTTCGTCAAATTCCCCAACGCCTTAGCTGAGGAAATCAAGTATGGTCAGCTTGTCCAGACTTCCGAAGTCTCAGAGACTTCGGAAGTCTATGATCTAGGCGCGGCCCACCACGACATCGACGGGCTGCGGCTGGTGCCGGCTGGCAACGAATGGGAGTTGCAAATCCAGCTCAAGAAGCGCGATCCCAACGACGATTGGCAGTCGTGGCAGTACGCGGATGACGGAAACACCATCGCCCGCGAGTGGGTGCCGGCCTACCGCCTGCCGCTGAGCCCGGAGAAAGCGCGCTACTACCGGCACGCCTTCCAGGTGCTGGCCCAGTTCGCCAACGCCAAGTCCTTCCCCGGCGGCTACACCCGCACCACGATGAAGAAGCTACAACTCACTCGCGTGCCGGCCTTCGACCGTGATGCCGATCTGATGCCATTGGTGGAGCTGAACGAGGAGCTGGCCGGCGTCCGGGACCACATCACCCACACCGACAACCTCATCGACCAGATCGTGTATCGGTTGTACGGGCTGACGGAGGAGGAAATTGCAGTGGTGGAGGGGCGGTCGGACAGGTAGCAAGTGACTCCCGCCCGTCGCTGCACTCCAGGCGGGACTTCGCCGACCCGGCGCCTCGTTTCCCGCTGTTACCGTAACCATTCGTAGCATGTCTGAGGAAAAGCGATGAACAACCCAGCGCTAATCATCAGTATATTGGCCCTACTCTTCACCGTGTTCAGTTTTTGGTGGATGAACTGGCGCAAAGGGAAACTACATGTTGGAAGTCCCCGAGGCTTTGCTGCCTTTGGCTCAATGGAACGCAAAATGGTGTTGGAGTTTCCTTTTGTTTTCTTCAACGATGGACCAATCCCAATCATTGTACAAAGCCTAAGACTGACCCTTCTTGAAGAACAAACACCTCGCCCTCTCAACTTTATCGCCACTGATAAAGAAACTCGGAACGGATGAAGGTCGCACCTTCGCGACCCAGTTTCCAGTCCGCGGGCGCGAAGCAGTGTTGCTCATCTGCGAGTTTCAGAGAGAGCCCGGCGGCATGATCTTCGAAGCGCGTAGTTATCCAATGGAATTACAAGCCAAACTTGGCAAAAGCAAGAAGTGGAAACGAATTTGCGGTTTCTCTCTCAATGTATCCGAGCGAAGTCTGAAAACAATTAACAAACAGTTTGTGGTACATGACAACATGACCGAAAGATAACGGCGGGAGACACACCCTTGTGCACATCCGCTCTGCTCCAAGAGCTTTGTCTTGACCTGAGTGTTTTCCTGAGCAGGGAAAGCGGCCGTCGCAAGGCCCAAACGTTTGCCGACGGCGTTAGGTTATTGGAACGTGGTGGCTGCTCAGCGCGGCTGGACTGGGCGTGAAGTAGCCCGCTTCCAGCAGGCTTC
>JBHIAO010000252.1:0-8475 GCA_046758565.1 Anaerolineae bacterium
GCGATCTGATCGATTGCATGAGCCTGTCGATCGGCAACCTCTCCATACCGCCAGCCGTGAATGAACAGCCTGTCTGAGTCTGAATTCAGTAGCTGCTCCTGGATGAACTGGGCCCCACCGGTCGCCAGCAGGTTAAGCCTCATCCTGATAAACTGGACCCGCTCTGTCTGGAACGCCTCGTCGGTCCCGTGGAGGCTGTCCAGCTCCAGCCACTTGGCCCATTTGATATGGGTTAGCGGGGTGTAAGCGAGCGCCGTCGAAGTAACGGTCCGAGCCTCACCGGCCGGTCCATCCTTCATATGGAAACAGCCGGACTTCGGAACTCGGGAGGCAAAGGAGCCGAGCGGCAGCAACGTCTCTCGCAGTCCGGTGGTCCGGTGGATGTGTTCGGAGAGATCGACCCGTTCGCCTGCATTTCCCCAGCCATATGCTCCCCCCTCCAAGGCGACTCCGACCAGGCCCACCAGAAACAGCACTAAGATGCACTGAAGAGGCTTTGCCACCTGGATCCGCCTTTCTCTGATACGGGAATGTGTTTGGCTGTTGAAGGTAATGATAGCTAAACATATCAGACCTGTCAACCAAGTCCAGAATCTCCCTGCGGGGACAATACGATGTACCTGGATCATCCTCTCAACCGGATCGCCAGGTACAGGATTAGGAGCCCAAGGATCAGGTTGAGCCGGCCCAGCCAGGAGACGAGTTTCCGCATCCGATGGGAATCCGGATCTGCGGTCGCCCGCGGCCCGAGGACAAAGTCGTGGAGCGCAGCGATGATCACCATGATGGCAACCACAAGCAGTTTCCAGATGAGGATTCTCCCGGTTCGGGTGGTCAGGAATGCGGACAGATCTCCGAGCACGCCCCAGAGAGCAAGGTTCCCGATCCCGGTGGCGATGAGGATGGCAATGGCGATCCAGCTGACAGTTCGGAACCGTCCGCCGATCTCATTGACCAGTCGGGCCCGTTGTACCGGCTCTAACGTGCGCAGGTAGGGGCCAATGGCCAACCCAATAAACGCCATTCCCCCGATCCACACCACCGCTGACAACAGATGGAGTCCCAGAACGAACTGCCGCAGGCCCGACATGTCGGTGAGGTATTATAAAACAAACAGGGTATCCTTACAACCGAACCTCTGAATTCGCAGCCGTTAGGCATCGTTACTCTCTAATAGTGTTAGCGTTTGACGCCAATAGCGTCTTGCGCTAATATTGTCTCACTTGAGGAGGTACAAATGAGTAAAAGGGAACTGGAGCCGATTCATCCTGGGGAGATCCTGCTGGAAGAGTTCCTCAAACCGATAGGAATCAGCCAGTATCGACTGGCGAAGGATATCAATGTCGATCCGAGACGGATCAATGCGATTGTACGTGGCGAGCGGGCGATTACAGCTGACACCGCCTTGCGGCTGTCTCGCTATTTTGGCACTTCGGAGCGCTTTTGGCTCAATCTGCAAGCATATTACGATCTGGAAGTGCAAAAGGAGGAACTTGGCGATCGACTTGAAAGCGAAGTTAAGGCGTTAGCAGATGTGGGTCGATGAACCTGTCTCCTTTGATGGTGGTCAGGTCGCTTCGCTCCTCGAGCTCATCCACAGCCCCCAAAGCCGGTGACGCGGGAAAAGAAAAGGGGAAAACGGCGTCAGCGGGTCGAATCGACGACGATCTCCCTAGCCTGTGTGGCATGCGTTCGCCTCAGCACGTAGGCCAGCACCAGGGAGAGAACTGCCAAGGTGATGAACACCACGAACCCCTGGGCATAGCCGGGGTCCCCCTGCGCCCGAACAAAGGCGCCCATCACTGGCGGGATGGCAAAGCCACCGAAGGCGCCCAGGCCACCCACCCAGCCGGCGGCGCCACCCACCGCCTCCGGGACCTCCTGTGGCACCAGCTTGAATACCGCGGCGTTGCTGGTGCCCATCCCCAGTGCCATTAGGATTTCAGCAGCCACGGAAAGGCCGTAGGTGTGCGATATGGTTATCAGGATGCCACCGGCAAGCATTGTGAGTAGCGCTAGAATGGCCGTGTTTTCACCCCCAAGCCTGTCCGATACAGTCCCCCCGGCCACGCGAATCACCGAGGCAAGGATGGAGTACAGGGCGGTGAGCGTGCCTGCGGTGACAGTGCTAACACCAAAGAAGGACTTCCAGTAGGTAGGCAGCCAGGCGGTGAGGGCGATGAAGCCGCCGAAGGTGGTGAAGTAAAGGACCACCAGCGCCCAGGTCTTCCACAACCTGATCGAAATCTTCAGGCTGTCTGCTAAACTACTGGCCGGGAAGATCTCCTGACCCTGTTCATGGGCAACGTGCTTTGCTTCATCGGAAGAAACACCCTGACTCCGCAGTTGGAAGTACCAGGCGTTGCGTCCCGTCATGTAGTACAGAGCCGTGCCCACGACCAGAAAGATGAGCCACATCAGATAGGATCCGGGCAACCCCCACGACTCCAGGGCGATGGGAAGCAGAAAAGAGAACAGACCTGGCGCGATGTTTCCGAGGCCGGCATACGTCCCCAACGCCCTTCCCTGGCGGGCCTGGGGGAACCAGTACGAGACCTGGCTGATGCCCACCGAAAAGGTGGCGATGCCGCAGCCGCTCAGCAACCCAAGCAGCAGGAGCAGGGGATAGAGATTGGAGCTCAACCGATCGGGGTAGAGCAGGTAGACGACCAGGAACAGACCCAGCATGCCCACAATGGAGAGCATTAGCAGCACCAGAAACGGCTTGCGGCCTCCGGTCGTATCCACCCAAGCCGAGAAGGGAATGCGCAGCAGAGAGCCCGAGAGCGAAGGCATGGCCACCAACAGGCCGACCAGCACCGGGCTTAAGTGCATCACGTCTTGGAACTTTGTGGCGGTCGGACCGAACAGCGAGACGGCTGCAAAGCCGATAAAGAATCCCAGTGTCGCACCGAAGAGCCCTTCGTTAGGGCTGCCTTTCAGTCGGTGCACAGAGCTCCCTCCTCGCTGTTATGCTTTTTCCCGTCTGCCTGCCTGGGAGCGCCGGTTCCAGATCACCACCTGATAGGGCCGCCACAGGTAGGTGATCGGGAAGGTCACCAGGTGCACCAGGCGGGTGAAGGGGAAGAGGGCGACGATGAGAAAACCGCCTAGCATGTGCAGCTTGACCACCCAGGGCAGGGCGGTGACGTACTGAATCTGCGGGTCGAACTTTGCCAGGGAGGCCAGCCAGGGCACGGCCGTGTGCAGGTACCAGTCCGATCCCCAGCGGAAGACGAGTGCTACCCAGAAGCCCAGCGCCACTTGGCCCAGCAGCACCGCCAGCAACACCCAATCCATGGCGGAGGTGACGGTGAAGATGCGGGTGTTGCTCAGACGCCGCAGGATGAGCAGTCCCAACCCTATCAGGGTCAGCAGCGCCAGCGCCAGCCCGGTCACCTCCAGCACGTAGAGGCGCACCGGGGCTGCGATGAAGTCTGCCCAAGCGCTGGGAAACAGCGCCGCCAGCAGATGGGCCAACAGAATGATCAGGATCCCGTAGTGCCAAGGCACCGAACCCCAGAACAACCGGCGATTCTCCAGGAACTGCGATGAGAAGCTGGAGTAGGAGAAGCGATCGCTGAAGTAGCGATAGATCCCCCCCAGGACGGCCAGAATGAAGGCTGCATAAGGAAAGGCTACGAACAGGACAACATCACCCATGGTGGGTCCCTCCTTCAGGTGCACTCCCGATCAGTTGCAGTTGCTGCTGGAGCACCCACTGTAGAGCCTGCAGTACCCCACTGTATGGGTGGGTTTGCTGCTCTCCCCTGTGGCTGCTGCTGTCGGGCTCAAGTTGCGCTACGTCCTTGCCGGAGCGCTCCGGGTCTTCGCGCTCTCCAATCATTCTTTCCAGCACGGGCAGCAGAGCCTCCTGAATGAGCTCTTCTACCAACGCTGTATCGTCACATACCGCCAAGAAACGCAAGATCACCACCACGTGATCCGGCAACTCCTTCTCTTTCTCAACCCCAAAGCCGTGGGCCCGGTAGCGCTCTTTAAGCTCCATCAGAAAGGCGCTACGCTTATAGCTCTCGCCGAACAGGTGATGGCCCACATAGAGTGAAAAGGTCGTGTTCCAGTCAAAGATCCCAACGTAGATCTCCTCCAGCCGATTCAGGGACACAGTCTCGGCAAAGGTCTGAAATTCATCGAGCAGCAACCGCGCCTCTCTCGGGACGAGCGTCTCACACGCTCGCACGGTCTCGACCAGCCCCGCTTGGGGATAATCCAGGATCTCCGCGAACAGGCGGAAAACCTTTCGATCGAAGGGTTCACAAACCATCGTTCACCACCTCCGCTCAGGAGGTTGACGGGAGCCGAAGCCGGCCTCGGTCTTGTGGCTGAAGGGATCCACCATCGGCTCGATAGCCGTCTCACGTGCCATCGGTGGAATGACGAAACGCTCTTCGAACGTGGGCATCGAGGTCAGGCGGAAGATGGCCTCGACCTCTTCGGGGTTGGTGTCTCCCAGGTTCAGGGCCACCTGCGCCTCCGCCTCTGACACGTCTTTCACCCGCTGAGCACGCATGTAGATCCTCACCGCGATGAGCTTGCGGTAGACCGCCTCGACCACCGCTTCGTTGCCGGCCGCGAACAGGCTGGCCATGTAGTGCAAGGGCACCCGCGCCCGCTCCAGGGAACTGAACATGGGGGCCAGCCCCGCCTCGCCTCCACCTCCATCGGCATCGGCAACCTCATAGTGTCCATTCTTAACTGATGCCAACACCGGCAGCATCGGCGGCACGTAGAAGAGCATCGGCAGGGTGCGAAACTCGGGGTGGAGCGGCAGAGCCAGCTTCCACTGCTTGACAAACCGGTAGACCGGCGACTGCTGGGCCGCCTCGATCATGGTGTCGTCGATGCCGTTGACCTTGGCCGCCTCGATGACTTTGGGGTCGAACGGATCCTGGATGGTGGCCCGTTGAGCGTCTACCAGCTCTGCATCGGGGACTTTGGCGGCCGCTTCGATGCGCTCGGCGTCGTACAGCAGGAGGCCCAGGTAGCGGATGCGCCCCACACAGGCGTGGAAGCAGGCCGGCGCGTGCCCGCTCTCCAGGCGCGGATAACACAAGATGCACTTTTCGGACTTGCCGGTGGACCAGTTGAAGTAGGTCTTCTTGTAAGGACAGCCGGAGATGCACATGCGCCAGGCGCGGCACTTTTCCTGGCTGATGAGCACGATGCCGTCTTCGCCGCGCTTGTAGATGGCGCCAGCCGGGCAGGCGGCCACACAGCCGGCGTTCAGGCAGTGATTGCAGATGCGCGGCAGGTAGAAGAAAACCACCCGCTCCAGCTCGTTCAGTTGCTGCCGCTCCTCTTCAGTGAGATCCTTCAGGTTCGGGTCGTTGGCGGCATAGACCGGCGAGCCCCCCAGGTCGTCGTCCCAGTTCGGGCCGGCCTCAATCGTGTCCATCGGTTTGCCGGTAATCATCGAGATGGCGCGGGCCGTGGGTTGATCGTCCCCTTCGGGGGCGTTGAACAGGTTTTCGTAGTCGTAGGTCCACGGTTCATAGTAGTCGTCCACAGTGGGCAGGTAGGGATTGAAGAAAATGTTGGCCAGTCCGCCCAACTTACTGTGCAATTTCAGGCGCAGTTTGTCGCCGTTCTTCTCCCAGCCGCCCTTGTACTTCTCCTGGTCTTCCCACAATGTGGGATAGCCGGTGCCCGGCTTGGTTTCCACGTTGTTCCACCACATATACTCGGTGCCCTTGCGGTCGGTCCAGATGTTCTTGCAGGCGACGCTGCAGGTGTGGCAACCGATGCACTTGTCCAGGTGGAAGACCATCGAAACCTGTGCACGGATGTCCATGTTTCCTCCTTTGCCGGTCTCAGTCCCTGGCTACTCTGGCTACTCGGGCACGACAACCGGACGATCCCGCACCTTATCGGCCCACTCGAGCAAGTTCAAACCCTCAGCGAGGGAGCGCTCGCGTGCATCGAGGGTCGAACTCACCTTCTCCTCTGCCAACACCTCCGTCATGATGGACAACCCATCACAATCGCTTACATGTGGCAAGATACTTCGGATGAACCGGGTTGCTTTGGCAACGTCATCGTCTGTCAGGGGGTCCTTACCTGCGAGTTCGATCAGCTGCTTAGCTGTTCCTATTGCT
Organism: Anaerolineae bacterium; assembly: GCA_046758565.1. Classification (GTDB taxonomy): domain Bacteria; phylum Chloroflexota; class Anaerolineae; order Epilineales; family JAANWY01; genus JBHIAO01. The sequence goes on from JBHIAO010000252.1 coordinate 6,117, forward strand.
GTGTCGTGATCACCTAGCAGCTTCTCAATGTACTCCTCACCGTAGATCTCAACGAGCGCAGGGTAAAGGGCTTCCTCCTCATAGCGGAAGTGGGGTCCTGTCAGGACCGCGGCCTGGTTGAGCCGGGACTGCACTCGGGCCTTGTCTCGCTCCTCAAACGCTGCAATCAGGTCCAGGAGCGCATCCCGTATCTTGCGGTGCTCGCCTCTGAAGATCTGTGTGAATTGGTCTGCCAGCATAATCTCTCCTTTCTTCTACCACTACCACTCCAACTTCTCCAACTTGCGCACCACCGTGTAGGTGTCACGGGTGAAGACGCCGATGGGGCCCCAGTAGTTAAAACCGTAGGTAAACTGGGCGTAGCCCCCGGCCAGCTCTACGGGATTGATGCGGGTGCGGGTCAGGCTGTTGTGTCCGCCGGCGCGCCGTTTGCCGCGCACCTGGGACTTGGGGATGAAGATCGTCCTCTCCACCGCATGGTAATACAGGCAGGTTCCCGGCTGGACGCGGGAGCTGACCGCGACACGGGTGACCACTACCCCGTTGTCGTTGTAGACCTCCACCCAGTCGTTATCCTGCAGCCCGATCTTTTCAGCCTCCTTGTCGTTGATCCAAATCGGGTCCATACCGCGCGACAGGGTAAGCATCCGGTGGTTGTCTTTGTAGGTGGAGTGAATGTTCCACTTGCCATGTGGGGTGATGTAGTTGAGCACCAGGCACTGGTCATCCACCGGACTACGCACAATATCGCCGGTCTTCCGCGGGTCGAGCTTGGGCTTGAACGTCGGCAAATGCTCGCCGAAGTCCAGGTAGTAGGGATGGTCCAGGTAGAGGTGCTGGCGGCCGGTCAGGGTGCGCCACGGGATCAGTCGCTCCACATTCATGCACCAGGCAGAGTAGGCGCGGCCGTCGTTGACTATGCCCGTCCAGCAGGGGCTGATGAGCGTGCGGCGCACCTGGCGGGTGATATCGCCAAAGTTCATGTGCACGCCGCGCACCTTCTCAGCCAGGTCGGCCAGCGGCAGCCCTACCCGTTCCTCTTCGTGCTTGAACGCCGTGTAAGAGACTTCGCCGTTCGTCTCGGGGGCCAGATGGAGGATTACATTGGATGCATCCAGCGCGTCCTCCAGGCTGGGATACTTCTGGCCGCCCCACTCGACACAGCGCATATGGCGTGGGTCGGGCGAGCCGCCGACGGGACTCTTCAGCAGTTCGTCGTAGAACTCTCGGATGGGGATGTGCACGCCGTTGCCGCTGATGCCGTCTTCGCGCATCTGCCGACCCAGGGAGATGAAGCGGTTGTACAGGTTGACGTAGTCGCGTTCGACCACCTGCAGGTGGGGCATCGTCACCCCGGGAATCGGCTCACATTCGCCTGCCTTCCAGTCACACGGTTCCGTCTGGGCCAACTCGTCGGGCGTGTCGTGCATGAGGGGGAAGGCCACCAAGTCCTTGACCGGTTGGGGGAAGGCGAGATGAGCCAGCTCGCTCACTTTCCGGGTGAGGGCTTTAAAGATCTCCCAGTCGGTCTTCGCCTCCCAGACGGGCGGCACGGCGGCCCCCAGAGGATGGACGAAGGAGTGCAGGTCGGTGGTATTCAGGTCGTTTTTCTCGTACCAGAAGGCAGCGGGCAGGACGATGTCCGAATACAGAGCCGAACTATCCATGCGGAAATTGAGGTCCACCACCAAGTCCATCTTGCCCCGGGGCGCCGGCTCGCGGAAGGCGATCGTCTTCACCTTCCCTTTGGCGTGCTCCTCGGCCACAATGTTGTCGTGGGTGCCCAGGTAGTGACGCAGGAAGAACTCGTGCCCCTTAGCGCTGGACTGGATGGCGTTGCCGCGCCAGATGATCCATACGCGCGGCCAGTTCTCCGGCGCGTCGGGATCGTCCACAGCGAAGTGCAACTGCTCACTTTTCAGTTGCTCAACCGCCCATTGAACGGTTTCTTCGTTTGTCTTGGCGCCCGCCGCCTCGGCCTGGCGCACTAGGTCCATGGGATTGTGGTTGAATTGGGGATAGAAGGGCATCCAGCCCAACCGCACGGCCATGGCTTCCAGGTCCATGGCATGCCCCTTGGCCCACCGGGTCCTGGGCGGGATGGGCGCGTAGTCGGTGAAGTCGCCTTCGTAGCGCCACTGGTCGCTGTGGACGTAGTGCCAGGTGGGCGTTTGCTGGCGGCGCGGCGGTTTGATCCAATCCAGGGCGAAGGCCAGGCTGGTCCAGGGAGCGATCAGGGTGAGTTTCTCCTGGCCGACGTAGTGGTTCATGCCGCCGCCGTTGCGCCCACAGCAGCCACACAGAATCAGAGCGGTGATGGGCGCGCGGTAGGACAGGTTGTTGTTGTACCAGTGGTTGA
>JBHIAO010000253.1:0-8464 GCA_046758565.1 Anaerolineae bacterium
CCTTTCACGGGGTCGGGGATGCCATAGACGGCCGCCTCGCGGATAGCCGGGTGCTTGTAGAGAACCTGCTCCACCTCAGCCGGATAGACCTTGAAGCCGGCAGCGTTGATCATGTCCTTCACCCGATCGACGATGTAGAAGAACCCATCGTCGTCGGTCATACCGACGTCGCCGGAGCGGAGCCAGCCATTGCGGATGGCGTGGGCTGTGGCCTCCGGATTGTTCCAGTAGCCCAGCATCACGTTGGGACCGCGGATGACGATCTCGCCCCACTCCCCGGGTGGCAGCTCGTTATCCTCGTCGTCCCAGATCTTCATCTCCACGTTCTCGATGGGCGTGCCGATGCTGCCGAACCTGGGACTGAAGTCATGGTTGTAGCTGGCGAAGGGGCTGCATTCGGTCAGTCCATAGCCCTCCCAGATGTTCTGTCCAAACTCCTCTTGCCAGCGTCGTGCCACCTCTTTGGGCATGGTAGCTGCCGCCGAGAAGAAGTAGCGCACAGTGGAGAGATCGTAGGCGGACGTGTCCATGTTCAGCAGGTAAATGTAGACGGTCGGCACGGCGAAGAACATGGTCACCCGCTCGCGTTGTATGGCTTCCAGCACGGGTTGGGGCTCGTAGCGGCGATGCAGAACCAGCGTAGCACAGGCGTTGACCCCGCCATTCATGATGAAGTTCTGGCCGAAGACGTGGAAGAGCGGCAGGAAGAGGTGCAGCCGGTCGTCGGGGGTCATGCCGGCATGATGCGCGGTGGAGTAACTGTTGGAAACCAGGTTCGAGTGGCTCAGGGTCGCCCCCTTGGGGAAACCGGTGGTTCCTCCCGTGTACAGGATGGCTGCTGGATCGTCCCGCTCCATGTCGGCGGCCCGGAAGCGACTATCCCCCCGGGCGATCAACTCGTCCAGAGCTAGATCATTCCCTGCCCCCCCCTCAGCGATCACCACATGTTCCAGCGTTGGGAGGTCGTCCGTGGGGACGAACTGTCGTTGAGCCTCAGTCGTGAAGATCACGTTCGCGCCGGCGTCGCTGACAATGTGCCGCACCTCGTCTGTCTTGAACATGGAATTGATGGAGACAACAATGCCGCCGATCTTCTGAACGGCGAAGTAAGCAACGGCGAAGGCGGGGATGTTGGGCAGGAACAGGGCCACCCGATCGCCCCGCTCGACCTCTAATGCCTGCAGCCCGTTAGCCAGTCGGTTGACATCGTCGTCGAGTTGCCGATAGGTGTACTCACGCCCCTCGAAGATGATTGCCGGCTTATCTGGGAAAAAGAGGCGCGCTCGTTCCAGGTTCTGAGCAATGTTCATGGCAGTGACTCCTTTCGCTTCTAGAAGCCTCGTCCATCAAACGTGAGGTAGATAACAATGGTATCGGTGCGCAAAACGTAAAACGCGAAACGTGATGATCGCGTTTGAGCTTCACGTTTCACGTTTTACGCATTACGATTTCACCAACGATTCCCGCTTGCGGTACACCGTACCATGCGAAGACGCGACTAACTGCCCGCTCTCGTCCCGCACCGTCATGTGGTAGAGGGCGGTTCGCCGGCCCAGGTACTCCTCATGCGCCTCGGCCACCAGGCGCTCCCCCGGCCGGGTCGCAGCCACGAACGAGATGCTCATGTCCAGCGCGACCGCCACCTGCCCGTGGGAGTTGCCGGCGGCGGCAAAGGCGGCGTCCACCAGCGCGAAGACGACTGAGCCGTGGGTGATGCCGTGGAAGTTCACCATGTCGGGTGCCAGTGTCATCGACACCCGGCTATAGCCGGGCCGTAGCTCCTCTAGCTCGATCCCCAGCCGGCTGGCGAAAGGATCCCTGGCGATGCGCTGGTGGACTTCGGACGCAACCACATCGGCACCCATAACTACCTACTCCTTGGATCGGCGGCGTACACGAATTTCAACGCATCCTCCGGAGCCGGCTCCGGGCTGTTCATAGCGAACTCGGTGGCATCCTCAACCTCGTCGGCCACCTTCGCGCGAATTTGCGCCTCCAGCTCTTCGTCCAGCAATCCCACCGACTCCAGGTATGTCTGAAAGCGCGGGATGGGATCAGCCCGTCGTGCCTCCTCCAGCACCTCGGGTGGGCGGTACCTATCGTCATCGTTGCTGGTATGTGGCATCAGGCGGTGGCACGTAGCCTCCACCAGCGTTGGTCCCGCGCCGGCCCGGGCCCGTTCGACGGCCTCCTTCGTGGCCGCACACACCGCCAGCACGTCGTTACCGTCCACGACGACGCCGGGGAAACCGTGGCCGGCTGCCCGGTCGGCCACATGCTTGACAGCCATCTGCAAATGCTGGGGTACGGAGATGGCAACGCCGTTGTTCTCGCAGTAGAAGACGACGGGACACTTGTGGATGCCGGCAAAGTTCAGGGCCTCGTGAAAATCAGCTTTGCTGCTGCTCCCATCGCCGAAGCCACAGAAGGTGATGTTGTCCTCACCGCGAATCTTCTGGGCCAGGGCCAGGCCCACTGCCTGCGGCATTGTCGGGCCCTGGGGGCTTGATATAGACTTGATACGCAGCTCTTTGTGACCCCAGTGGGCGTAGTTCTGCCGCCCGCCGCTGGTCGGATCATTCGCCCGGGCCAGGTAGCTGCACATCATCTCGCGGGCCGTCATGCCGTAAAGGAGTAGACCCGCCAGGTCCCGATAGTGAGGTACCAGCCAGTCCTGTCCTGGCCGCAGGTGCAGCACATATCCCGCCGCCGCAGCCTCGTGGCCGGCGCCCGGCACAGCGAAGAAGCCAGTGCCCTGGCGGTTCAACAGCCACATCCGTTCATCCAGCGCCCGCGCCAACACCATTGCCCGATAGATGCGCAGCGCGTCCTCATCGCGCAAACCCAGAGCGGCGTGACGGGTCTGTGTCTCGACTGTCATCTCCTGTCCTAGGGTCACAATCACTCCTTCTATCTCTGTCCCCTGCTCTCCCCCTTTCCCCTTCTCCCCCTCACCCCTGCACCTCCGCACCCTTGCTCAAAGCTGCCGCCGGTCCAGCACGCGAACCGCCTTCCCCTCACTGCGCTGGATCTTGAAAGGCTCCACAACCCGAACCTTGGCATGGATGCCCAGCGCCTCCTGCACCTCTTCGACCGCCCGCTCTTGAATCTGTTTCACGGCGAACTCACCACGGCTGTGCACCTCTTCCGTGGACTCCACCCAAACTTCAAGCTCGTCCAGGTGGTCCTTCTGTCGATCTACGAGAATCAGATACTGAGGCGCCAGACCCTTCACCCTTAGCAAAGCCTGTTCGATCTGGGACGGGAAGACGTTGACGCCGCGGATGATAAGCATGTCGTCGGTGCGGCCCAACACCTTGCTCATGCGCACCAGTGTGCGGCCACAGGCGCAGGGCTCCAGGAAAAGCCGCACCCTATCACGCGTGCGGTAGCGGATCAGCGGCATACCCTCCTTGGTCAGCGTGGTGAACACGAGCTCACCTTCGGAGCCGTAGGGCAGCCGCTCACCCGTTGCAGGATCGACGATCTCCGGCAGGAAGTGGTCTTCGAAGATGTGGAGGCCGTCTTGCTCCTGGCACTCCACCGACACCCCCGGGCCGATGATCTCGCTCAGACCGTAGATGTCATGGGCTCCTAGGCCCAAGCGTGCTTCGATCTCCCGGCGGATGGCCTCGGTCCACGGCTCGGCGCCGAAGAAGCCGGCCCGCAACTTCATCCAGTCCAGGAAATCAACGCCCTCTTCCTCAGCCGTTTCAGCCAGCACCAGGGCGTAGGAAGGCGTGCAGCACAGGATCGTAGCGCCAAAGTCCTCCATCAGCATCAACTGGCGTTTGGTGAATCCGCCGGACACCGGTACCGTGGCGGCGCCGATGGTCTCTGCACCCAGACCGAACCCCAGGCCGCCGGTGAAGAGGCCATAGCCGTAGGCGTTGTGGACCACGTCCTCGGTCGTGACATCTGCGGCCCTTAGTGTGCGAGCCATCACCTCGGCCCAGACCTCCATGTCGTGTCGCGTATAGCCCACGACGGTCGGCTTGCCCGTGGTGCCGCTGGAGGCATGTATTCGTACTATCTGCTCCAGGGGCACTGTGAACAGGCCGAACGGGTAGTGGTCCCGCAGGTCTTCTTTCGTTGTGAAGGGTAACTTGCTCAGGTCGTCTAACGACTGGATGTCGCTGGGCTGCACGCCCTTCTCTTCGAAGGCACGCCTGTAAAAGGGTACCGTCTCGCAAACACGCTCAACGACCGCCTGAAGTCGCTCGAGTTGGAGGGCCTCCATGCGATCCCGAGACAAGGTCTCCATTTTCTCATTCCAGTACATACTCGTCTCTCCTCTTCTTCGTAGAGCTACCCAAGTACGCCCTTTGCACCAGCTCTGTATCGATGAGCTCTCGTGCCGTTCCATGTAGAACAACGTGCCCGACTTCCAACACGTAGCCCCGATCGGCTACCTGCAAGGCTGCCCGGGCATTCTGTTCCGCCAGGAGGATGGTCGTGCCACGCTCCCGGAGTTCCGCTACAACCTCGAAAAGCTCGCGCACCAACAGCGGGGCCAACCCCAGGGACGGCTCGTCCAAGAGGAGCAGTCGTGGCCGGGCCATCAAGCCCCGACCAACTGCCAGCATCTGCTGCTCGCCTCCAGACAGCGTGCCGGCGGCCTGCTGTCGCCGCTCCTTTAGCACGGGGAAAATTTCGAACACCAGGTCCAGATCTTTCTGGATCGCTTGCCGGCCATTGCGGCGGTAACGGTGATAGGCACCCAGGATTAGATTGTCCATGACACTCATCGGGGCGAAGATTTGCCGGCGCTCGGGCACGTGGCTGATCCCCAGGGCGACAATCTTCTCAGGCAATACCCCCCCAATGGAGCGCCCTTTGAACAGGATGTCGCCGGCCCGGGGCACCTCGAATCCAGAGATCGTTCTCAGTAGCGTGGTCTTTCCAGCGCCGTTTGCCCCGATGAGGGTTACAATCTCACCCTCGTCGACCCTGAGGGAGACTTCCTTCAGCGCATGAATCTGGCCATAGTACGTACTGACGTCCCGAACTTCAAGAAGCATCTTTCAAAGACGATCCCCGTGTTGGCTGTGGAAGGGGTTGCAAGTTACAGGTTACAGGTTGAAGGTTGGGGAGCAACAGGCAACTTCAACCTTCCAACCTTCAACATTCAACCCTCCCCGAGATAGGCGGTGATAACCCGTTCATCCTGCTGGACATGAGCCGGCGGTCCCTCGGCAATCTTCTCGCCATAGTTGAGGACCATCACCCGGTCGGCGATGCCCATGACCAGGTCCATGTCGTGCTCCACCAGCAATACCGTGATTCCGCGCTCATCACGGACACGGCGGATCAGGCCGTCCAGCTCGATCACTTCCCTGCGGCTTAGGCCTGCCCCTGGTTCGTCCAAGAGCAAACATATCGGTTCACTTGCCAGAGCGCGGGCCAGTTCCAGCAGTCGTTGCTTGCCAAAAGGCAGATTGGATGCCAGTTCGGTCGCATGGCGTGTCAAACCGACCAGGTCCAGACTCTCCATAGCCCGGTCCCGTATGTCCTGTTCCTCTCGCATAGCCCAGGGAACCTGAAGGGCCGCCTCCCAAAAGCCATAACTGCTCTTGAGGTGCCGGCCCACCATCACGTTCTCCAGGACCGTCATGTTCTCGAAGAGGTGCACGTTCTGGAAGGTACGTGCAAGCCCCAATCGGGAGATGGCGTGCGGCTTAAGTCCGTTGAGCCGCCGCCCCTGGAAGCGGATATCTCCCCCATCCAGGGAGTGCACCCCGGTGATCAGGTTAAAGAGTGTGGTTTTGCCTGCTCCATTCGGGCCGATGATGGCCAGGATTTCGCCTGTGTATGCACCAACGCTGACGTCGTTGACGGCCACCAGCCCGCCGAATTCCTTGCGAACACGAGCAGCTTCCAGGATGACGTCTGTTCGCGGGTGTTGCCGCGTAAGTCGTTCTGCCATTGACACGTCAACAGGCACGGTGTTCCCCTGCTAATTGTGAATTGTGAATTGGCAATTGTAAACTGTGAATTATTCTCTCACTCATGAAATTGACTTCTCTCGCACCCGGTTCACGATGCCTGTGGTAAGCCCCTCGGGGAGAAAGACCATGATCGATATGAGAATAATGCCGAAAGCCAGGATCTCCACCTCAGCCGACGCGCCGCGCACCAGATGGGGCATTACGTTACGCAGCACTTCGCTCAGCAGGGTCACGGTGGCGGCACCGAATATGGCCCCCCAAACACTGGCCAGCCCGCCCACAGCCACCATGACTACCAACTGAATGGAGAATATGAACCCAAACGAGCTCGGGGTCACAATTTGAAGATAGAAAGCGAACAGGCTTCCCGCCAGACTGGCATAGATGGCGCTCAAGGCGAGAACTCTGAGCTTGAAGGCGTTCACGTCCACGCCCATGGATGCCGCTGCCAGCTCGCTGGCGTGGATGGCGCGCAAAGCCCGGCCGACGCGTGAATTGACGATGTTCATCGACAGTGCCAGGATTATCAGAGCAACGGCCCACACCACGTAATAGTAAGCCCGATCACTTTTCAGGACCCAACTTCCGATAGCCAGCCTGGGGATGCTCAACAGGCCGTTCGGCCCGCCTGTCCACTCCGTTTCGGTGATCAGCATCACTTCAAAAATGATGTTGAGCCCCAGGGTTGCCATGGCCAGATAATGGCCCCGCAGGCGGAAGATGGGAATCCCGATGAGATAAGCCAGCCCGCCGGTGACCAGCGTAGCGACCACCACCGCCGGCCACGGGGACCAGTCGAAGCGGGTCGTCAGCAAGCCGGTGATGTAAGCGCCGCTGCCGAAAAACACGGCGTGGCCCAGGGAAATCTGCCCGGTGTAGCCCATTAGCAGTGATAACCCCACGGTCAACATCGTGTTCAGGCCGACGAACACCAGAATGCTCAGTTGGTAGTTGTTGGCTACCCACATGGGTAGTGCGGCTAGAGCGATCGCCAGCACCACGAACGTGATCAGGTTGCCGTGTCTTAGCAGCAAGTTGCGAACTGCGAATCCTTCGATAAACTCAGGACGCCGTTGTGAATTGTGAGCCCGCTCTTTCACCCCTGACCTCCCTTATGCCTCGACTGCGCGTTGGCCGAAGAAGCCGCCGACACGGAGGAGCAGAATGATGAACATGGTCAGAAAGGCGAATGCATCCTTGTACGCGGAAGACAGCAACCCCGCGCCAAAGGACTCGAGCAGGCCCAGGCCCAGGCCGCCGATCACCGCCAACGGAGGGCTGACCAGACCTCCCATAATGGCGGCGACGAAGCCCTTCAGGCTCAGGAGCGTACCCGAGTCGTAGGCCATAAACGTGGAAGGCGTGATGACAATGCCGGCGACCGCGCTAACCGCCGCTCCCAGGGCAAAGGAGAAGAGGGCCATTCGATCCGCACTGATGCCCATGAGCCGGGCCGCATCCCGGTTGATGGCGCAGGCGCGCACCGCTTTTCCCAGCAGCGTGTGCTCGAAAAAGAGAAACAAAGCAGATACAATTAGCAGCGTGGTGCCCATCACCCATACGTTCTGCCGCGTGAGGATAGCGCCGCCGATTTCCAGCGGCGGCCCAGGCGTGAAGGCCGGCAGAGGATAGGGATCGGTCCACCAGACGATCAACCCGAGCCCTCGCAGGGTAATAGATGCTCCGATAGTGATGATGATGAGGGAGATCACCGACGCTCCGCGGGCGGGCCGAATAGCAAGCAGATAGAAAATCACGCCGATGGCCGTCGTCAGCAGGACCGCCACTAATGCAGCGACAGGGAGGGGCCAGCTCAGATCAACGGTGACCACCCGGTTAAACAATGATGTGGGTTGGTAGAGGGTGACGGTGATCAACGCGCCGAGCATGGCGAAGTCGCCCTGAGCGAAGTTGACAATGCCGGTGACGTTGTGGATAGTCACGAACCCCAGCGCAATCAGAGCGTAGATGCTGCCCAACGCCAGGCCGGCGAAGAGAAACTGCAGAAGCTGGCTCTCAAAGGACATGGCATTCCCACCAGCTTATGGCTGATAGCCGATGGCTGATGGCTGATTGTAGGGGGCACTTGCTGTCTGCCCATCTGCCATCTGCCATCAGCTATCTGCCATCTGCCATTCTACGGCGCTTGAGCATAGTCGTCTGGCGACACGAAGACCCACTCACCGTTCTGGATCTCCACCAGCACCAGGGACTCCTTGGAGATGCCCACGTGATCGGTGTCGCTGATGTTGAAGACACCCGAGATACCGATGAAGTTCTTGAGATCAGTCTCAAAGCAGTCTCGGAGCGCCGCCGCATCTGGACCCACCTTCTCCAGACAGTGCACCGACATCATCACCGCATCCCAGGCGTGCCCGCCGAAAGTACTGCGCGGCTGTCCCTTTGTGAAGTCAGTGTACTCCTGGATGTACTCCAGCAGCGTTGCCTTCTGCGGATCGCCGTCGGGGAGACCCTCCGCCACCAGGATCTTGCCGATGGGGAAGAGCACCCCCTCG
>JBHIAO010000254.1:0-8231 GCA_046758565.1 Anaerolineae bacterium
CGTCTACCGTTCGACCGTCATCCCCGGTTTCTGGTTGCGCTTGGACTGGCTGTGGGCCGAGGAACTGCCAGACCCCCAACTGACCTTCGCTGAGATTGCCGATTTTCCGCCTCAGATAGTGGAGGCACTGCGAGAAATGGCCGCCCGCGGCCAGCGCTCTTCGGCGCCTGGGGCATGGTAGCTACTCTCAGCGTGAGAATGGAAGATGGAAAGGGGAAAATGGAGAATGGAACCAGACAGGACAATATCCATTCTCCATTTTCCATTCTCCCCCTTCCTTTGGTAGGCGCTGGCATGCTGGCATGCTTCGCCGGCATGACCCGACTGACCCACTTCACCCGCCAGGGCCACACCTACCTGACCCTGTTTTTCGCGGCCTTCGCCCTCTATCTGGGAGCGGCGGTGCTCATCCTCCGCCGGCCAACCTCCGTTGGCGCCTCACCTCTCGTCACCATAGCCATCTTCGCCATCCTGTTTCGGGTCCCCCTATGGATTACCACGCCGACGCTGTCGACTGACATCTGGCGTTACCTGTGGGATGGCCGGCTCATTAATCACGCCATCAACCCTTACGCGACCCCGGTCGATGCGCCGGCCCTGGATTACCTGGCGACCCCCTTGCGGCAGCGGGTGGATCATGCCTGGATGGCCACCCCCTATCCGCCGGCCGCCGAGCTAGTCTTTGCGGGCGTCTACCGCCTGGCACCGGAAAACCCGACCGCCATGCAGGTCACCTTCACCCTATTCGACCTGGCCACGGCCGTCGTCATCGTGCGCCTGTTGCGCCGATTGAGCATCCCCGACGAACGGGTGCTCATCTACGCCTGGAACCCTCTCATTGTCGTGGAGTTTGCCCACAGCGCTCATGTGGATTCGCTGATGACCCTGTTTGGGATGCTGGCTATCTACTGGCTCATTGCCGGCCGCCGGACCCGCAGCGCCATCGCACTAGCTGTGGCGACACTGACCAAATTCGTGCCAGCCCTGGTACTGCCGGTTTTCGTGCGGCGGTGGGGAGTGCTGCGTACGTTGCTCTACGGCGCGCTGGTAGGAGTGGCCTTCGTACCGTTCCTGAGCGCCGGCCTGGGGCTTGACGATGGAGTGCAGGGTATCGGCATCTTCGGGGCGCTGCGCATCTATGCAACGCGGTGGAAAACGAACGATGGCCTGTTCTTCTGGCTCGTCCGCACGCTCAATACCCAGGTCACTGATCCCGTGCCCGCCGCCAAGCTGATCGCCTTAATCGTCCTTGCACTGCTCGGCTTCGCCGTGCTGGTGCGGTCCACATCTCGCGAGGCACACGGAGCGTCGCAGACCACGATCGGTTATGCGGCGCTGCTGTTGAGTGGCTATCTGCTGCTGACGCCGGCGATGTTCCCGTGGTACCTGACCTGGCTCATCGCCCTGCTTCCCGCGCTGCCACTGTGTCGTAGCTGGGCGGCTTTGGCTTTCACCGCCGGTTGGCTCTACTTCGCGGCGGCCGTCAACCTCTCCTACCTGTTCTACCTGGACCCCGCCAACCCTCGAGAGCACGAGTGGATCCGCCGGACCGAGTACTGGCCGTTATTCACATTGCTAGCCATCGCCGTCGCTCTCTATGGGCTGCGCAGCCGCCGGTACACGATGTCCTAAAGCATCAACAGGCTCGACTGGGATGCGCGCGCGGGCGCGGGCACGCTGCCAGCCCTGGGCAAAGCTGATGCCGGCGACGAAGAGATAGCCAGCCGCGTAGACCAGCATCCAGGGCAGGATGACCCAACCATGTTGAGGCCAGAGAAACACGATGGCCAGAAGAGCATAACTAGCCAGAGCCAGCTCCCCCCAGACGATGCGTTTGCGCGGCAGGGCGTAGACGCTTTCAGCCCAAGTCCCCTGCCGGCCTCTCAGATCGAACTTGGGCGTCCTCCGGAAGTCACCGCCGCGTCCGGTCAGCCCTTCCACAGCCGCCACGCTGTTGCTAAGCGAAATGCCGAAGCCGAGCAGAGTCAGCAGTGGCACCACAGACAGCCGGTCACGTAGGCGCGGTGTATGGGCTGTCCGGGCGACGCTGTAGAGCAGCGGCGGGCCAACGGCCGCCAGGGTGAACCAGGGGAAGATGCGCAGCGCGGGGCCGGCCCACAAGCCGATGGGTAGGGCCAGCAGTAGTGTGAGCAACATCAGTGGGTGGACAGCGTAGCTGGTCAGGTGGATGAACCCGGCCAGGCGCGTACGCCTGGGGGCGTCAGCCCGCCAGAGGCAAGGCGCCAGTTTGCGTGCTGTCTGCAGGCTTCCCTTGGCCCAACGGAACTGCTGGCGCTTGAAGGCATCGAGTTGAGCGGGCAGCTCAGCCGGCACTACCACATCGGGTCGGTAACCGATACGCCAGCCGCGCAGTTGGCCACGATAGCTCAGGTCCAGATCCTCGGTCAGGGTATCGGCCTGCCAGCCGCCGGCGTCCTCGATACAAGTCCGCCGCCACAGGCCGGCCGTGCCGTTGAAGTTGAGGAAGAGCCTAACGCGGGCGCGGGCAGCTTGCTCCACCACGAAATGACCATCGACGCCCAACGCCTGGGCTCGTGTCAGGGCGTTGTAGTTGCGGTTGAGGTGACCCCAGCGGGTTTGAAGACAACCCAGACACGGATCGCGGAATTCGGGCACGATGCGGCGCAGCCAGTCCTCACCGGGCACGAAGTCGGCGTCGAACACGGCGATGAGCTCACCTGTGGCCGTCTCCAGCCCTGCGGCCAGCGCGCCGGCTTTGAATCCGGCGCGGTCGGTGCGGTGGACTAGGTGAATATCCAGACCCTGAGCCTGGTAATGGCCAACAAGGCGGCGGGCAATCGTAGTGGTGATGTCGGTAGAATCGTCCAGCACCTGGACCTGCAGACGATCACGCGGATAGTCCAACCGTGCCGCGGCATCCAACAAGCGCTCCACGGTGTAGCGTTCATTGAAGATGGGCAGTTGCACTGTGACACGCGGCCAGTACCCCGTGTGGTCACGCTCCCGCAAAACACCGGACGGTGGGGCAGTTGATCTGAGATAGATGAGCGTCAGCCACAAAGTGTGGAGGCCATAAGTCGCCAAACCAACCAGACAGAGTGTGTAGAGGGCGGTGACGATGATCATGTTTGGCCATGGCTCCGAGGCTGTGTTATCATACATCCGAGTATACCATGTGCCGCGCCATAAGTGAGGAATCATACTTACAGTGCAAGAACCTTTTGGTACTATGATGTGTGGTGCAATATGGCACGCAAAAGGAGATGGCCTTAATGGAGGAGGAGCGGAAAAGCCTGGGCCTCACGTGGGATCAACTTAGGGAGATGGCCATGTTAGAGGGCCTTTCGGAGGATGCCCTGGAAATCGTGGCGGGGAAGTTGTATCCTCGCCATTTTCCAGAAGGCGACCTGATCTTCGCCGAAGGCAGCCTGGGAGACGTCATGTACCTGATCCGGGCCGGCGAGGTCAAGATCGGCTCCGACGTAGGGCTTGAGCGCGAGACTTTAGCTATCCTGAGACCGGGGGAACATTTCGGCGAGGTTGCGCTCCTGGAAAGCGGGCGCCAGTACGCCTGGGCTCGCGCCCACACGGACGCCGATTTATGGGTTGTGTACAAGCCGGATTTCGACGACCTTCTGGATAGATATCCCGCGATCTACGCCAACCTCAGCAAGTCAATCAGCCAACGCCTGGCGGAAGCAGATCAGGAAATAAGCAAAGGCTCAGCTTCACCTGCCGCCTTTTCCGTGGGAGAGTTTGTAAGAAAAAGCTGGTGCGTACATGCTCACGCAAGGTATCTGGCGATGCTCCGGATCTTGCTGGGACTGCTCTTTATCACGACGGCATTTGAGAACCTCAACAAGGGCCTCTACGGAGAGGGCTTCCAATCCTTCGTCGAGAGCTGGGCCGCTGGCAATCCGGTTGGTTTCTACCGTGCGTTTTTGGAGGTCGTGGTCATCCCCAACTGGCAAATCTTCGCTACGGTGCAGTTGATTCTAGAACCCATTGTGATGGGGCTCTTTCTGGCGATCGGCCTGTTCACTCCTCCCAGCGCTTTTGTGGCCGCCTTCTTTATCGGCAACCTGTTCCTGGCCAGTCTAGGGAAGGAATGGCCATGGACCTACCTGGTCATCTTGGGCGTGCTTGCGGCCATGATCGCCGGCCGCGCGGGTCGCTGCCTTGGTGTGGACCAGATGCTCGCCGAAAGATATCCAAACCTACGAATTCCCCTCTGGTGAGCGGCCGTGATGTCCGAATGGGTGACCAGGAATCGGTTATCTGGTGCTGCTCACGGAGCTGTTGATCGGACTGTCTTTGTTCCTGGGGGCCTTCACCCGGCTGGGCACCGCCATCGGCACTCTGATGTCGGTCAGTATCATGCTGAGCGTGGTGGAGGTACCCGGCGAGACAGTCTGGTTCTACATAGCACTGATCGGCCTTCACCTGCTCCTCGGGATCACAAGCAGCGGCAAAACCTGGGAGTTAGACGTTCGTCTCGAACAAAAGCTGGCCGGCGCAGCAGCCAGTGACAGTCAGGTGGCCGAGCTGCTGGTCCGGCTAACTTGACGCATTGGGTCACGGGAGTTCAATAATGACCGCCAGACGGAGACCAATGACGAAGGACGAAGGACGAACGGCAAATAGCCGACCGCTGATTTTCGTCGTTCGTCGTTCGTCCTTCGTCGTTCGTCACGCAATGCGAGGCCAGTTCCCGCACGTCCGGATCGTGGCGGCATTAGTCTTGCTGATCAGCCTGGCGGCACTGTCCTCGGTGGGGCTGTTGTCAGATGGGAGTCGCTCCTCTGCGGCTCCGTCAGCGATTGTCAGCGAGGGGGTTGAGCATGTTGGAGCTGATGTCTGGCACGAGGCCGGCTTTCGTGGTGCGGGAGCCAAAATCGGCATCCTCGATTCGGGGTTCCACCACTACGACGAACGGATCCAACAGGAAGAGCTACCCGCGGATGTCATCACGCGGTCATTCCGCGAATTCGAGTTCGGTAGCGTAGAAGACGCGAGCGGCACGGTCATGGCAGAGATCGTCTTCGATCTGGCTCCAGAAGCCCAACTCTATCTGTTGGAGATCGCGTTTTCCGATGTGGGTCAATTCACTCAGGCAGTGGATTGGTTGATCGAGCAGGAAGTGGACATCATTCTTTACGCCCGGAACTGGCTGGTAGGCAGCAGCGGAGATGGACAAGGGCCACTGACGGATAAGATTGAGGAAGCGTCGGCCAGCGGCATCCTCTGGGTAAACAAGGCCGGGGACGCGGCACAGCGCCACTGGAGAGGGGAATGGGAAGATCTAGATGGCTGCCCTCAGATGCTGGATCCCACGGGACTGGGGGTCGGCTGCCTGGATTTCGCTCCCGGCGACGACTGGAACAGCATCCCGAACGTCGTTACGGGGACACTCGTTTCGGTGGGGTTGAGATGGGACGATGGCTGGGATCAGAACGCTGAAATTAACTACGACCTGTTTGTCGCACTAGAGGGAACCCAAATTACCGAGAGTTCCAGCTCAGTTCCGGGCGCATTTGGCTATCCCGTTGAGCAGGTTGATTGGACCGTATCAGACGCTGGCAGGTACAACGTAGCCGTCACGCGGCCACCTGACGAGACAGGATCGACACGCGTGGAGTTGTTCTTGGGCTGGGACATCAACCTTGCGTTTGAATATCGGGTCCCTGCCGGCAGCATCATGACCCCTGCCGATGCTCAGGGTGCACTGGTCGTGGGTGCCGCCCACTGGACTGACGACGAGCTGGAAGAGTTTAGCTCACGCGGACCGACCACCGACGGGCGTACCAAGCCGGATTTGGTGGCGCCGGATGGCGTCAGCACCGTGACCTATTGGCTGAGCGATGAGGTGTCCTGTGATCAAGGGGGCTCAGGCGCATGCGGCACTGGCGCGGCAGCAGCCCATATTGCCGGCGCCGCAGCCCTGGTCAAATCAGCCTTCCCGTCCCTAAATCCCGACGAGATCGTGGCGTTCCTGAAGGACCGCGCCCTTGACCTCGGTCCGCCAGGTGCCGACAACGGCTACGGGTGGGGCCGGCTCCGGCTTGGCTCTCCACCCGGCCAGGAAGCCACGCCGACGCCTACCTCAACACTGACCGCCACCCGCCGGCCAACGACCGCCACACCTACCTCGATCATCTCCCCCACACCGACGGCTACGCCTGGAGTCGAACTTGAGGCGATGCTTTACCTGCCGATCATTCTGAAAGGTGAATGAATTCGCGGCCACGGCTGCAAAACCGCCCTTCGGCGGTTAAGCTTCGAGTCGCCGAAGGGCGACTTCGCAATGGTAGGCGCGGTTTCAACTTGCTCGAGATCAAAGTTGGGGAAGATAAGGTCTACTTCTCAGCAGACGTCAGCAACTCCGTAGCTGTATCTCCAAATCCCTTACAAGCCTCTGCCGCATAACGGAGTAGCTCACCCGCCGCACGGCTCTGGCAAGGCCGGTCTCCATCACCGCAAGCGTGGCCACCCCCGCCGCCGGCCCGTTCGCGCCCAGACAGCGCGGTCGAGTGCAGCGGGTGGTGCGACCCGTTCGCCTGTCCCAAAGACAGAGAGGCAGGCCCAAACGGGAAAGGTTCCAGGCCTGGCTTGCCATCGGAAGTCAGGCGGCACTCGAAAGGGACCCGGCGTAAAGCACCGTTCCTTCGGCAGGCTCAGAACAGGCTCTACGGCCACGCAAACCTGTCCTGAGCCTGTCAAAGGGATGGGCACACGGAACAGAGTAACCCGTCTGAGGCTCTCGATGGCGGTCGATCCACCGAGCAGGCAACCAGCCGCAAGCCCAGGCGGGGAAGATGGTCCAAGAAGCAAAAGCCTGGGGTAATGCCCAGGACACGCTAGCCTGCCCTGAGCCTATCGAAGGGTGGACCCGGACGAATGGAAGACAGAGGCGACTCAAGGAGACCAGGTCTTATGACAGGTGTCACCCGACATACTGAAGGCTGGAAGACGTTGCCCTGGAAGCAATTCGAGCGCAACGTGTTCCGTCTCCAAAAGCGCATCTATCAAGCCGCTCGCCGAGGCGACACTTCGACGGGCTTGTATAATGAATGTGACTGAAAGTGCACCTTGCCAACACGAATAGCAGTTGACACAAGTACTACAGCAAGCATGCCAAGAGCGACCGCATCAGTGCCCGCGTGAAGGCCCGCCTGCCGTGGGCCGATCCGGATGCTCTGCATCCCCTGCACCTGGCCAGCGCCGATCATCTCAGCGGCCAGCGTTGGTGTAAGCAGCAAGAAGAACTGGCTGAGCTGATGACGGCGGCCAAGAATCGGGTGCAGGCCTGGGAACGGGGCTTTTGGCCTGGTCTGGAGAATGTCGTCGATGACCTCTGGGCTCCGTGGATGCGCCGCTGGCGTGAAGATTCGTCTTACAGAAGGAGTTTCGCGGCTGGAGTGGCATGGTGCCCGAAAGCGAGCAGAGCGGTGATGTGGAAAAGAAAGGGCTGCGCATCACCAAAGCCGGCCCTGATCTGGTCAAGCACTATGCCTACATGAACGCCGAAGTGGCGCGCCAGTGGGACCCCCAGATCGCTGCTATCTACTGGGATCAGATGGTCAATAAGGGCAACCATCACACCCAGGCGGTCTGCGCCTGTGCCACCCATCTGCTGGATCGGGTGCGGGCTGTGTTGCGTGATGACCGGCCCTATGAACTGCGCGATGTAGATGGCACGCTGGTCACCTGGGATCAAGTCCGGGACATCATCGGCCAGCGTTACCACGTCCCGGAGGAGGTACGGCAGCGCAACAGCGCGCGGGCTCGTAAGCGGCGACGCGACAAGCGGGCCGAGAAAAAGCGAAAGAGGAGAAGCCGCCCAGACAGGTAAGAGGCTGACGTCAGTGCATCACCTCACTCAGGGCTGACTTCCCCTCGGCTCTGTGTGCCTATATTGTACCGCATACCAGAGCCCTTTGTCAAACGCATACGGGAGGCCGGCCCGTTCCGCCCTGCCTTGAATCACCGTGTTCGGGTCTTGCTATTCGTATTGGTAAGGTGCTATTCGAGTCCGTTACTCGGACTTGACACGATTTAGGACATCTTGTATATCTTCTTTCTGCAAGTCCGGGTAGTAATCTTGAATGATCTGGGTGAAGGAACAGCCTTCTCTTATCAATTCAAGAACATCTTGAACCTTAATTCGAGTGCCAGCAATACACGGTTTCCCGAAATGAATGTTGGGATCAACCGAGATTCTATCTCTCATCTTTTTTCACCTCGCTTAG
>JBHIAO010000255.1:0-8223 GCA_046758565.1 Anaerolineae bacterium
AGGCCGGCCCAACCACATATAACAGCGAATCCGGTGGATTGAACGAATCGCAGCGACAGCGCCGGCCCTGCTAGAGATTCGGTTCATCCCCCAGATTCGTTGTCATATGGTCAGTAAGAGGGACATGCCCGCCTCGTGGGCAACAACCGAGACGTCATGATCGCCAGCCAACCAGCCGGCACGCGCCGGAAGGGCGGAGCCTGCCGGCCGCCGGCATCAAACACGGCCAACTCGACTACCGGACAAACGGACCACCTGACCACCAGACGAAATGACCAATTCACTGCTGCCGGCCGGCCTGCGGTTGTGCGTGCAGAAACTGCGAGAAGAAAGGAGGAAAAGATGAGTGACATCGCGACCATTACCCTCAAGACACTGTCTCCCGTGTGGACGGGTGGCGTAGACGGCAAGAGCGACCGCCTGCACGCCACGGGCCTCATCGGCTCCCTGCGCTGGTGGTACGAGGCCATCGTGCGCGGGCTGGGAGGCTACGTGAGCGACCCAACGGCCGAGGACGCAGACCAACGCAGCGAGTTCGACACGAAGGCCTACGAAGAACTCAAGCGGAACCAGGTATCGGACGAGGATGCGCTCCAGGCAGGCCTCAAGACCCTCTGCCCGGTCAGCTATCTGTTCGGTGCCACCGGCTGGGCACGCTTATTTCAGCTTCAGGTTATTGAGACACCAACCACACCTCTGCACTTCCGCACAAGTCTTTCGATGAACGGTAACTGGCTGCGACGAGTGTTCGGCGGTGATACTCAGAACATCGACTATCTCAACGTGCCCTTTGGGACCATCCGTTTGCGGTTGGTACCGCGGGGTTATGATGCTAAGTACGCGGTGGGGCAGATCGCGCTTGCGTTGCGCGTGGCAGCCGATTATGGAGGCCTGGGTGCTCGCCTGCAACACGGTTTTGGTCAGATCAAACTGGAGTTGCCGGAGGAGTTGCAGGTCGTCAGCATCGAGGACAGTATGCAGGCGTTGACAAAGCGCCTTGACGAGTGGAAGCGCGACGGCGCGGAGAGCGACACACCCTTTAACCTCCGCAACTTCGTCAGCCAGACCTATGATGTGCCAGAGTCGCAGTTATCCGATTTCACTGGGCCTCGATCCCATGTGGGCAGTGCCCAGAAACGCAACGAAACCAGCTATCTGCCCTGTGCTTTCGACCTGCGCTACAAGGGACGAGGCAACTGGGGTATGCGCCGATGGCTGAAAGAGCATAAGGACTGGCGCGAGTCTGATGACCCCAAGAAGTTGGGTCCGCTGGATGAGTTGCTCGGCCCACGGTCGCAATGGGGGCCGAAGGGTAGGCAGCAGTCTATCGACGATGAGTTGCGCACTGCCAGCCGCATTTTCTTTGGCATGCCGTATCGGGTTGGGGCAGCCACTTACCGCATACGTGTCTTTGGCTTCGCGCCCCCTGGATTACTGACAGTCGAGGAACTGAGTGAGCTGTGCCAGGAGTACATGGATCACGCCTTGAAGACGAAGCCAGGCAGTGTCGCATTCGGAATAGACCTGATTTCTAACTCAGGAGGAGCACAGCAATGACTATCGACTACTTCGCTATGCTGGCTCAGCAGGCCACTGCTGACATAACAAGATGGGAGTGCGTAACGACTCACTACTTCCTGCTGGCCAGCCAAGAGTTTAAGAAGAATGCTGACGAACTGCGCTCGGAGTGGGGTAAGAAACACCTCGAGCAAGAACTAGCCGAGCCAGACCTGACGTGCTGGCGGATGATCAAGGAGCCCGAGATAGATCTCAGTGCGTTGCCAACCTACGCCTGTGTCCTGAGCTTCGCTTTCAGGCTGGCCCAACCCTACCTGTCTAAGGATGACGACCCCTTCTGTATCATCGACAACCCTATCGTCCGAGACAGGGTCTTTCGGTTGCCGCTGGTGCGGCCGTCCAGTTGGAAGGGCAACCTGCGGGCGGCGCTGTGGCAATTGGGCCATCGGCACGATGGTGAAACCTACCGTGACGAGATTATCCAGCGTATGTTCGGTGAGAAGAGAGGCGACGATACGGGAAAGGCCGGCCGGCTCTTCTTCTACCCCACTTTCTTCACGAAAACCGACCTGGAGATCATCAACCCCCATGACCGCACGCGTCGGGTGGGCAAGAACCCTATCCTGTTCGAGAGCGTCCCCATCGAGGCTACGGGCCGCTTCACCCTGCTTTACGTCCCTTTCGATCAGGTCGGGGTAGACAGCGACGAGACAGCGCGACAGGTGGCGGCGGACCTGCCGGTGCTGGCCAGAGGACTGCGGGCCATGTTCTGCCTCTACGGATTCGGGGCCAAGACCAGCAGCGGCTTCGGCCTGACGGAAGAATCGGTGCGCGATGGTGTGCTGACCTTGCGTGCCACGAGTCTGCAGGCCACCTCGGAGCCAGCCCAGGTCGCTGAGGACGACCCTGATCCCTCACTGCCCCGCTATCTGGAAGCGCCAGGCCGGCTGCATGGCGACCTGCGAGCAACCGACGGCAGCCTGGTATCGGAGGAGACGTACCGCGCGTTGATCGAAAGCCGGGGCCAGACATACGCCAAGAAGGATCGTCAGCTCTACGAGAAAGCCAAAGCCTGGTGGGAGCGGGAGGGCCAGGCCCTGGCCGACGAAGGGCCGGAGCCAGAGCCACCCGCCCCGCCGCCGGCGTCACCCGCGGCCTGGCCGTCCTGGCCCTTTGCCTCGTTCGACGACCTGGTGGACCTGGCCGAGCAGGTGGCCTCGCAATTGACCGAGGAGGCACGCAATGAGCTATGACCTGAAAGTGTTGGTGGATCACCGCAACGAACTCCTACTGGCCGAGGTGGCAGCGTGGTTGCATGACATGGGAAAGTGTGCCGACGAACATGTCATCAATCAGGCCACTGACCGTCCGTCGGGCTACGAATACCAATACAAGACTGCTCACTCCTCTCTTATTGCCTCCGCGCCAGCCTTGAACCTGCTCGGCGAGTCGATTCCATTTCAAAGCCTAGTTGAGCAAGCAAGGCCGAGAATTGTGGGTGACTCAAGCCAGCCATGGCTTCTTCGGGCGCTGGGACGCTGTCATGCTGCAGCCCATATTGAGAAGGAAGAGGCCGATCGCACGGGCAAACAGCCAGCCGCTGACACGCGAATGAGTACAGCCTATGGCTTTGAGCTACCACCACTGAGCGGATTGACCACAAAGCTGCAAGGTTTGCCCTACGCCAATCTCACCAATCGGACCATCTTCAGGACAGCCGTCCAGCAAGTATTCTCGAATGCGTTGGGCGAAACACGCCGTCCTGAGAATGAGATCGCACTCTGGGACTGGTCCAGCCTCGTCGCTGCCCTATACAAAGCGGCTCTTGCTGGCGCGCTTCTGGGACACCAGCCCCAGCCGACGGACCTGCGTTGGCGACTGCTCAGCATCCGAGTTGATGAGGTGGCCTTTCTGGATCACATCACACGCTTTCCCGATCTCCTGGCGCGTCAGCGCTTGCTGGAGCACGGGTTCGAGCGAATCCGTATCTTGTTGGAGGAGACCTGCCCCCTCGGCACTGAAGTCTATCGGGACGAAAGCAGCAGTCTGTATGTGGTTCCAAACGTACCCAACCTGTGCAATATGACCGACGGCAGTGGAACAACCTTGGAAGAACTCGTTCGAAGCGAGTTTGTCCAGGGCGCTGTTGCCGGCGATCCGAGATTTGCGCTCTCGGGGGAGATAGTGCCTGACATGGCGTTCGATTCACAGGCTTGGTGGGGGCAGCGGCCGGACAGAAGGCAGCCTCCAAGTTTGGACGAGGTGCCACCGATCGGTAGGATTCTTCAGCAAGCCGTGTTCACCCATGCTGACGTCCAAACCGTTACGGCCTGGTGGACTGGCGTCGCCCGTGATATCTGCCCCGTTTGCGGATTGCGTCCCCAGGCTCCCCCGACCACCAAAGCCGGCCGGCGCAACGTCTGTGAAGTCTGTGAGGGGCGTCGCGACGACCGGGCGAAAGCATGGGTGTCAAACCTGCATACTACCATCTGGACCGACGAAGTTGCCGATGACAACGGCCGGCTGGCGCTGGTGGTGGGCCGGTACAACCTGGACCGCTGGCTCGACGGCACCCTGGTTCAGACCTTGCTCGTGACCGATCCCGTCGGCGGCAGTGCCACACCCAAGAATCCCTCCTTCGCTCGGCTGCGTCGCGTCTGGGAAACCACTCGCGCTTTCTGGCAGGAGACCTCGATCCGGCTCCAGGATGTCGCGCTCGTGGGTGAAGGGGAGCCGCGACTGGCCATCCAACCCCAAGATGCTGACAGTCTGGACCTGGGGCCGTTCCACACTTATGAGCTCGTCGTGGCAGACGTCCGCATAAGTGTAGTTTGGGACGCACCCAACCGCCGGTTCATCACCTGTGACAACTTGGCGTACCTGGCCAGCCCTGAACAGTTGGGCAACCCGGTGGTCGAAATGGTCAGGGCGGGTCGTGCCTTTCCGCTGGAAGAGCCTACCGGCTACGGCGCAGCCAACAGGCGGCTCGGCCAGGTTACCATTGCCACCGTGAACTATCTGCACGAGACCTATGCACCGGCCATCCCCATTCTGGCCGAACCACGCACCTTCATGGCCCTGGTGCCGGCGAACAAGGCTCTGGCGGTGGTGGAGGCTGTCAAGGAGAAGTACGAGCAGGAGATGGGCAAGGTACGCAACCGCCTGCCGCTGACGGTGGGCGTGGTCTACGGCGACCGCCGCACGCCCCTGGCCGCCATGCTCGACGCCGGCCGGCGCATGTTGCGACGCCCGGCCCGAGCCGAACAGGCTGAGGTGACCGACGTTGCTCCCCAGAACCTTCTCGCCGATGGCTGGCCGACCGCCATGGACGTGAAACTGCGACTGGGCGAGTGGGAGATCCCCGTCTCCGTGCCCACAGTCATGGGGGATGGCACCACTCCTGACGTCTGGTACCCCTACTGGCAGGTGGCCGGCAAACCCACGGACCGCACCCGCTGGTTTGTGGGACCGGATGGAGAGTATTGGGCGCATGTGACTGATTTGCGGAAGGGAGACCGGGTTGGCTTCGCGCCTTCCACCTTCGACTTCGAGTATCTAGACACCAGCGCCCGCCGCTTCGAGGTGGCCTACGAGAGCGATGGGCAGCGCCGCAGTGGTGTGCGTCGGCAACGCCCCTATCTGCTGGAAGAGGTCGAGCACATCGAGGAGGTCTGGTGCCAAATCAGCCGCCTGTCCACTTCCCAGATTCGTCTGGTAGAGGGACTCGTCGAAGCGAAACGTCGCGACTGGGCGGAGCCCTCTGGCATCCTGAACGTCTCGGCGGCTTTCAGCCAATTCGTCGGCGACGTGCTGCGTGAGGTGGATATCCACAGCCCTGAGCTAGAACGAGCCGCCATCACCGGCATGTTGGCAGACGCCCTGGAGATCCACTTAACTATCCACAAAGAAAAACCGCAACAGGAGGATGTGTAATGTACACGCTTCAACGCTTCTTGCTCATGACCCTGGACCCGGTGCACATTGGCACCGGCGGCTATCGCCTGGGCCGGGCAGATCTGAGCATCGCTCGTGAGCCAGGTACAAACCTACCAAAGATCCCCGGTACTTCCCTGGCCGGCGCGGCCCGCTCCTACGCGGCCATGCGCTACGAGAAGCCTGGTTGCGCCGGGCAGGGCGGCCGGGATCGGCCACACTGTGGCAACGCCAGGTGTCCCATCTGCTATACCTTCGGCAACACCCGTGGCATCGAGGGCGGTAACGCCGGCACCGTCAGCCTGGCCGACGCTCAACTGCTGCTCTTCTCCGTCCACTCCATGGCCGGGCCGGTTTGGGTGAGCACTGAGGCGCAGCTGCGACAGGCCGGCTTTACGGTGTCTGCGCCTGATCTGGGCCGAGGCGAGTTCGCCGCCACTCTGGTAGGTTGGGCTAAACCGCTCAACCTGAGCTGGCTCCTCCTGGATCACAAGGCCGGCACCGTTGATGTCAGGCTGAACGGGCAGGCTGTTCAGGGCTGGGAAGACCTGGCCAGCCGGCTGATCCTGGTGGAGGAAGGCCTCTTCTCCCAGATTGTTAACAGCAACCTGGAGGTACGCACCTCGGTGAGCATCGATCCCCTGACCGGCGCAGCCAAAGAGGGTGCGCTCTTCACCTACGAGGCCCTGCCCCGTGCCGCCTGGCTGTGGTGCGACGTGGTGGAAGACGACTACCGGCCGGAAGCGTTCCCGCAGGACAATACCAAAGCCGCAGAATTCGGTCACCAGCGTCCGCTCGATGTGGTCAAGGGTGGTTTGACACTGGCTGAGTATCTGGGTATCGGCGGCATGGGCACGCGGGGCTTTGGCCGCATCAAGCTGATGCACGACTGGGAGGTAAACCATGCGTAACCTGGACGCTTTAGCCGCGCGGACGGCCCAGCAGATCATCGCCGATACCACTGGTTTCAGGGCAACCGAGGTGGACAACCTGGCCACCAAGACTACGGGCGTGCTGCAGGAGAACGGCGTCTATGCTGCCATGCTCTTCCTGTACTCCCGCACCAGTACCGAGCAGAAAATCGCGCCGCATGTGCGCACACGATTGCTCGGCCTGGCCGCGCAGGAGATGGTCAACCAATCGATGCCATCCGACAAGGCCGATGATGCACTACGTTTCGTCACCACCCACATCGCCAACGATCTGGACACCCTGCTACTGATCAAGCAGATCTGGGAGCAGACGTTGATCTACGTGCGCTACGGTGCCAAAGCAAGAGAGGATGCGAGATGACCTGGATAGCTCACAAGATCGTACTGCGCCTGCTGACGCCGCTGCACATCGGAGCTGCCAAGTTGGGCAACGTGCAGCGAACACGCCCCTACGTCACCGGCAAGGTGCTGTGGGGCGCTCTCACTGCCCGGCTAACCCGAGACCACCCGGGATTCAGTGGGGACTATCGCAAGGTGGGCGACCGTGTCAAGGAAGAATTGGCTTTCAGCTACTTCTACCCGGCCGTCGGCGACCAGGTGGACCTCTGGCCCTGGAAGGCCCCCGACGCCTTTGCTTGGCGCTACCTGGGCTCCTACGCGAGCACGGCCCTGGACTACAGCCGCAACACGGCAGAGGAGGGTAGCCTACACGAAACCGAATTCATCGCGCCGACCACCCGTGATAGCCGGCCAGTGTTCTTGGTCGGCTACATCTTCGAGCAGGAAGGTTGCACCCTGCCCTGGCAAGAAGCTCTGCCCCGCCTGCAAATCGGCGGCGAACGCACCTATGGATGGGGGCGGGTGGCCCTGCATGCAGCCACGCCGAGCACGGAAAGTCTGTTCGGCTGCTATGAGCTGGACTTGCTGGGCACTCGCCCGGCCGTGACATTGACCGAAAACGACAGCCTCCTGGCTCACACCCGTGCTCACGGTGCTCAGGCGATACCGGCACGCGGTCGTCTCACGCCCCTGGTAGGGCGAGAAACACGCGCTGCCAACGCGCACGGCAGGCATCTTTCCACGGCCGTCATCTGCTGGGAGCCAGGCAGCATCGCGGGCTCGGTGGGCCAAGCTGCCATCGGCCCCTACGGCATCTGGGAGAAAGCGGAAGCATGACCACGAAAGAGCCACAGATGATCAGAAAAACGCGGATGGGGATGTGCCTATCCGTGCCTTTCCGCTGATCCGTGGCTATAATCCATGACCATCCCCCAGCCGGCCCGCGCCGGAAGGGCGGAGCCTGCCCGTCGCCGGCCCATACAACAGACCACCTGACCAAACGACCAAACGACCAAACGACCAAACGACTACCCGACTAACCGACCAGGAGAGACAAACATGGCAAACGAATCTCCCATCTACTCCATCGCCCTCCACCTGCGGCCGGAACGCGAAGGGACCATCCGTGCCACCATGGGCCACCAGGTCCACTCTGCTTTTCTGCGCACCATCGAGCAGGCCGACCCGGCCCTGGCCGAGGTGCTCCATCACCCATCCCTGCCCATCCGGCCCTTCACCGTCTCGCCGCTCCTGGACTTGCCCAAGGCACATGACGGGCGCATCCGGGTCACGCCGGCCAAAACCTACACCTTGCGCTTCACCGTCCTCTACCCGCCGGTGTTCCAACAGTTCATGAATCGCTTCCTGCATGGCGGAGGCCGGCCCACTTTGCGTCTGGACCGCGTCACCTTCCAGATCTACGAAATCCTGGCCACGCCGGGCGCGTCGCCGTGGTCAGGCTACACCTCGTTTGAAGAACTCCTGGCCCAGGCCCAGCCCG
>JBHIAO010000256.1:0-8218 GCA_046758565.1 Anaerolineae bacterium
CCCGGTGGGCTTTGGATCAGGCAGTCCCAATCTCCATCCCCCACCTGGGTGTTGATCTGTCCCGTCGCCCAGCGTGCCCCGGGCAGGCTCTGGATCTCAGCCGCCGTCTTGGGTGATTCCGAAGTGAAGGTGTCGATCCGCACCTGGGTGCCCGGCTGGATGGAGGCGCGCATCAGGATGCGGTGCCACTGGCAGCGGTAGATGCGGCTGTCCAGGGGTTCGGAGTAGTAGCGCCCCTCGGTCTCAAAGGCGGCCTGGGCCTCCAGGCGAAACACCTGCTTGCGCTCTGCGTCGCTCAGCAGCGGATTGCCGGCCCGATCAAAGGTCAGAGCCAGCCCCAGACCCTTGAAGGTCCGGCAGGTGCCGGCGTAAGTGTAGCATCCGTCCCCTCCCTGGCAGTAGATATGGACACGGCGGGTGGTGCGTTCGCTGATATAGATGTTGCCGTCCTCGTCAACGGCGATGGCCATGGGGCAGAAGCGACCTTTGATCTCTTGCTCGGCGTGCTCAATCTTCTCTACAAACGTGCCATCGGCATCCAGCACGGTGACGTAGTCCACCCCCTCCTGCACGACGTACAGCCGTCCCGCCTTGTCCAGGGCAATGTGGGTCGGCCTCTCCAGCGGCGGCTCCTCGGGAGCTTCGCCGGTGTAGGCCGTCCGCCAGCAGCCCCGTGGGTCGAAGACGTGGATCAGCCCATTGGCGTAATCGGAGACGTAGGCCCAGTTGTCGCGAGACAGGGCGATGTCCCAGGGTTGCCAGGTGCCTTCGGGGAAGGCAGGCTCGGTCTGGCATTCCTCTGGCGCCATTGCTGTGGGCGGTTCGGGGGCTGCCGGCTCGACGCGAATCTCGGACTCCTGGCGGATCACTCGCAGCGGTCCCCAGATGCTTCGCAGCGGCAACCCCTTCAGGGCGAAGGTCTGCACCCGGCGATTGCCGGTATCGGCCACGTAGAGGTCGTCCCGGCACGAGATGGCCAGCCCCCGGGGATCGCGCACCTGGCGCGGCTCACTCCCCGGGCCGCCAATACAGGGAAGTACCTCGAAGGTCTCGGTACAGGGGTCGAAACGCTTGACGAGGTGTGTCTGGCTGTCCAGAATGTAGATGCGATCGTCGGCATCCACCGCCAGCCCAGTCGGAAGCGCCAGCCCGCCAAAGCTGCCGGCGGCGTCCATGAGGGGACGGACTGCGCTAGGCAGAGGCCGAAGGCGCAGATAAGCCTCACCGTCGGCCAGGACGGTTCGGTCCAGGATGGCTGCCTGCCAGCCGGCTTGCGCGTTGAGGAGCAGGTGATCCTTCGGTCCGTTGGGCATGGTTACACTCTCGCGCTATAGGCCACCCGGATGTCGTGGCCCTCAGAGTAGAGGAGCTCGCCGGGCTCGATGGGCACGTCTCTGCAGAAAGGTTGTCGTTCGTCATCCAGCCAGATGAACAACTCGTTGTTCTCAATCCGATCAACGCCCGGGGTTTGCAGCACCACGCGATAGACCTCGGAGTAGAAGATGTCGCGGCCGAATTCCCAGCCCGTGCCGGCCTCACCACCCTTGAGGGGATGGAAGTACTGGGTCAGGCGCTCCTCCACCCCACGTTTGACCTCGGCCAGATCGGCTTCCGGGCGGGCGACGATGTCGGCTTCGATCCTCACCTTGTGGTAGGTCGGGGGGACGACGTAGACTTCGGAGGTCAACAGGCGGTGTTTGTTCAGGTGGGCACACACGGTTGCCAGGGTGGCCTCACTGGGAGTCGGGTTTGGCGCGTCGCTTTCGGGGGCGACAACGACGGTTATCACGCCGGGGATTTGAGCGTCCGGGAATTTGGGGTGGACCAGGGGCAGCGCCTTGGCCCGGCGCACACGAACACCCGGTGTTTCCAGAGCCAGGAGCTCGAAGTCCTCCGCCGTCACCGCCCGCTCCTTGCTCTTGATCTCACGCGGGGCACGCAGCTTGGCGTCATCGACCGTCTCTTCGTCCGAACCACCGTAGGCGGACCGTCTGTTGGTGACGCTGTCCACAGATTCGACGAAGGTCTGCAGTTCCGCGATCGTGTCCGCGCCGACGTTGCCCCACTTGCCGCCGCCATAGCGGTACTCGCGGGCGACGACGTTGGCGTTGGGGTTCGCCGGATTGGCCACCGGAATGCGGCCGTGTTGCCCGTCGCCGAAGCGGATCTCGCCGGTGGTTCGGTTCAGCACGTAGTGGGGGGCGTCCGATCCAGAAGCGTAAAAGTCGGGCACCTCCTGCCAAACTTCGAAGCCATGACCTTCGTCAACCTCGAGCCGAAGGCTCGTCACCCTGACTCTGATTCCGTCCGCGCCAGTCACCTCTTCGGGCCGGTCGCGCACGACGACGGGAGCGTTGGCCAGGCGGAAGGTTTGATTGGGGCGTCCATCACTCCCACCCAGCACTTCGTCACGCACCGTGAGCGCCTGGGTTGCGCGTACGGTGTTAGTCAAGACCATCTCCAGGCGGGGAGCCATCTCGTACGCACTTCGCTCCAGGCGGCAGCGGATCCAGTACAGATCCTCGTCAACCTCGGCCAGCTCGTCTTTCTTGATATCGTTCCCAGGACCTCTGAAGTAGACATGCCCGCTGCGGGTGAAAGCCCGGGTTTCGTCTTTGTCCAGGCTGAGCGGCTGCCAGTGCCGACGGTTCCAGTACTCCCAGACCAGCGTGGCCGAAACGGGCATCTGGCTCAGGTCCAGATCGCAGTGCCGGCCCTCATCCCTGAGCCCCTCGGTGTAGACGTAGACGGTGAGGTTAACCTGCTCGTCGGTGAACTCGAGAGGAGAGTCGAAGCCCAGCAGGAGGGCGCTCCCCTCCCGGGCGTGCGGGCCAAAGGGGTGGTACGTCTGGTCCGTGGCCGCGTTGCTCGTGGTCTCCACTGAGTAACTGAAGCCATCGAAGACCTGAACGGCTTTGAGTTTGGCCCCCAGGGCAATGAGGGACTCGTCGGTCTCGAAGACCAGAGGTTCGTCTTCTCCGCCGTCCGCCACGGCCACCTGCGTACCCCTGGGGACGATGACGGTTTCCAGATCGTCCCGCGCCAGGGTGAAAGTCAGCTCCGCCCTGGCCGGTTGCGCTGGCTTGAGCTCGATGCCCAGCAGTTGCAGGAACTTGATGTAGTTGCGTTCCGGCACCTGATTGAGCCGATAGAGGAGCATGTCGGTCATCCAGGCGAACAGTTGGACCAGGGTGATGCCCGGATCGCTCTCGTTGTGGTCGGTCCACTCCGGCGCATAGCGCGGGATGAGCGTCTTGGCCTCGGCGAAGATGTCGGCGAAGCGGCGATCGTCCAGATTGGGCGCTTCCAGGGGCATGGTCAGGCTCCCACTCCTTCTCGAATGTAGAAGGGATAGACCAGGTTGTGGAAAGCATTGTTGGAACGAATGCGGTAATCGACGCGGATCAGAAGTTTATTCTGCTCGTCAGAGGCGGATTCAACGCGGACGTCCAGGACGTCGATGCGCGGCTCCCACTCCGTCAACGCCTGGCGCACCTGGTGGGCGATGTTACCCCGGGTGGTGGGATTGTTGGGGGCGAAGACGTAGTCCTGGATGCCGCACCCGAACCGAGGCCGCATCTGTCGCTCACCCCGGGCCGTGCTCAGGATGATCCAGATGGCCTCAGCGATATCCTGCTCAGCCGAGGAGTAGGATAGCCCGCCGCGCGGATTGACGCGGATGGGAAACTTCCAGCCGGTGCCTAAGAAATCTCTCGACATTCTGGTACTCCCACTTTGGTCTCTATGGTACGTTATGGGCAGTCAAGTTGCCGTTCACCAAGACATCCCCCTCGACCCGGACCACATGACCAGGGCTTGGGCTCAGGACGATATCGCCACCACTTGTTAACGCCAGCCTGGTCCCATTCACGACAAGCTCGATCCGAAACGCCCCGCCTTGTTCGCGGATGACGATCCTCCCCCGTTCTGTTAGCGAGGCATCCCTCAAAAAAAGGTAAATCCGGGTAGCCTCAGACGGGTCTTTGTCCTTGGGCTCTATCGCAAGGCCGGCTCGATCTCGTTCTCCAAACCCGAGAACCTCCACGGCCTGGCTTTTGGGGCTGGCCCCGATATGCTCTATCCCTTGGACGTCTTTTCCCCGGAAGAAACACCGGGCAGAATATTTGGGAAAGCCGGTTAGCCTGTTCGTGCCGAACTTGTCTTGATTGGCTTTGTCCTTCTGGCCAATGGCCACGAGGATCGATTGCCACTTGTCATCCCGGTAAAAGAGCGATTGGGGATCGGGAGAGGCGCTCTCCGGGAGCCAACTCTGCGCCTCCTCATCCCAGACCTTTGTTGTCCCCCCAGCCTCTTCTCGATACAGAAGGAACCCAAACTCGACCGCGTTCTCGGGGATCAGAGACGCCCCATCCGGGAAGGTTACCGGCCCGCAGGAGAGTTGGATCGGCTTTTCAGCTACGAACCGGTTGCCTGTGGCCCCTTCTTGACTAAGGGTAGGGGGTGGAACAATAAGTGCCATCTTTGCTCCTTCACAGACCGAACGTGTTACCGGGCGCCGGCGTGTAGGCGGAACCGACCACCGCCTGAGCCACCAGAGTCGGCACCTGGACGATCCCATTAAACACTGTCAGCGGCGCCGTCACGTTAAGCAGCGTCGAAGCGTTAACGTTCGCCTGCAAACAATTTACGGTCAAAGTCCCGCCCTGCGTTGAGATAGTGATGCCCGGCGGCGCATCGCTGATGGTGATTTGGTTGCCGCCGGTCGTCTGAATGGTGATGCTCGCCGGTGGTGTATCTTTCATCTCAATCTGGTGCCCGCCCTGAGTCTTGATGAGAATTCGTTCCTGACCAGCGTTGTCATCAAATTCCACCACATGACCGCTGACAGTGCGCAGCCGCCGTACGCTGGCATTGATGCCGGCGTTCGGTGGTCTGTCAGCCCCATTCCACAAAAAGCCGACGATGTAGGGATGTCTCACATCGCCCTGGTCAAAGGCGACGAGGACCTCGTCCCCCACTTCTGGCATGAACCATGACCCACGGCCGCCACCGCCCATCAGGGTGGCCACGGGTGCCCAGTAGCCCTGGTTGTTGCCTGGCAGCCACGGAAAGCGAACTCGCACCCGCCCTTCGCCCTGTGGGTCCTCCACGCTGACCACTTCTCCGGTGACAACCCCATATGTACGGCTCATGTTCTCCGACTCCTCCGTGAACTACTGTGCAGCCCCCTGGACAGAGCCCTCGCGGCGCGCGCTAAAGGTAGTCCGGTAGCCACTGTCGCCGATGGTGTGGGTGGTTTCGGTGATGTAATACTCGCCATCGAACCGCAGCCCCAGCCCAACGATCTCCACTTTCCGGCCTGCTCTCAACCCGGGGAGGCCAACGGTTGCCCCCGAAGCCTGGACCATTTCCTTGAGTTGCCTTCGCAAGATGCGTCTGGCCAGATCTCTGGCCTCGGCCCGGGTGTGAACAGGCCGATTGGTAATGATCTCGCGCCGATTGCCGAAGGCCTGAGCCAGACGCTCCATGCGGCTTCGTTCGGGACTGCGGCGCGGATGGAGATCCTGCCATCGGGCGCACTCCTCGATGCGGCGATTGCGGCGGCGGTCCCAGCCCCTGACGCAGACTTCCGAAATCTGTCTCGTCGTGCTCAAGGTCGGTCGGAACGAGATGAGGGACTTGCCCCATTCGAGACGATAGGTGGGGGCCTGTCTCCGGCTCTCCGACGGTCCGAAGTACAGGTATTGCTCCCTGCGACCGTTTCGCTCCTCCTCGCGTAGCACGAGTTCGTAGTCATGGCGTCGCGCGCGATCCCGAAGGAAGACAATGTCGTACTGATTGTCCATGAAGACGTACGTCTCCGGTCTCTCCTCTGGAACTGGGTCGGTCTCGACTCTGATGCCCAAACCCGGTTGCCCGCGCCTTACCGGCCTCCTCCCCAGCCATCGAGCAATATCGCTATCGCGCCTATCGTCCCAAGACCAGGTGTGCTGTTCGCCGCGAAAGGCATGTAATACATTCAGGCCACGCACGGACAGCGTCGGGCCGCCCGACTCGGGATAGTTAGGTTCCAAGGTGGTGATTTCACCTGTCACCATGAGGTGAAGATCGTTCACGTAGCCCATCCTCAGTTCTAGCTTCTGCCCGGGATCGAAGAGATGCTCGTACCGCTGCTGCACGGGCGGTTCGTATTTGAGCTTGCGCGCCTCGGCGTCCCAGTTATTGACCATCAGCTCGAAGGAGTCGATCTCGTTGACCTTGTCCCGGTACGTCACCTGCATGACATCCCGGATGACGTCATCCGGCAGGTCACGATCCCTGACCTTGACCTCGAAGTGGGGAACATAAAAGTCTTGTTCTATTTCGTAGATGGGCGTTGGTCTCGCCATCACGCTCTACCCTCCGCTTGACGCAAGGGTGGGATCTCCAGCACCGTTCCCGGCCTGAGATCCAGGGGGTCGGTGATCCGGTTGTGCACGGCAATAGCCCGCCACTGGCCGGGATCCCTGTAGGCCTCGCCGGCGATGCGGGTCAACGTCTCGCCACGTTGTACGGTATGAGTTTGGGTGTGATCAGACGATTCGAAGCGGATCTCTTCAATCTGCTGCCTCAGCGTCCGGTACTCGCGCAGCGTAAGGGTGAGCGTCACCCGGAGCGGCACGCCCTCCGGACTGAACAGGGTGAAGCGCTGGCGGACGCTCTCGACGATGCACTGAAAGCCGTTTTCGCGATTCTGCGATGCCCAGCGGCCTGTGAACTTTGAGCCCGGGAAGTCCGCTACCCCCCAGACAAAGCGACAAACGGGCGGGGCGTGACTGGTCCGATCGATCTTGATGAGCTGGTAGAATTGGTCGGTCTCCTCCGTCACCGGGCGCGCGCCCTCGCCCATGCCACTCTCCGTCGTATCGAAGAACAGGTCAAGCGCTAACGTCTCGGTCTGTCCACGGACAAACTGCAGGATCGGCATGTCCAGGCCGGGAATCGCGATGTCAGCGATCTGTGCACCCTTGTTGAGGGTGAACTCTGTCGGGTTGTATTGCACGTCCAGCTCATCAACTACCCTGTTCAGGTCGTTGGGATCCAACCGCTGGAACGTCGCTTTTTGCAGTGCACTCATAACCTACTCCCAGGCGGAGGTCTCCTGCGCCGACACCGCCGGCCGCAGCCGGCGCTCCTCCTCCACACGCCGCTCGTGGGCCTGTTCCTCCCGCAGCCGCTCCAACACGACTCGCACGATCTGGTCGAGAACCTGCGGACTCAAGAGGGCCTGCGAGTCGGTCGTCCGCACGGTGCTGTTCACCTCTCCGATGTGTACGTCCATAGCGTTACCTCGATCAGAAGGAAACTCCGGTGGCGCTGGCGATGGCTGCACCGGGTGTGAAAAGCTTCAGACCCTCGTGGGCGATCTCCAACTCCTCAATGGCCACCTGGCTCTGGGCCGCATCCATACTCGGTCCGGTCCACTTCACTGGCAGGCCCCGGGTGAATTGCCAGACCTTAACGGGAATGTGCAGGTCGTTCTGCAGGACGATAATGCCATCACGGCGCTTTCCCTTGCCCTCCACGAAGCCGTAGTGCCAGTTCCACAGGTCGTCGGAGAGAGCCATCCCACGCCGCAGGCGGATATTGGACCAGGTGACCCGGGTGGGGAACTTGAGGACGGTCCCATTGCGCCCGCCCTCTTGGTGCTCTTCGACGTCCAGCGTCATCTCCAGACCGCTGCACTCACTGAATCCACCCAGGACCACGTTCTGGATACCCGTCAGCACACTGGTCAGCACGCTGCTGGAGTCCACCAACGTGATCAGGAAGTTATAGCTCCCGACGGGATCCACGCGTATCCCCGTCCCGCTCAAGAGGGCCATCCATTACCTCCGTCTCTCTCAATAATCTCCAGTTCATCCTCGGTCCGGCCGATGCGGAAGACGACGAACTCAGCCGGAATGACCGGTGCCACGCCCACTTCGGCGATGAGCTGCCCCAGGTCGGATACATACGGCGGGTTGTTTTCCTCGTCACACTTGACGAAGAAAGCCTGGTCCGCTGTCTCCCCGACCAGCGCGCCCCGCTCCCACAAGGCTTGCAGAAAGCTGGAGATGGCCAGCGTCAGGGTCTGGCGCAGGTAAAAGTCGTTGGGCTCGAAGACGGCCCACTGGATCGCATCCTCGACCGCTTCCTCGATCATCATCAGCAGCCGGCGCACGTTGACGTAGCGCCACGCGGGATCGCTGCTCACCGTCCGCGCCCCGTAAAGCCG
>JBHIAO010000257.1:0-8191 GCA_046758565.1 Anaerolineae bacterium
TTCTGCCCTAGGGGCAGTTGGTCGTTGGTCAGGCAAGGCAGCTCTGGTTCGCCAGGGCTGCCTTGCACCTTTCGCGTTGTTGTGAGGGGTGACCTATGGAACATGCTTCGTACCTGGGTCTTGCGCTTCTGTGGATCATCGGCTGGGGGTCCGTCGGCGCGGTAGTGACGCCCCGCATCTACGGACGAAGAGACCTGGACGTGTCGCAGGCGGGTCTGGCTGGAGCAGCTACCGGCGCTGCCGGCGGGCCGTTCTCTTTAGCGCCCCTCTGGTATCTCACGCCCAAGCTCGATAGGAAATGGGTGATCATTCCGGGGATGATCGTGGCGGCGATATTCGCCGGCGCTTTTGCAGCGGCTGATCCTGATAATCTCTGTGTCACCAACGGGGCCTTCGTCGCAACCCAGGTCGTCAATGGACTGGTGATCGGTACGATATACGGCCTGATGGCCCTCGGGCTGACCCTGATCTTTTCCATCCTGGGGGTGGTGAGTTTCGCCCACGGCGAATTCTACATGCTTGGCGGCATGGCCGTCTTCTATCTCAGCGCCGTTTGGTTCCCAGGCCTTCACCCGATCGTAGGTGTGCTGGGCGCAGCCTTCTTGACGTTTGTCCTTGGTCTGGTTTTCGAGCGGCTGTTTTTGCGGGCCATGAATACCGGCCAGGTGGAACGCCCGGGCGAATACGCGATTTTGGTCACGTTTGGCCTGGCGTTCTTCCTGCAGTACCTGACGCTGGCTTTGGTCGGTGCCAATCCGAAAAAGGTGCCACGCTTCTTCGAGTATCCCACCATAAACCTGCCCTCGGCCGAAAACCCGAGCCTACTGAAGGTGAGTGTCGCTACCATAAAAATGGCCGATCTAATCTCGATCCCCTCGTCCCGGTTTACGGCAGCCGTGATCGCTGTGATCCTGTTGGGGCTATTGATGTGGTTCCTGTACTCCACCTGGATTGGTAAGGCCCTGCGAGCTGTAAGTCAAGACCGACAGGCGGCGGCTGTGACCGGCATCAACCCAAATACGATGAACACGCTGGCGTTTGGTCTGGGGACCATGTTGGCCGGCCTCTCCGGCGCTTCGCTGGTTCAGGTCTTCTCGTGGGTGCCCTGGGTGGGTACGCCAGCCTCGGCTCGTTCGTTCGTCATTATCGTGCTGGGCGGCATGGGCTCTCTGCCTGGCGCCTTCATCGGCGGGCTGATCGTCGGCCTGGTTGAGGCCCTGGGTGCCGGCTGCGTCCCCGACCCGCAACGGGCGGCAGCGTATATCCCGGCTTACGGCATGATCATCCTGACCCTCGTCCTCTTGCTCAAGCCGACTGGGCTCTTTGGGAGAGAGCTATGAACCGTAGTACCGTGTGGCTGTGGGGATTGGCTGCCATTGGCGCCTTAACCCTGATCGGAGCCCCGTTGGCGCTGGGATCTCGGCCCTACGTGATGCACATCGCAATCGTCGCTTTCTTCTATGCTATCCTGGCCTCAAGCTGGTCACTGCTGGCCGGCTATGCCGGGCAGTTCTCCTTTGGCCACATGGCCTTCATGGCGGTCGGCGCCTATACCTCCGGACTCTTTGGCAAATTCGTGCGTCTGACCACAGCACCGACCCAGGTCTGCGCAGAGGTGCCGATCGGGAAGTATTGGCTGGTGTTGCTCAATGCCACTGGCGACAGTTGTCTGGAGTTGGGTAAGGCGAACATGCCAGTGGGCACCGCAATCATCCGTTTGCCGGCCTTCTTCGGGATCACCGTTGGCATTATCATGGGTGGCCTTTTCGGCTTTCTGATCGGCGTGCTCGTTCTGCGGTTGCGACGCACTTACCTGGCCCTGTTCACCATTGGTTTCTCGGAGATTATGCGCGTCACCCTCAATGCTGAGATAGACATCACTGACGGGCCAAACGGCCTGGAACTGGCCCCCCTTTTTCCCAGGGGGGTTCACGTCGCGGGGTTCTACTTTGACGGCGCCGACAAGATCCCTCCGTACTACGTGATGCTGGCACTGTTTCTCGTCTCCATGGCATTGATGCACTGGCTATCGGTGTCGCGGTTTGGCCTCTTCGTCCGCTCCATCCGTGAGGACGAGGAAGCCGCCGCCGCCCTCGGGGTTCACATCGTACGCTACAAGGTGCTGGTCTTCGTCATCACCAGCATGATCGCAGCAGCGGCCGGCGCTGTGCAGGGCCATTACATTGGCGTGGTCACACCCAGTATTCTCCTCATCTTGCAAATGAGCCTGGTCATTTCCATGGCAGTCATCGGCGGGATCGAAAGCCTCGTTGGTGCTGCCATCGGTGCCATCATCATCGAGTTCGCCCTGGAGTTCTTGCGTACCAGCTTCACAATTGGCCCTCTGGTCATCGACATGACCAACTGGCGGCTGGTCTTCTTTGGTCTGCTGCTGATGCTGACACTGCGCTTCTGGAACAACGGGCTGATTTATCCGATTATCGAGCGTCTTACTCGCGCCGGCGTCGCCGAAGAGACCGTGGCCAGGCGACAGGCAGCAGTAGAGGGACAAGGATGATCGAGCTCGACGTCAACAGAATCTCAAAGAACTTTGGCGGACTTCGGGCGCTGAATGGGGTGACGTTCAAGGTTCGTGGCCCTGAGTTGATCGGGCTGATCGGGCCTAACGGCGCCGGCAAGACCACGCTCACCAACATCATGGATGGCATGATCAAGCCCACCAGCGGCACGGTGTATCTCAACGGAAAACGCATCGACATGCTGCCCCCATACCAGGTGGCACGGGTCGGCCTGGGACGCACCTTCCAGGTGACGCGCGCTTTCCGCCGGATGACCGTGCTGGAGAATCTGATGGTGCCGGCCCTGGCCATGCATCCGACCGCGCGGCAACGCGATTTCTACGACAAGGCGATAGACGTGCTGAAGTTTCTCACCATGGAGCACCTGGCCAACGAATACGCACGCGCGCTGTCGGGCGGCCAACAGAAGCTGCTGGAGCTGGGCCGGCTGTTGATGCTTGACCCGGACATCATTATCCTCGACGAGCCGTTTGCCGGCGTTCACCCGAGGCTAATGGAGATTATCTACGAGTACATCACCACCGTTAATGATCAGGGCAAGGCTTTTATCATCATCAGCCACGACATGGACACCATCTTCGCCCTTAGCAAACGATTGCTGGTGCTCAACTTCGGCGAGCTCATCGCCGATGGTGATCCGGAGGTGGTGCGCCGCGATCCGGTCGTCATCGAGGCTTATCTGGGTGAAGAAGAGGAGCTACTAGAGGAAGGGCCAGAAGGGCCAGAGGAGCCAGAGGAGCCGGAAGCGGTTGACATGCCGGCCGCAGAGGGAGATGAAGAAGATGCTTGAAGTGAAGGACCTTTATGTCGGCTACTACCGAGACCTGAACATCCTCCAGGGCGTTTCAATCAATGCCCAAAAGGGTAAGATTACCACCGTTCTAGGCGCAAACGGTGTGGGAA
Organism: Anaerolineae bacterium; assembly: GCA_046758565.1. GTDB lineage: Bacteria > Chloroflexota > Anaerolineae > Epilineales > JAANWY01 > JBHIAO01. The sequence goes on from JBHIAO010000257.1 coordinate 3,444, forward strand.
AATCAACCTTGCTCAAGGCCATCTACGGATTCCTCAGGCCCAACACCGGCCAGATTCTCCTGGAAAGCAAGAACGTGGTGGGCGTCCCAACCCACAAGCTGATTGGCATGGGAATTTCGTACATCCCTCAACAGCCGGGTATCTTTCGCTGGATGAGCGTCGAAGAGAACCTGGAGCTGGGTGCCTGGACCTTCCGCGGCGACAAAGCGCGCATCAAGCGTAAGCTAGAGGAGAACTACGAACGCTTCCCGCAGTTGAAAGACCGACGCCGTTCGCAGGCCGGCGAACTGTCGGGTGGTATGCAGCGCATGGTCGAGCTGGGTCGTACCCTGATGACCGACCCCAGGATTATCCTGGTGGACGAGCCCACTGCCGGCCTGGCCAAACTGCTCTCACAAGAGGTCTACCAGATGCTGGTGGACCTGCGGGACCGGGATGGCATGACAATCATCCTGGTAGACCAGGAGATTCGCCAGGCCCTCAAAATCGCCGATTACGTCTACGTGTTGGAACTGGGTCGCAACCGTTTCGAAGGCCCCGTCGAAGAGTTCACCGACCTGGAGAAGGCGTTCTGGGCGTGAACCAGTGACCAGTGATCAGTGAACAGTGATCAGTCTCTGTTTACTGATCACTGATGACTGATCACTGAGACCGGCACTGTCCCACGTTCTGATACTCATGAGGCTCAACCAACAGCTTTGACCTCTCTGGGAATTTGCACTATACTCAACCTGGGCAGACGATGGAAGTCTCGCCATTCTATGGCTAAGAGGTGGACATGGGCATCGCAATTCGGCCTACGCTTAGGTCATGTACACGTTTGGATGATCTGGAAGATCTGTACTCCGTTCGGGATGCAGCGACAGTGTGGCAGTTTCTGCTGGCGCACTTACACCTTGTTGAGGTGCTCCTTGAAGCGTACCCCCACCTGGAGAAGCATTTCGGTCCTGATCCAGAGGTCACACTGGAAGTTGTCAATGATCCCGAAGCGGTGACGCGAAAGCAGGTGTTTGCATATATCGTCACCTCATTCCCTCCTGCCAAGGCATTGACCCGACTCGACAAGCTAGATGAGGAATGGTTCTTAGATCAACTGGATCGAGTTGACGGGCTGCTTAACTTCAACCTTGAAAGCAGATGAGTTTCAACTGGACTGAGTTTCTGACACTTGCAGAGGCTTTGCAGTCTGATCCAGATTCCCCCGGGCCACCAGAAGCTGCCCTTCGCTCGGCTGCCAGTCGTGCTTACTATGCCGCGTTCCACTGCGCCCTGGACTTTGCGACCAGAGAAGGGTTCACACCAACGTACACAGGAGAAGACCACTCCAGAATCCAGGATCATTTTCGCAGACGCAAACCGCCTGACGAGGCTCGTCGAAAGATTGCTCAGGAGCTTAATCGGGCGTACGATCACCGACGTAAGGCTGACTATCGGGACACTCTCGGCACAACGTCAGCGGAGACTCTCGCTCACTTCGCGATCGGGTCGGCGAGAAATGTGCTTGCGAATTTGGACTCCATAGCAACTGATTAACTGTTGTGGCTGTGTGCGTACGAAAGGGGCAAGTATGCCACTTAGTCGCTCCCCCTCCGCTCAACGCTTCGAAGAATCCCCAACGCTGGCCATCAACGAACGCGTGCGCCGGCTCAGGGCGCAGGGACAGACTGTCTACCAGATGGGATTTGGGGAATCGCGGTTCCCGGTCCATCCCAGGATTCTGGACGCACTGCGCGAGCACGCCACGGCCAGATCGTACACGCCGGCGGCCGGCTTCCCCGAGCTGCGAGCCACCATCGCCGAATTCTACACCCGCGAATTCAAGCTAGACGTCGCGCTGGAGCAGGTCATTGCTGGTCCTGGCAGCAAGAGCCTGCTGTTTGCCCTGGTGCGGGCTCTCGATGGCGATGTGTTGCTGCCGCGTCCGACGTGGGTCAGCTACGAGCCGCAGGCCCTGGTGGCGGACAAGCGCGTCACCTGGATCGATACTCACATTGACGACGAGTACTGCCTCACTGCTGAGGGGTTGGCCGCCGGCCTGGTCGAGGCGCGACAGGCTGGCCAGCAGCCCCAAATCCTGATACTCACCAACCCGGGCAATCCGACTGGCGTGGTGTATCCCGCCGGCACGTTGCAAGAGCTGGCGGATGTGGCGCGGGACCACGATGTCACGGTCATCAGCGACGAAATCTACGCACTGATCAACCACTGCCAGCGACCTCACGTGTCCATCGCGACGTACTATCCCGAAGGGACGTTCGTCACCGGCGGGTTGAGCAAGCACCACTCGCTGGGGGGATGGCGTTTCGGGCTGGCGGTGGTGCCGGCCGGCGAAGCCGGCGCCAGAGTGATGCAGGCCTTGACCGCCATCGCCGGCGCTATCTGGTCCTCGCCGACCGCGCCGGTGCAGCACGCCGCGGCGGTGGCGTACAGCGATGATCCGGACATCATGGCATACGTCCGGACGTGTTCGGCCATTCACGCGGCCGTCACCCACGAGTTGTACGCTCAACTGGAGGAGGCCGGCATCCCCTGCCCGCAACCCTCGGGCGCGTACTATCTCTATCCCAACTTCAATGGGTGGGAGGAAGCGCTGCGCCGGCGCTACGACGTCGCCACGTCGGATGACCTGGCCGCGTTGCTGCTGGATGGATACGCCATTGCCACGCTGCCAGGCACGGCCTTCGGTGCCAGGGCCGGCGACCTCTCCCTGCGCCTCTCTACCAGTTATCTGTCCGCCCAGGACGACGCGCACGCCGAAGCTGTACTGGCTGCCTATGCCGAGATGCCGGGCACGGTCGAGTTTGTGCGTAGCGCCTGTCCGGATGTGTTGGAGGTTGGCCGGCGGTTTGGCGCTTTCGTCGAAAGCTTGTGCGCCTGACAAGGTGCCATGTAGATAATAGCACCTGTGTCAACAAAAAGCTGCGGTTGGCCGTCAGCGGCCGACGGTCATGAAATGAAGTGAGCTTGTGGAGCAGGAACGTTTTTCACGAACTCCCCGGCACGCTAGCTTCCTCGCTCAGTTTGATCCGGCGTAGACTTACAAGTATAATCTACGCGCGAAAAGAAATGGGAGGTCCAAATGGCATATGTACTGAGCCTCGAGAACGGTCGGTTACAGTTCCCGACAGACTTGCTGGAGGAGCTTGGGGTCGGCCCCGACGACCGAGTCTCTATCCATTCACAGAATGGCACATTGGTCATCAGGCCAACTGACGATGAGATAGAGTCGGTGGAGCCAATCTTCCGCACCGAAGAGCCGGCGCCGCTGAAACTTGACAACCTGCTCAAGGAAATCGGCCCTCAATACATCGCCGAGGCCTACTCCGACGCCGGCTTGCTCACACGGGATGAGTTCATGGCCTCTCTCCACGAGTATGAGGAGCAGTTTGGCTTGACCTCAGCGGAATTCTATGAGAAATGGCAACGGGGGGAGATGCCTGACCAGGTGGAATTCGCGTTCTGGGCACACATGTATGAGGAGTCTCTCGACAAGCGAATTGCTTTCAAGGGCGAGGCATCTCTCGAGGACATCGTTGGGCAACCACCGAAGTGAAACACTTCTCCGAATATTATCGGTGGGCACTAGGTGTCATTGACAAGTCTGGCATCGTTCAGGACCGGTCATCGCTGTACCGCCAACACGTCAGTCGGACTGAAGGCATCGTTCGTGCCCCGAAAGCCCGCGGGTTCGCCAAGCCCGGAGCTTCGCCGGCGGGTTTGATCTTTGTTGATGACGCCGTTCTGCGTTTCGAGGAACGAATTGTGATCGAACGTGACGGAACTATCCTCCAGGTGTTTTATACCTATCACTATCAGCGGCCAAACGGTTGGTACTTCCGCTACGACAAGCTTGAAAGTCCGTTCGATGACCCGGCGAAAGCGATCATTGAACCTCAATGTCATCTTCATGTTGCTGAGGCCGCGCCCCGATTCAAGACCCACACGACCAATTTGGCCGAAATCCTTAACTTGATCAAGCACAACTTCTACACATAGTGCGCCACACGGCTTCGCGCTATCCAGGCAGGTCGGAGTCGGAGGGCCTGGCGGTCGCAAGGCCAAGTAAGCCCTGTGAGAGTAAGGGGGATGTGATTCAATGCGAGAAGTAGTAATAGTCGACGCCGTGAGATCGCCCATTGGCCGGCACAACGGCGCGCTGTCGAGCGTGCGGCCCGACGACCTGCTGGCCGAGGTGCTCAAGGCGCTGATGGAGCGCACTGGCGTGGACCCGGCGCTGGTCGAAGATGTGTTCGCCGGCTGCGGCAACCAGGCCGGCGAGGACAACCGCGACGTGGCGCGGATGGCGGCGTTACTGGCCGGCTTCCCGGTCGAGGTGAGCGGTGTCACCATCAACCGCAACTGCTCATCGGCGTTGGAGGCAGTGAACCTAGCAGCTAAATCCATCATTGTGGGCGAGGCGGATGTCTACATCGGGGGCGGCGTGGAGAGCATGAGCCGCGCCCCGTGGTCGATGCCCAAGCCGGAGCGTGCGCAGCCGGTGGGCCACCCGAAAATCTGGGATACGACCGTCGGCTGGCGCTACAACAACCCCAAAATGGACGCCATGCACCCCATTATTAGCCTGGGCGAAACGGCTGAGAACATCGCTGAGGAAATGGGCATCACCCGCGAGGAGCAGGACGCCTTCAGCCTCGAAAGCCACCGGCGAGCGGTGGCGGCCATCAACGCCGGCAAGTTCAAGGACGAAATCGTGCCCATCGAAGTGCCGCAGCGCAAAGGCCCGCCCA
>JBHIAO010000258.1:0-8181 GCA_046758565.1 Anaerolineae bacterium
CGGAGACCGGCCACAGCAAGGGGTCGGAGACCGGCCACAGCAAGGGGTCGGAGACCGGCCACAGCAAGGGGTCGGAGACTGGCCACAGCAAGGGGCGTTCTTGGCGAGCCTGGGTGACACTGGTATATCCGATGTTGGGAGCGGTGGCTCTTTGGCTCGTCATATGGCTAGGCGTCAAGCCACTGCACGCTGACATCTATCTGGGGGCAGCCGAGGCCCACGCGGCAGCCGGCCAATGGCTTCAGGCTCTTGCCTTTTACCAGGAGGCTACGAGGGAGTCACCAGACGTGGACGTGTATCAGCAGCATTTGGGAGAGGCATATGCGACTGCCGCGCGTCTCACCCAGGATCCGAACCAGCGGGAGACCTTCTTCCAGGCCGGCGAGCAGGCCTTGCAGCGGGCCGTGGTGCTGAACCCGGCGGAGGGGACGCATCTTTTCAACCTGACACACCTGTACCTGTTGTGGGGTCAGGCTACCACCGATCCCGCCCGACGGGCAACGCTGCTGAAGCAGGCATCGAACCTATACCAACAGACAGCTTCTCAGATTCCGAATGATCCGCGGGTTCTCACCGAGTGGGGCCTGATTCTGCAAGAACAGGGCGATGCCGATGCGGCTCTGGCGAAGTACCGTGATGCTCTCGAGGTGGATCCCTCGGATGCACAGGCGCATATGCAGATTGGGCGCCTTTACCAACAAAGCGGCAAGACAGAGCAGGCACTGCGAATGTATCAGCAGGCAATCGATCTGGAACCCAATCGGGCGGAGGGCTATCGGGCTCTGGCAGACCTCTATCGCCAGGAGGGCCGGCTGGTGGATGCAGTGATGGCACAGCAGCGGGCGGCGGAACTTCGGCCAACAGACTACACGATCCACCAGAACCTCGCGTTGCTATATCGGGACCTGGGCCAGATACAAAACGCGGTGGCCGCGGCCCAGTTGGCGCTGAACTATGCACCGCCGGAGCGACGAGAAGCCCTTCAGAGCTTCATCCAATCAATACGGGCATCGAGCTCACCATAACCCCGCTGCCGGCGGTGCGTTGTAAAGCATAGGACGACAAATACGGGGATGCTAAGAATATGGATCAACTCCTGCTCCCATGCACCCCTGATTCTGAGCAGAGGTGCAGGGGAGCAGAGGTGCAGGGGAGAACGGCTCAGGTTTTTGCATAATGCTGGACTTTGCACCCCTGCTCCTCAGCCCCTCTGCACCCCTGCACAGTAGGCACCCCTGCTAGTGGAGGTGAATTTGACGTGGGGAGACTTGCGCGCCTGACGCTCGTCGTCGGGTTCTGTGTTGTTCTGCTGCTGATCAGTAGCGTCGGCGCAGATAACCCGTCGGTACAAAATGCTGTGGCTTTGCAGCAGGCGACGGCCACACCGACTGAGATCCCTTGCCCGTTGGGTGATCCCATCGCGTCGGGTTGGCAGTTGTACATGAGCGATCAACCGTTTCTTGCTGGAATGAGTCCTCCTGACGAACCCCCACCCCGTGAGGTGTTCGAGACAGGCACGCGCCGAGTGTATGCAGTTTTTCGCACGCCGTGCGGCCAGAAGGTGCTCCCGCAGTACACTCTAAGTATTCAGGTCAGGGACCGTAGTGGGGGTATCCAGTTCGACTCTGGTCCCATGACCGTCGCGAAGAACCAGTGGGGATCTGCGGAATGGGCTGTACCTGCCGATAGATCCATTCCCAGCGGAGGGAGCCCATATGTCACAAAGCTGTTCTGGCTGGATCAGGCTCAGCCAACCCATGCCGCGGAGGTGTATTGGGTCGTTGGCGTTTCGGTACGTTTTGATCGTGAAAGTTACTCTGGTGAGGAAGACGAAGCCGGGGTTACTGTCATCGACTACAGTGCTGAGCCAGGGCAGGAATTTGTGACAGCGCACGTGTCCAGCGAAACCGATCCCAGTCCTGGCGGACTCGAGATCATGCTGCAGCGAAGTAGCATTGCACGCGGTCAATTCGAGACAATCAACGGCATCCGGTTTGACGATGATTGCACACAGAGCGCCGGCAGTGTACTATGTGTCACCCATGAGGATCAATTGCTGGCTGAATACGCGTCAGTGATCGATCCCAATCAGATGTTTACTGACGAGGCTCGGTGGTACAGGGCGAATTTCACGCCGACTCCCACGTGGCCGCCCTCGCCGACGCCCGGCCCACCCACGTCAACGCCGACGTTCGGTCCGTCGCCCACCCCGACGCCAGTAACCCCATCACCAACCCCGACACCCACGGAATTCCCCTGGGCGACGATCGTCCCGTTGACGGTCCAGCCAGGTCAGTACGACGTCGGTTCTGTCAGTTCTAATGCCCCCGATCAGAACTTGCTCGGGACTTATGCCGTGTTCGCCGGCAGCTATAGTGCGCGGGGACAAAACAAACTCTATGGCGCTATCCACTTTGATCTGAAGGACGTGCCAGCCCACGCGGAGATCACCAAAGCCTGGCTGGACATCGTGGGGTTGGATATCAGCCATCTGAATCCTCAACTTGGCGGTGAGTGGACAGTGAAAATGGTTCTCGACGACACCGCTGACGGCATATGGACCGGCGGTGGACATCCCTATTTCCCCACGTACAGAACACTTGTCCAGCAACAGCCCACCGTCATTCCTGTCGGCACACCGATGCGACCTGAGGATCTGCACAGGGAAGTCTTGAATCGCTTCGTTTTCAGCGAGGCAGCGCGTGGTCTCCTGGAAGCACGGTTGGGTGCCGGCGAGGTAGCATTTCGCCTGGATGGACCGTTGATGGATGAGTTCCAGAGCTTTACCTGGTACTCAGGTTATGGCTCGGGCGACCAAGATAAGAAGCCGGTCCTCTTCCTGGAATACAAGGTCTTTGGAGCCACGTGGACACCCTCACCGACACCCCTTGTCTCACCCACTCCCACGTCTACAGCGACGCCGACGGCTACACCAACACCAACCGGCACGCGGGAGCCAACGTCGACCTCTACGGCGACACCCGTACCAGGCATCGCCTTTCATAAGCCTGCTTACTACACCACCAGCGATGTGGCAATAATCGAAGTGGTCGACCCCCGTCAAAACCTTAATCCTTTGGCTCAAGACACGATCGCTGTTCATGTTCGGAGCCGGACCGCGCCATCGCAGCCCGGTCTACGAATTCCGCTGACCGAGACCAGTAATAACAGCGGTCGGTTCATGGGACCCTTGGGCTTCTCCACGACGGGGAGTGATTCCCTTGGACGCCGCATTCACGTAAGCAATGGTGATTGGATTGAGGCCGTTTTCTTTGATCTGCCCCGTGCCGAGGCCCACTGGTATGCTCAGGCACCGACCCCAACGTCAACAGCGACCGCGACCCTGACACCTACGATGACAGCCACACCAACTCCCACACCGACTCCTACGGTGACGCCTACCCCAACGCTGCCGGCCTGGGTGGCCTTCGATCGCGAGGAATACTCGCCAGATTACGATATGGCCGTGCTAACCGTGTTGGATCCTAATGCGGACACCGACCCAGAGCAGATGGAGACGGTCCCTGTATACGTGAGCAGCGAGACGGATATGCGGGGCATCATGATCGTTGTTCGAGAGACGAACACCAACACGGGGATCTTTACGTCCGCCGCCGCGGGACGTTCTGTGTCGTTCTGTTGGCAGTGCACGGAGAGCAGTCAAGACGAAGGCGTGTTGAAGGTGTCCGATGGAGATCTGCTCACGGCGTTCTACTCCGATCCTGTTCATACCGACTGCTGCCGGGACACGGCTCGGTGGTATCTCTCCCAGACGCCGGCCACACGTACACCAACTCCCACACCCACACTACCGGCCACGCCCACATCGACGCCCGCTCAATCGCCCACCGCCACGCCGGCGTCGGAAGGTGCCAGGTTCCGCGTATTCTTGCCAACAGTGTTGAACAACCGATAACACTGCCGGCTGCACACCGCAGGTTTGGAAATTGTCTCGCCAAGGATTCTTCACGGATCTACCCCGTAACTCAGGGAGCGTCCGTGCGTTCATCCTACTGGACTTAACACAGGATTGCCGCTTGCGCTCGGTCGTCGCGGTTGTTGATCGTAGGATAAACGGCAAGGAGCGATGGGCTAAGCGTCCAGTAGCAACTCAGGAAACGCGGTAGTATTGTGTGATGTGGCCGGCGGTGCCAGGCGCTGCGCGGTCCCCAATGGGAGCAGCCCCAGCGTGCTGCATAACAGCGAGTTTATCGCCTCGTTGTTAGTTACGCAAGATGGCTTGTTCCACAATGCGCTCGTCGTTCAGAGATGACGATCGCAGCTTTAATGCGAGGGCGACGCTCTTGCTTGAAAGGGGGCCTGATACATGGAACGCGTCACCACGGGTGCGCTGGTTCTCATTGCGCTTTGTGCCATGGTCATTGGCAGTGTTGTGGCCAGTGATCTGGACGCGATGTGGATGAGTCTCACCCCTGAGGGGCCGGCCCAAACCGACTTCCCGTCAGGCACGGAGACGGTCTACGTGGTATTCGAGTACACCGACTTTGTGTCGGAGAACGTGCGAGTTATCGTGTCTGATCACACGGGCACGATTGTGTCCCAGGCGACGCGGACTTTCTCGGGCAGTGGGGTTGGCTCGATCTCTGTAGATTATGGACAAAGCGCGTTTCCAGATGGACCGTATGTGACGACCCTGTACTTTGCCGGCCAGTATCTCACGCAAGCTGTGGAATGGACGGTTGGCGGTGTCGATTCGCCCCCGACACCCACGGCATTTCCGCCGGCCCGTCTTGAAGTAAAGCCGGCTACCTTGACGTTTGGCGCTTTGCAGGGCGGTCCAAATCCGTCAGCTCAGCGCGTGCTTGTTTCCAACAGTACAGCTTCGGCGTCGGCGTGGCAGGCGACCACCAATGCGCCGTGGTTGCGTGTGACTCCCGAGGGTGGCGAGACGCCGGTACTCCTTCGTATAAGCGTGGATGTTGCCGGATTGCCGGCCGGGACGTATGCCGGCCATGTGACAATTAGCGCTGACGGGATCGAAGGTAGCCCACAAACGGTTGCTGTTACCCTCACCGTTTCGCCGCCTCTCGGTACGACAACGCTAGATTTGTCGGCGATTGCTGATGGCACGGGCTGGGTCGTAAGTGACGAACCGTCCGCCAACCACTTCGGTGAGAGCGAAATCCGAGTGGGCTTTCAGGCTGGCCGGGAATACCTGGGCGGATTGCAGTTCGATACTTCGACCGGGCTCAGTACAAGCCTATCGGAGATTCCGGACGGATCGAATATCCGAGCAGCCGCGGTCATTCTTTCAGGGTTGCGTTGGGAGACAGAACCATCCACCGGACACTGGACCCTTGAGTTGATTGACGGTGATCTGGCACAAGAGTGGACCGACAGCGACTATTCCGACATCACGAAAGCGGCTGCAAGTGTTGTCCTGGTCCCTGGCCACAGTGTCAGCAGCCTGGGGCCCGGTAACGAGAGCGTCTGGCATCTTGACAACACGGGACTTGATGTATTAGAATCCCATATCCGCGAGAGCGATTTCGGTGTGATGCGGTTGCGATATGCACCCTCGCCGGCACAGTCGTCGGGAGTGAACGCGGACGCCGAAGACGGCCTCTTTGTGTGGAACGCGGCCGGCATCTTTCGTGTAAACTTTCAGCCGGGCACAGAACCGGTTGAGATGGCAACGTCTACCATGGGCCACGCCGGTGCAAACGCCGACCGCTCTTTGCCGACAGTAACGCCGCTCGTGCCATCGCCAGCGCTCTTCGGCAGGCTCGGGATACTATCTGAAGGTAGAGGACCGCTTGGGTTTGCAGTGACCGACCTGGCCTGGCCACTGGCGGTGTGCTCAGTGTTTTGGTTGTTATTCAGAGAGTTGCCAGACAAATACTGATCGTCGCCTGCCTCGCCCCAGCAGGTATAGCATGACGATTGCAAAGTCCTCCCTCAAGCTGGGCGGAGGGAGGACTTTTTAATGTCAGAACTTGGGATCTGCTGTGACTAGCGAGGAGAGGATGTAATATGCACAGACGAACGATCAAAGCAGTTTCGTTTGCGTTTTGGCTGAGCCTGATTACGCTGGGGACAACTGTCGCGCAGTCAGGGTCGCCATTGGTTGGCATCCCGCACATGTCAAATGAGCCGGATGGACCGGAGACGCAGAAGTTTCGCGCGGGTGCGGACACGGTCTACCTCGTATTTGACTATGAAACGGATGGTCCGGTGGAGATCATCGCTGAGATCCGCAGCGAGGAGCAACAAGGTGCTGTGATCTTCATCAGCCGCGAAACCTATGATGGAACTGGGACAGCAAACATCGAGATCAAAGGACCGGGATCGAGTGCGTTCCCGGATGGTGTCTACGACACAATCATCAGATTTGGGGAGAAGCGCTACGTGACTGCCGGCTGGGAGTGGGTGGTTGGTGATGTAGAGCTGCCGTCGGAGGACACTAGCGGTGGCCAGGCTCCCATCAGCCCACTGCAGGAACGCGAGTCTGGCTCGCAGCCTGACCTAGGTGCCAGATCCGCTTTCAATCCGGATCAGGGTGTCCAAAGCTCCTCGCCCATTCAGACAACGCGCGGGCCTGGGTTGCCACCTTTCATTCTGGTCGGGGTTGGTATCGTCGTCCTATTTCTGCTGGCTGTCATTGCCTGGGCAGTACGTGGCTTTATGACTGCTGCGTAGTCAAGGGTATCCCGGCTTGCCCAAGTTGCGTAGATCGCCTCCCTTTGCGCCCGTGCTCAGCCAGCTCTCTTGCTTCCTCATAGCTGCTGGGCTGATATCCGCTCTCATGTGGCTGGATGGTTCGACCGTGTTCGCTGATGTCACAGCCAGTCTGCGCATGAGCACCTCACCCGGTGGTGACGAAGTGACTGCGGTTCAGTCGGGGACGGCCAACGTCTATGCGGTTGTTAGTTATCAAGACGCGACCCAAGCGGAGTTGAAGGTGCTTGTCCATGAACCGAGCGGCGTCGTGGTGTTTGAACACTCCGACATCTACAACGGCTCTGGGGAGCGAGATATTGAGATCACCGGGCGCGGTGTCGTGGCCGGCTATGTATCGGCAGCTCTACAGGAATCCGAGAATCTGCAAGTGGCAGTCGACGACGCCCAGCAATCACAAAGCGCATCTGCCAAACGGTTTCGCACCACTTCCGCCGTCACTGCTGTGCGGACAATCGATCACATCCTGGCAACGCTGAAGCGCTATCCGTTGCCAGTGGAAACGTCGGAGGGCCTGCAACTGGCTCGGGATCTTACGGCTGAGGTTGAGAGAATAGGTTGCACAATAATCGCTGAGCCAGCAGGATGCACAGACACCACCCACGTACCCGATACTGAGCTAGACGCAGTGTTGGCTGAACTGGAGACACAGGTGACGGTGACGGTCACTGCGGTGGCACAGGTGCTAGATGCTATCGATACGGATAGAGAGTGGGCACTGCCTGACGGGCAGGGGTACGTAGCCCAACTGTTCGAGGTGATAAGGCGCTCGGGGGGTCGGAAAGAGAATCGAATCAAAGCTTCCGCTGAGTGGGATGTCAGCCCTGAGGGAACGCCAGGCACGCCGGTGGCCCCGTCACCAACAGCTACCACCGAGCCGACCGCGACTCTGACACCGATTGCAACGCCAGAGCCTACACCAACACCGACCGAGAGACCTGCAACTGCCACGACCCAACCTACGTCTGTGTCTGCCGTGCGCGCAACGTCAACCCCGCCGCCATCACCTGGTCAACCGACGACAGAGCCGGCAGCGACAACTCCGCCAGCAGCTCAGCGCACGGTGCAGACTGGCCCCGTTACCCGGCCGCCGACGGCAACGTCTACTGTGGGCGGACTGACGCCAACAGTGGAGATCGAGCCACCAGCACAGGTCCCCACCGACTCTGCGATTACGGAAGGCCAGGAGAGCTACCCGGCACCGCCGACACTCGAGGACTCCGACCGTGGAATAACGCCGGTGGTTCAGGCGATGCCGCAGGGCGAAATTCCGCCTCAGGCAGACATTGAAGGTCAGGCATCAGGCCCGCCGGCTTTGGAGGTGGCTCGCGAAACCCCGCTGGCCCCACAGGAGGTCCGTCAGTTGCCTGTCGTTCGAATCGCCGCCATTGTCAGTGCGCTTATGCTTGGTACCGTTGCACTTTGGCTTCGTGCCAGAGTCTAGTTACAAGCCATGCCATTTCTGCTCGATGTGGCAGAAGC
>JBHIAO010000259.1:0-8150 GCA_046758565.1 Anaerolineae bacterium
ACTGCTCTTCCTTGGCTCGTGGGTGTGCCTCATCGTACACTTCTCTGAGCCGATCCCCTGACACATGCGTGTAGATCTGTGTCGTCGAGATATTGGAGTGGCCCAGGAGCTGTTGCAGCTCGCGGAGGCCGGCACCCCCGTCCAGCATGTGCGTGGCGAAGGAGTGCCTTAGGGTATGAGGGGTGACCTCTTCGTCGATATTTGCCTCTTCCACGTATGCCTTGATGATTAGCCACAGTCCCTGGCGGGTAAGCCGTGTCCCACGGGGATTGAGGAACAATGCTTTTTCCTCCGGGCCCCTGACGTATTGCAGCCGGCCTTGGTCCACATAGGCCTCGAGTGCCTTGACAGCTTGCTCATAGAGAGGCAGGATGCGTTCCTTGTCGCCCTTACCCTTGCAGCGCACCGACGCGCTGGCCAGGTTTACATCATCTACGTCCAGGCTCACCAACTCGCTGACACGCATACCCGTGGCGTAGAGGAGTTCCAGCAAGGCTTTGTCGCGCAGGCCTTTGGCCGAGCGATTTTTCGTCGGCGCTTCCAGCAACAGCCCAACAGTCCGTCGCGACAGGGCCTTTGGCAATCGTTTCTTGGCCTTTGGCGAGTCGAGCGAGACTGTCGGATCATCCTCTATAACGTCATCGTCAAAGAGGAAATGGAAGAATGATTTGATCGCTGCCACTTTCCGGGCCACAGTAGCGGAGGAATACTCACGCTCTTTCAGATCCAGCATGAAGTTTACCAGAGTGTCTTTGTCAATCTGAGACCAATCAGTGGGACGTGGGCTCAGGCTGTCAAGGAAATTGGCGAGCTGGTTGAGGTCATTGCCATAGGCTGCCAGCGTGTTGTCCGAGTAGCCCTTCTCTACAGAGATGTAGGTGAGAAAGGCATCGATTTGATCCCGCATGGTCGTGGAACTCCTTTCAAACAACCGCCTCGAAGTTTAAGGGAGCAACCGACGTGCTGGCGCCGGCCACCACGTATCTCGTGTTGATAGGTGAGGCAATTGTAGCACAACTTTTCATAAGCGCAAAACCAGCTATGGTGATCTAGTCCGCTGTTCTTCCAGCTTCATCGGGGGCGTGGTGGCAACCGGTTGGGAATCGGGCTCCAGCGCGACCTCCGATATCTCGGCAGAGACATCGAGGACGTTCCGTTGGTAGATGAAGCTCAGCATGGCTGCCAGGACGCCGACGACGGGAATGCCGAATAGAGCACCCCAGAAGCCGGCTACACGCACACCCGTTAGCAGTGCCGCGAATACAAGGAGCGGGTGCATTCCCATGGTCTCGCTCATGATACGCGGCATCATGATGTGTAGGACCAGTTGTTGAAGGGCCAGGATAGCTAAGAACACCACAATGGCCGTGCTAAGGCCGCTCTGAAACAGGGCGATGAGAGTTGGCAAGAACAGGGCGATAGGGGCACCGATGTACGGAATCAACATAATAACACCTGCGAATAGGCTGACGACGACGACGAAGCCCAAGCCGGCAAGCTGCATGGTGACAAGGGTTCCCACGGTCGATATCAAAGCCATCAGGAGTTGACTTCGGATGAATCCACCGAAGGTTCGGTCGACATTATTGAACAGGAACTCAACCTCATCTTGCCACTGCTCGGGCACTGCACTGATAAACCAGTGGCTCAGCCGTGGCGTGTCCAGGGTGATGTAGAAGCCCAGGATGATGACCAGGAACAGATTGGCCAGCAATGAAGCAAAGCCGGCAGCGATTCCCAGGGTGTTCTGGGCCAGTCGGCCAGCGAGGGACTGCACAGAGCCCATGATGTTGAGAGAGCGGTATGCTTCCTCCAGGTCCACGCCGAATTGAGCAGCTTGTGCATTTAGGCGCTCTAGCCAGGTCGGGTTTTCAGCTTGCAGACGCTGGAAGAAGGCCAGTGCCTCGGCGCCATACACCGGCAGCCGACTTGCCAACTCTCCGAACTGGGTCACGGCCACCGGGACGATGAAGACGAGGATCGTGATGATGAGGAACACCAGACTGGCGTAGACGAGAATCGTTATCACCGAACGGGAGAAGTGCCAGCCGGAAAGTCGATCAGCCCACGCTGTGTGCCCAATGTCTCGCACCCACCGGATCACAGGACGTGGAACCGGGTGTTCACTCAGTTGGTCAACAACCGGACGCAGGGTGAACGAGAGCAGCCATGCCAGGAAGAACAGCAGGATGATATCCCAGAAAAACGCGATGAGGGTCAGCAACTGGCCCAGAAGCCACACGCCGCCCACCGCGGCCAGGATCCAAAGCCCGGCGCGTACAGCAGGTGGCCATCCCTCGATCTTCATCCGCTCCTCCCAACCAGATCCAATTGGCCCATAATCGTGCTAACCTATATTTTACACGAAAATGGGATTGAGGGAAATCGGCGCGCACGATGTCGACGTTCCGTAGGCTGGTCGTCGGACAATAGACTTAATCACCGCGTATGGGTTTGTGGTGCCTTTCAGTCAGTGTGAACGGAGAGTCGGCGACGCGACCACCCATTGGTTGTTCCTCCCATCTGCCGGCTTCCCCCCTGCCTCGCTGCTGTCCTGTGTCAGGGTAACCTCACCCCTCGGCTGCCCCCGGTCTGATGAGGACCTGCTCATACTACTGGTCGTGGCAGCATACCGTTTAGATCCAATAGCTTCCAGTCACATTGAAGAAGGGAGTCCACTGCGATGTCAAAGCTACGACACATGCTAACTCTCACATTCGTTCTGCTCCTCACGGCAGCCGTGCAACCTCAGACCGTGGCGCAGGGGTCGGTACCACACCCCGTCATCTCACTGCGACCCATCTTCGAGACGGCGCATCCTCGGGCTGGTATCGTGAACGTCTTCTCTGGTGGTGCTGAGAACTTCCTCCGCGTGCCGGTCGAAGTCAGTGAGCCCATTGTTCACGTGCCGGCCGGCCAGACTTTCCGGCTGACGGCTCCGTATGAAACAGTGATGCATTCATTGACCGCCGGCTTCGCGAGATTCCGCGCGGAGGCCTATCTGGTTGATGAAGATGGCCCCCCCCAGTTGCTGGCGGAGGACAAGGCGACCATCGTGAATTTTGGTCCGCGTATCTATAACGGTGCCCTTAACCTGGACCTAAAGTTCGACGACCCCGGCAGATACCGCGTGCTCCTGCACACCATCACGCAGGTGAAACCCGTGGGCGTCAACGACGTCACCACAGATGAAGACGAAATGACGGTGATCATTGAGGTCATCGGTCCCGAAGCTAACCTTCCTGGCGTCCAGCCCCCGATGTTGCTGTCTGGCCCTGGCCTGGGTGTCGAACCGGAACAGTCCTTTGACAGGCCCTTCGACAAGCTCAGGAGGGACCTCAGGACACAGCTTCAGCCATCGCCGGTCCAGCCAGTGTCGACCCGGACCGTGCAGGTTGCGACACCGCGCGGTGAGATCGTCGATGGTCGGAATGCTGCGGTCAACAACTTCGAGCAGCCAAGCCAATCCGTCGTCATCCTGCGTCAGGGTGATTCGTTGCGCTTCGTGGCCGGTCCTCACGAGTTCGTGTGGTTCGAAGGGGCCGCAGGCAGTGCCGAGGCCTCACTGGAGATTCTGGATGCGGTGACCGACGCCGATCCACCCATCTCCTTCGGACGCGATAGCGTGGAGTATCCCAACGTTGACGGACCAGCCAGGCGGCGCGACTCGCTGGCGGTGGAGGTTACGTTTGACGATGCGGGCAGGTACGATCTCATCGCACGGGTCCGTTCGGTTATGCACCACAGCCCCGCGACAGACGTACGAGGTGTGGTGGATGAGGACGACATCCACGTTCGTGTGGTGGTCGTCGAAATACCAGAGACCGGGACCATTAAAGGTGTGGTGACGGCTGCAGATACGCTCCTGCCACTCCCCGGCGTAGTCGTTCGCGCCTTCGCGGGCTACGACGGCCGGCCTGTTGCAACGACCCGGACTCGGGAAGATGGTGCTTATCAGTTCGACGCGCTGAAGCCGGGCAGGTACCTGGTTCAGGCGGACCCCGACCGCTGGAACTACCTGGCCGAGTGGTACGACGACAAGCCTCATAAGGATCAGGCGGACCCGGTCGAGGTTGAGGCCGGCCAGACCACAGACGGGATCGATTTCGTCCTCACGCCTGGGGCTTCCATTACAGGTCTCGTCACCGAAGACCCGGATCCCACCGGTTCGACGGCACCACGTCCGCTAGGCGGTATCCTGATCCAGGTCGGTGTCTTTGACCCCACCGGTGCCGGCAATGTAATCGCGGGGCAGACCTATACGCTGAGGGACGGTCGTTACGCCGTCGATCACTTGCCCGCTGGAACGTACTGGGTGCGTGCGAGCGATCCACATGGTCTTTACAAGACGGAGTATTGGGAGAACGCCGAGAACCTGGTTGATGCCACGCCAATCGAGTTGGCAACGGGCCAGTTGGTGGAACACATCGACTTCGGGCTGGCCCTGGCTGCCGGCGGCATCAGTGGGCGCGTTGTACGACAGGGCAACGTAACGGATCCTGCCTTGATCGTGCCGCTGCCCGGTATTCTGGTCACGGCACTAAACGCAGACACCGGTGATCGGGTGGGCAAGGCCGAGACGGGGCCCGGCGGGCATTATCGCATGGGCGGTCTGCCGGCGGGCCAGTACCTGGTCCACGCCGAGGACCCCAACGGACGGTTTCGGGATGAGTGGTATGATGAGAAGCGGACCCAGGACAAAGCCGACCGGGTCGCCGTGGAGAACGGGCGCGTAACCCGGGGTATCAATTTCACGCTCGAACCCGCTGTCCACACACCGACAGTGCTGCGCATCCACCCCCCAACTTCGTCGGTGCGCCAAGGGGGAGACACTTTCGACGTGTCGTTGATGATCGACCACGTCGAAGACCTGGGCAACTTCGAGCTGACGCTCACCTACGCCCCAGACGTGGTGCACGTCGAAAGCGCCGAGTTGGGCTTGTTCCTGCAGAATCCGAACCAGGTCGGGCGCCGGTATGAACTGTTGGACCCGATCATCGACAACGAGGCCGGCGAGGCGCGATTCGGCGTTTTCAGCGTGGGCACGGCGCCCGGTGTCTTTGGCTCTGGCGAGGTGCTGCGAATCAGCCTCGTCGCCCAGGGCCCCGGCGAGACGGTTCTGCATCAGCAGAATGTGCAGGTTCTCGACACCACGCCTGAACCGATCCCCACGCGGACCGAAGATGGACTTGTGCACGTCGGCGAGTGCATGGCCTACGATTTTGACTGTGACTGCGACGTAGACATCGTCGACGTCAGCAAGGTTGCCCGCCGCTGGGGAACCGAGGAAGGCGATCCTGAGTATGACCCGCAATTCGATCTGGATGGTGATGGTGACATCGATATTATGGACGTGGCAATCATTGCGGGTGTGTGGGGGGCAACGTGTGAGGACTCAACGGGCGGGGCGGTGGTGGCACCTGGTCGCAGATCCAGCCCAATGGCCATTCAGTCTCG
Organism: Anaerolineae bacterium; assembly: GCA_046758565.1. Lineage (GTDB taxonomy): Bacteria > Chloroflexota > Anaerolineae > Epilineales > JAANWY01 > JBHIAO01. The sequence continues at coordinate 5,458 of JBHIAO010000259.1, forward strand.
GGGGGTTGGCCTGCTGGGGACGACTGTACGTGTCGGTGCGCCGGCCGGCTCGAAGCGCATCGGCGAGACGGCGGCTGTGGCGGTGAGCGTCGCCGAGGCCGTTGACCTGAAGAGTTTCGAGTTTACACTGACCTACACTCCGACTATCCTTCAGGTCGAAAGCGTCGAACTGGGCGACTTCATGGCCGGCGCCTTTACCCTGGACCCCATCGTCGATCCCGAGGCAGGGACGCTTCGCTTCGGTGCCGCCGATCTGGGGTTGGATTCCGGCAACGAGGGTGATGGTGTTCTGGCGACAGTGAACTTCCGCACCGTGGGGGTTGGCACCTCACCGTTAGTCCTGACGGATGTGAAACTGGTGGGTTCTTTCGACCAGGAGCAGATAGACATCACCACTACTGGCAGCGCATTGGTGGTTGAAGGCGAGGTGCAGCGTCTGCCGCTGATCAGGCGCTAGGCTGTAGGGGCGAGGCAGGTCGGGTTGGCAGTCTCAGTAGATCCGAATTTCGTTCCAAGGGGATTGTCAAATCCCCGTTTGGGCCTGGATTTGGCAATCCAGGCCGAACAAAAGCTGAATGCGACCCGGCCGATCCGTCTGTAGGGCAAGGTGAGCCAGGGCGTGGTCAAGAGGACGAGGATGAGAAAGGTTCTGAGTGGAAGAACCTTGCTTCGAGTTCGCTGCCACATGAGCCGTTTAACCGTTCCCCTTTCATCTCTTGAGTCGGTTATCCCTCGCACCCTCACTACACTTGTTCACCCAAGCCGGGCGCGCCTGCGGGGACCACAAGGCGGGCGAGGCGGGTAGGGTTCACAGCTCGTCCTTATACCTCTCGTAGGCCTGGGGAGGCGTCAGACCCCCCTGAGCGTAGAGCCGATAGCTCGACGTGCCGCCGTCCTCCCAGAGAAAGATGAACACCACTATACCCTATCACCGACGGGTATTCGGTCGATCAACAGATTATGGTGGATGTTGTACTCGCGTTCGGGACTGTCACGGTTTATGTGCCAAATGAGCCACCAGGCAAACCTGAGTACTAAACCTCGTATTCTCAACTCGATCCGCCATCGAAAGGGGACTTTTAGCCTAACGGCTTTCGGCTCTGTCGTGCGTTGGATGATCAAGTTAGCGTCACGATCAAGGTCCAAGGTGGACGGATCGTATTCTTGAAAATGCGGCCTCAGGCCGCTGGGAATATCGCTGTGGTCCATGTCCATCATCCTACTCAACCTTCAGTTGATCTCGCTCAACATCACACCTGACTTAAAGATGTCCAAGGTGTCACGCTACGCCTATCTCCACGGCGGCGTATTCGGGGTCCATTTTGTGCAGTTCGTCTCGGACGCGTTGGCGGAGCTCAACCGCCGGCCTCACGCAGAATTCCCTGAACTCCTCTTCGGTCGGGTTGATGTCTGGAAACAGCAGCTTGAGAAAGCCGGCGGCGAGGCGGGCGATGGCTTTGCGGTCACGCAGGTCATTGCAGTTGATAAGTACCATGTTCTCCGAGACATACTCGTCGTACTGGGCCATGCGACGCATCACGTGCAGGACTTCGGAGAAGAAGTCGCCTTTGAAGCCCAGGCTCTTCGACGGCGTGTCTTTCGTCACGCGCTCCATCGCCCAACCGGGAATCAAACCGTGGATGCGATCCAGGAACGCGGTTTCCTGCAGGAAATTAGGGATTTGGCGGAACAGCCCCGATTCCTCCTGGACGAGTTGCTTGTTCTCGTCCAGCATGATGTTGCCCAACATGACGAAACTGGCCTCGGCCGTGCCCATGGTGCTGCCCCGGCTATAGCGCCCTGACTCCAGGTATACCTTCAAGCCGGCGATCAACTCGCCGGCGCTGTCGCCGCGAATGCTCTGCACCTCATCCAGCACGATCACATCGTAGCGCGTGATCAGCCCGGGGGTGTGGGTGGCCAGGTTGTGAAACAGCACCGCCGGCGTGATCTTGCCCCCGCCGATGACGCGGGCGTAGCGCGAGAGGTTGTCGTACACGAAGGATTTGCCGGTGCCCTTGGGCGCCAGCTCGACCAGGTTGACCCGAGGCTGCGCCACGGGCACGATGCGGGTGATCAGGACCATTTTCTGACGCAGAGATAGGGCACGAGGGTTGAACCCGATGCTGGAAACCATCAGGTCCAGCCATTCTTCCAATTCAAAGTGCTGCCGGCAGTGAGAGAAGTAGTCGTAATCAATGCTGCTCACTTGGAACGGTCGGAACTCGCGCAGCCAGACCTGCCCCCGCTCCGCGCGCGATTCCGGCGGTACGTAGAACAGATCGCCGATGCCCCAAACGCCGCTGGTGACAAGCAACTCGTTGTTGTCCACGATATGGCCGCTGACGCGCGCATCGTTGATGTCCAGGAGGGGGATATGGAGGTTACGCTCTCCGGTCTTGAGGTTGACGCTCACATGATAGTCATCCAATAACTGGACTGTCTCCATCTTCAAGAGCCGGTTCTTGATCTCGTCCTTTTGCCCTTTGGTGGGCAGGAACCTGGTCAGGAACATAGCGATTTTCTCGCGGCTCGGCGCGGTCAGCTCGCCGTCCTCGGCGTAGGCGGATAGAATCCACTCACCCACATAGGTCGGGATGGCGCGGGCGCCGAAGCCGGCCTCGTGGATCAGGTGCTTGTTGATGATCACCTCGCCGTAGTAGTCGAGTGCCTTTTCCTCGAATGTTTCCATA
>JBHIAO010000260.1:0-8127 GCA_046758565.1 Anaerolineae bacterium
ACGCATCACGTTTCACGTTTCACGTTTCACGTTTCACGTTTCACGTTTCACCGGAGATGAGGACATGGCAGAGCAGAAATCGGTATCGTTCACGGTCAACGGCCAACCAGTGATGGCCACAGAATACCTCGCGTGGACACTGTTGCGTTGTTTGCGTGAGACGTTGGGGTTGACCGGCACCAAGCAATCCTGTGATAACGAAGGCACCTGTGGCTCCTGCACCGTCATCGTCAACGGTCGTGCCCGGCGCGCCTGTCTGGATAAGGTATCATCGCTGGACGGCTGTCAGGTGGAGACAATCGAAAGCCTGGGCGTGAACGGCAGCATGCCCCATCCGCTTTTGCAAACGGTCATTCAGGATGGGATCTTCCAGTGTGGCTACTGCGCGCCCGGCGCGCTCATGGCGGCGAAGGCTGTGTTGGACAGAAACCCTGATCCGAGCGACCGGGAAATCCGGCGTGCCCTTTCCCCCGTGATCTGCCGCTGCGTGGGGCTATCTCGCCTGGATCAGTCGGTGAAACGGGCGGCCGCCGCGCTGCGGGGTGAATTGGACACCGGCTGGACGGCGCAGGACACGGAAAATGAGCACATGGCCCTGGCCAAGTTGACGGGCGAGCTCAAGTACACCGACGATCTCTCCTTCCCGGACATGCTCTACGCCCGGGCGTTGCGCAGCCCATTGCCTTACGCGCGGGTCATCAAAGTGGACACCAGTCAGGCGGAGACGATGCCGGGAGTTGTTCTCGTGCTCACGGCCAGAGATGTGCCTGGCGAGAATCGCTTCGGCTTACTTGTACCAGATACACCGATCTTCTGCGACGAAGTGGTACGCTACGTGGGTGACGCGCTGGCGCTGGTTGTGGCCGAGACCCCGGAGCAGGTCACTGCGGCGCTGGAGTGCATCAAGGTTGATCTGGAACCTCTGCCGGTCATCACCAGCCCGGAGCAAGCGATATCGCCGGACGCGCCGGTGTTGCACGAGTATCTCCGCGAGACGTATCCCGAGACCCCGAACGTGCTGATGCACCACGCCATCAGGAAGGGAGATCTGGATGTCGGATTTGCGGACGCGGATGTGATCGTCGAGGACGAGTACGAAGTGCCGTTCGTGGACCACGCTTACATGGAGCTTGAGTGTAGCATTGCTGTCCCGGAGCCGGATGGGACCCTGACGGTGTACTGCGGCAGTCAGGGACCTACCTTCGACCGGACACAGGTTGCGGCGGCGCTCGGTGTGGAAGAGTCGCGCGTGCGCATCGCCCATATGTATGTGGGCGGTGCGTTTGGTGGCAAGGAAGACGTGGCCGGCCAGGTCCACGCCGCCCTCGCAGCCCACATCACGGGGCGGCCGGTGAAAACGCTGTGGAGTCGGGCAGAGTCGTTACGGGTGCATCACAAGCGCCATGCGGAGAAGCTGCGTTACCGAATGGGTGCCACGAAGAACGGTCGCCTCGTTGCGGCCGAGGTCTCCATTCTCGGCGACACAGGTGCCTACGCCTCGACGGGTGAGGCCGTGCTGTTCCGCTCGGCAACCTTTGCCTGTGGCCCATACGTGGTGCCGCATGTGAAGGTAGATGCCTATGCCGTGCACACCAACAACCCCCCTTGTGGGGCGTTTCGGGGGTTCGGTAGCCCGCAAGCAACCTTCGCTGCGGAGGCCCATATCCAGAAGCTGGCAGATGCCCTGGGTATGGATCCTTTTGAGTTTCGTCTGAAGAACGCGCTGGATCTCGGGGAGGCTACCATCACCGGCCATGTGCTCACAGAGGATGTTGGCGCGGGTATCAAAGCCTGCCTGAAGGCGGTCAAAGAGGCGCTCGACAAAACGCCTCGGCCCACCTTGCGACCGGGTGAGAAGCTGGGCATAGGCGTCGCCGGCGCATACAAGAATGTCGGCCTGGGGTCTGGCATCCCTGACGACGCCCAAGCGCACATCGCCCTCCAACCCGATGGCCGCTTCCTGCTGCGTCACGGTGCGGCCGACATGGGGCAGGGATCGAACGAAGCACTGGCGATCATTGCCGCCCGGACACTCGGCGTGCCGCTTGGCCTCATTCGTGTGCACACGGCTGACACAAAGTACGACCCGCCTGGAGGAATGACCACCGCATCCAGAGCGACGTTCGTGTCGGGGAACGCCGTATTGCGGGCCAGCCAGAAGCTGCGTGCGCGACTTTTGGAAGCTGTCGCCGTTGAGTTCGCGGTCCCGCCGGACGAAATCGAGCTGCGTGAGGGGGTGTTTGTCAACAGGCGCAGCGGCCGGCCCTTCGTCAGCCTGACCGAACTGGCGAGCAGTTGTGAAACATTTCAGGCGGTGGCAAGTTACGACGCGCCTGAGACCAACCCGGTCCCGCGCCACGCGGCTGCCCGACCACACGCGGCGGGTGGCCATCGTTTGCACTTTGCCTACTGCTACGGGGTCCAGGCGGCCATGGTAGCGGTCAACGAGGAGACGGGTGAAGTACGAGTCATCAAGGTGATCGCCGCACATGATGTAGGGCGCGCGATCAGCCGGCGCAACTGCATAGGCCAGATCGAGGGAGCAGTGGTACAAGGGCTGGGCTACGCGTTGAGTGAGGAATTTCCGATGAGGGATGGATACCCGCAGGTGAACCACTTCAGGGATCTGGGCCTCCTGCGTCTGAAGAACCTTCCGGAGATCCACCCCATTCTTGTCGAAGAGCCTCATCCCCTTGGTCCCTACGGGGCCAAAGGGATGGGTGAACTGGCCATCGCGCCGACTGCGCCGGCGGTGGTCAACGCCATCCACGACGCTGTCGGGGTGTGGATTAACGAGCTACCGGTCACCCGCCAGAAGCTACGGGCGGCGATCCAGGCCAGGGAGGTAAATCGTGAGACTTGAGAACAAGGTCATACTGGTCGTCGGAGCGGGGGAGCACCTCGGGCGCAGCGCGCCGCTGCTGTTCGCCCAGGAGGGCGCTAGTGTTGTCATCGCCGCCCGGCGGCAGCACGTGCTCGAAGAGACGGCGCGGATGATCCGCGACAAAGGCGGCGAGGTCGCTATCGTGGTCGGCAGCGCGGCGGATCGGGCAGACGTCGATCGCATGATCGGGACCGCCGTGGAAAGATTCGGTCGCCTGGACATCCTGTACAACAACATCGGCGGCGGCTGGGTTGAGTTGGATCGCAAGATTCATGAGCTGTCCGACGAGGCGTTTGAGCAGATCGTGGCCAGCAACCTGACCGCCGTTTTCAATACCTGTCGGGCCGCGGCTGCGCAAATGCTCAAGCAGGGCGGCGGCGGAGTGATTATCAACGTCACGGCCTCCCGCACGGTGCGCCGGATGGCCAACCCCATCTACGCTTACACCAAGGCCGGCATGATCGAGATGACGTTGAACATGGCCAATGACTACCTGGACGACGGCATCCGGGTGAACTGCTTGTGCCCGGGTTTGTTTGTCTACGCCCCCGTCAAGGACCCGATCGTCAAACCTGTGACGCCTCCACTCATCCGCCGTCAGCCGAAGACTGCCCGCCAGGGCGACCCGGCTGACCTGGCCTACGCTGCCGTGTATCTTGCCAGCGACGAGGCCAACTTCGTCACCGGGCAGTGTCTGGCTGTTGATGGGGGCGACGCGGTGAAGTTAACCGACCTGGTCCTGGATTAGCCAGTTGCCATGTCCCTCAACTTCGACGCCCTCACCGCCTTTTGGCGTCAAAAGAGCCCTACCACACGACCGTCTTCGTCGATATCCACGTTCATGTAGGCCGGCGTGGCCGGCAGGCCGGGCATGGTTTTCATCTCTCCACACAGCGGGTAGATGAAGCCGGCTCCCACACTGGCCCGCACCTCTCGGATCGGCAGCGTGAACCCTCTGGGGACCCCCTTCAGCTTAGGATCGTGGGACAGCGACAGGTGGGTCTTGGCCATGCAGATGGGCAGGTTTCCAAACCCGTTTCGTTCGTAGGTCTGGATCTGGGCCTCAGCCTCGGGCGAGTATTCCACCCCATCAGCACCGTAGATCTCCGTCGCGATGGTCTCGATCTTTTGTTTGATTGGCTGATCAACATCGTACAGGAACCGGAAGTTCGAGGGCTCCTCACAGGCATCGACCACGGCTTCGGCCAGCTCCCAGGCACCTTCGCCGCCCTCAACCCAGTGGTTCGACATAGCCGTCGCATAGGCACCGGCTTCCTCACCGATGCGCTTCACCAGCTCAACCTCCGCATCGGTGTCGGTGGGGAAACGATTCACTGCCACCACCACCGGGATGCCAAACTTCCGGGCAATCTCGATGTGCCGTGCTAGATTCTCGCCGCCCTGTTCCAAGAGCTCCAGGTTCTCCTCGGTGTACTCCCGCGCCAGGTCATAGCCGGCCACCACCTTCGGACCGCCGCCGTGCATCTTGAGCGCTCGAATCGTGGCCACCAGCACCACCGCGTTGGGGATCAACCCCGAGGTGCGGCACTTGATGTCGAAGAACTTCTCCATACCAATGTCGGCCCCAAAGCCCGACTCGGTGACGACGTAGTCGGCCAGTTTCAGCGCCACCTGGTCGGCGATCACGGAGCTGTTGCCGTGGGCGATGTTCGCGAAGGGGCCGGCGTGCACGAAGGCCGGCTGGCCTTCCAGCGTCTGCATCAGGTTGGGCATGATGGCATCCTTCATCAGCACTGTCATAGCACCGGCCACGCCCAGGTCCTCGGTGGTCACAGGGTTACCGTCGTAGTCGTAAGCCACGACGATCCGCGCCAGCCGCTGCCGCAGGTCCTTCAAGGTCGAGCGATAGTCCTGCCCCGATACCAGGGCCAGGATCGCCATCACTTCTGAGGCCACCGTGATGTCGAAGGACGCAGCCCGCGGATAGCCATCCCACTTGCCCCCCAACCCAGACACAATGTTGCGCAGCCCCCGGTCGTTCACATCCATCACCCGGTTCCAGGTGATGCTGTAGGGATTGATGTTCAAGCGGGGAAGGCCGTCCGGGTACTTCTCACTGCGGGTGCGCTTTGCCCAGGCGTCGCCCGGGTAGTTGCGCTCGTGCATGATCCGGGTGTCGAGCGCTGCCGCGCACAGGTTGTGAGCCGCCGCCACGGCGTGGATGTCCCCCGTTAGGTGCAGGTTGAAGTCCTCCATCGGCACCACCTGCGAGTAGCCGCCGCCGGCTGCCCCTCCCTTGATGCTGAAGGTAGGACCTTGTGATGGCTGTCGGATACAAACCATCGCATTCTTGCCGATGGCACCCAGGCCCTGAGTCAGGCCGACGGCAGTCGTCGTCTTGCCCTCCCCCAGCGGCGTGGGTGTGATGGCTGTCACATCGATGTACTTTCCGTTGGGATGCTCCTGCAACCTCGCCAGAACATCGAGATCTACCTTGGCCTTGTGCTCTCCGAAGAGGTGCAGGTCGTCTTGATCCAGACCTAGTCGTTCGGCGATTTGGATGATGGGCTTCAGTTCAGCCGCCTGTGCAATCTCGATGTCACTCGGTACAGTTGCTGCTAGCTTTAGCGTCATTGCTATGCCTTTCCTCGCAGAAGGCTTCATCCTCTTCGTCGTCGCCGGCCACGACCATCTTCCGTAGCTCTCGTTTCCCGATGCGCCGTGATCCACGCCAGGCAGTTTTCATCGTGGCCCATGAGCATGTCGGCCGCCAGGATGGCCAGCTTGAGATCGTCCTCGCACGGGTTGGTGATGGCCGCCGGCATGCCACTGGCGATGAGCATCGACAGGAAGTTGGCATTTACAGCTACGCGATTGGGAAGACCGAAGGAAACATTGCTCGCGCCACATACGGTGTTGACACCGAGCTCCTCGCGCACCATACGCACGATCTCGAACACCTTCCGGCCCGCACCTTGCACAGCGCCGGCCGGCATGACCAGCGGGTCGACGAGCACATCCTCCTTCGGTATGCCGTAGTCCATGGCGCGCTCGACGATCTTCTTGGCCGCCTTGAAACGCTCCACCGGGTCCTGGGAAATGCCCGTTTCGTCGTGAGAGATGGCAATCACCGCGGCACCGTGCTTCTTCACCAGCGGCAGCACCGCCTCCAGCCTGTCTTCCTCACCAGTGACCGAGTTCACTAACGCCTTACCTTGATACACCTCCAGGCCGCGCTTCAGCGCCTCAACCACGGACGAGTCGATGGACAGAGGTACGTCGGTTACGGACTGGACAACTCGTATTGCCTCAGCAAGAATCGCCGGCTCCTCGGCCATGGGGATGCCGGCGTTGACATCCAACATGTGGGCGCCGGCCTCCACCTGGGCGATGGCATCTGCTTCGACCCGGCTGAAATCGCCGGCAGCCATCTCCTCGGCCAGTTTCTTCCGTCCCGTCGGGTTGATTCGCTCCCCGATGATGGTGAACGGACGGTCAGGACCGATGATGACGGTCTTGGTTTGTGAGCTGACTACTGTTTCCAAAGTTATCTCCTTACGTCACCCGTAAAACGTGAAGCGTGAAACGTGATGATCTTGGCTCGTTCAAAGCCCTCACGTTTCACGTTTTGCGTTTTACGCTGCCTACCTTACTCGATCCGCGCCGTACTGGCGTGCCGCTCCAGCATCTCTTGCTCACCTTCCGGCTTGCGGGGGACGTCACACACCTTGCGGCGCGGAAGCAGGCCCGATTCTTCGATGATCTCCGCTACGAGTTCCTCTTGGCGGTAGGCCATCACATGCACGCCGGCAACACCTTCGATTTCACCGAGCTGCTGGATGATTTCGATGCAAATGCGCTTGCCCTCCTCACGCTTTTTCTCCTTCGGGGTCTTTCGCAGCCGATCCACGATCTCGTCAGGGATGACCACGCCCGGCACCTTCGTGCGCATGAATTCGGCTGCGCGCTCCGAGCGCAGGGGACCAACCCCCACCAGGATGTACACTCCCTCATGCAAACCCATGTCGCGCACCTGCTGCATGAACTGTCGAAAGCGTGGCAAGTCGAAACAGTACTGCGTCTGGATGAAGTCGGCGCCGGCCTCGACTTTCTTCGCCAGACGCCAGGGACGCCAATCGAACGGCGGAACAAAGGGGTTGGAGGCCGCGCCCAGAAACAACCTGGGAGGTACATCCAGCTTGCGGCCGCCAAGAAACATGCCCTTGTCGCGCATGATCACTGCGGTCCGCAGTAGCTGAATCGAATCGAAGTCGAACACTCGCTTGGCCTGCGGCTGGTCGCCGGCCGTCACGTCATCGCCCGTCAGGCACAGGACGTTCCGGACCCCCATGGCGGCCGCGCCCAGGAGATCGCCCTGGATGGCGATACGATTGCGGTCGCGGCAGGTCATCTGGAGCACCGGCTCGTAGCCGGCCCGGGTCAGCAACGCGCAGATCGCCACGCTGGACATATGGACGTTGGCCCCCGAGGCGTCTGTGGCATTGATGCCATCTGCGACCTCAGCCAGCACCAGCGCCGCGTCGTACACGGCCTGCGGATCGGCACTGTCGGGTGGGTGCAGCTCCGCGGTAACGGCAAAACGACCCGAGCGCAGGACACGCTCTAGGCGAGAGCCGGCTTTCATTTGTTCATTCATCGGTCAACGATTGGAACACAGGGGATGTGGTGCGTATTGCGTAGGACGAACCCGGATCCCGTATCACGAATCACGCATCACGCTCCCCAGCCTGACGGAACCTCCCGGTCCACTCCCGTCAACATGTTCACCCAGGCCGATGTGCCTTGGAGTCCTCGATTCACCGGTGGTTGCACGGTCAACATCTCGTGACCGTAGATGGACATATCCAGCGAACGCTCGTAGGCCTGAACCCAGACGCATTTTACCTCTGGTTTAACCTCGCAATGACCATTGGCTCGGACGCCCCCGCACGGTCCATTGCGCAGATTCTTCGGGCAAGTCATGGGACAGGTCATGCCCGTGGAATGTAGGATACACTGTCCACACATCCGGCAATCGAATGCGAGTTCTTTGGCCAGTTGCTCCGCCGGCCGGATGAGCTGCTCAACCCGATCGTAGCCCACGAAGGAGAAAAACGGATCAAGGCGTACGAAAACCCACTCGGCGAGTTGGTATGTCACTTCCAACGCATGTCCTCGATGTTGAATCCAGCTTCTGACGCTCATAGGCGATCTCCAAACCCGCGTCTCTATCCTCTACCCTCAATCCTGCGGCAAGCCTGGCTCGAGCCGCGTAGATGGAC
>JBHIAO010000261.1:0-8107 GCA_046758565.1 Anaerolineae bacterium
AGCCATCAGCCATCAGCCATCAGCCATCAGCCATCAGCCAAAGGAGGTAACTGATGGCCCAAAAATATGCCTTCCTGGTAGACCCAGGCAAATGCATCATGTGCCGGGCCTGCGTGGTAGCCTGCAAGGTCGAGAATCACGTGGGCTCCCAGTGGCAACGTAACGACATTGTCCTCGTCGGGCCCGATCAGAGCAAGAACCCGGCCGCCTACGCTGTATTCATGAACTGCCAGCAGTGCGAGTTCCCGGCGTGCGTCGCCGCCTGTCCGGTGGAGGGCAAGGCGCTGGAAAAGCGGGAGGATGGTATCGTCCTCTTCAAGCGGGATAAGTGCCAGGGGAATCAGATGTGCGTGGTGGCCTGCCCCTTCGGCGCTATCAAGCTCAGCCCGGTGCCGAGCAAGTACGGCTACTTCCAGTCGGATAAGTGCACCTTCTGCGCCCACAAGCTGGACCGGCCGGCGGATGCGCCGGGGGGCAACCGGCCGGCCTGCGCCATGGTCTGCCCTACCGACGCCATCGAGTTCGGCGAGCGGGACCAATTGCTGGGTAGAGTGGATGACATGGGGCGCGAGGTGCTGGATATTGACCTCTTCGACGTGGGACCGAGCAATATCTTCCTGAAGCCGGTGCCTGTCCGGCGGGAACTGTAAAAGGGGAGGTGAATCATGAAGCATTCCCTTCGGCTACGCTCAGTACAAGCACTTCGACCGCGCTCAGTGCAGGCCTGGTTGCTCCCATTGGCCGTCCTGACGATCCTGATGCTGGTCCTGGCGGTGGCCTGCGGTGGCCCAACGCCCGCACCCACGCCGGTGCCGGCCACACCGACGTCTCCGCCGCCAACGGATACGCCGGTGCCGCCACCACCGACGGATACCCCGGCGCCACCCCCGCCGGCCCCCACGGCCACGCCAGCCCCGCCGGTGGTGGAGATCCCGCCGGTGCCCATCGGTAAGGAACGGCGCGCCCGGGACTGGGACGCCGACGTGGCTGACCTGCTCTTCAGCCGGCGCACCGCCGCCTCGGACCTGGTGGGTGGATTGGGTGGCATCGCCTTCGACCCGACGGACTGCATGCGTTGCCACGAGAACGCCTCGGACGTGGAAGGGCAGATCTTCTACGGGCCGGAGTTCAAGGAGTTCGACAAAGACCAGTGGCTGGAGATGCTCAGCCGCCCCGAGGAGGGGCTGGCCCCGGCCGCGGACTACGACTTCATCGAGACCCACGAGAAACGGGTGGACCTGCTCTTCGACGTCTTCCCGGAGCAGCAAATCAAGCAGAACCCATGATCTAGTTATCAGTAACCAGTATTCAGTGATCAGTAATCAGTGACGCAGCGGCTCATCAGGTCCCCCCAGGATTCCAGCTACTGGTGTCTAACTGTTGCTGATAACTGATCACTGATAACTGGCCACTGATAACTGACCACTGAACCATGGACCCACGAGCCGAGCTGTACTTCGCCCTGTCGGAGTGTTACAAAGAGCCGGCGGAGGCCTTTGCCCGCGATGTAGCGGGAGGCGTTTTGTACCAGGTGATGGCGGATGGTTTCCAAGCCCTGGGAATCCCCGAGGATACTTCGATCCTTCGACAGGTCCTTCGTCAAGCTCAGGAGGGGCCTCAGGACACCGCAGGGCTCAGTACAAGCCTGGAGCTGCTGTACATCGCCGGCTCACCAGAAACCGTGTTGCAAACCCTGAAGCGGGCCTACTACCCACTGTTCGTCATCCCGCCGCACTTCGTCCTGCCCGTAGAGTCGGTGTTTAAGGAATGGGCTGGCGAAGACGGCTTCCTGACTGGCAGCCGCGATATGATCATGGGACCGCCGGCCACGGATATGCTGCGACGCTATCAGGCGCAGGGCATTGTCATCCCTCAAAGTTTCAAAGACTACCCCGACCACCTGGCCCTGCTCCTGGAGTACGGCGGCCTGCTGTGCGAGGAGGAGGGAAAATGGAAGGAGGAAAGGGGAAAGGGGAAGGAGGAAGTGAAGATGGAAGAGGGATTCCATCCTCCGTCTTCTATCCTCCATCTTCCATCATTCGTCGCCGCCCACCTCGATACGTGGATCGAAGAGTTCGCGGAGCAGGTGTGCTCGCGCAGCGAAACCCCCTTTTACAGGACTGTGGTCTCGGCAACGGTTGCCTTTGTCCAGGCGGAACGACAACATCTTGAAGCCATTCTGCCGTGAGTTTCGCACTCAGGATTGAGCTCCTCTCAGTCTTCGTTGTTCTCCTGACCCTCTCCTGCACTTCCCAGGCCACGCCGGCACCGCTCAAGCCCTCACCCACGTTGCCGGCGGTTACAGCCTCTCGGCCGGAGGCGCAATCCACACCGACCTCGGTACCGGCGATGGTCACACCCCTGCCGCGCACACCAGAAGCGGAGACTGATCCACCAGGCGAGCTGATCGAGCAGGGCCGGCAGGCCTACGAAGACTGGGAGTGTTACAACTGCCACTTCATCGGCGGCGAAGGTGGCGTAAAGCGCCGTGGCCCCGAACTGGACAACATTGGCAGCTTGCTCTCCCCGGACGCCATCCGCGCCGAGATTCTGAACCCCTCCTCTTCGCTGGCCGAAGGCTTCGAGAAAGAGTATAATAAGGTCACCATGCCTGACGACTTCGGCAAACGACTGAGCGATGACGAGATCAGCGCTCTGGCAGCCTACCTTTCCACCTTGAAGGACGATTCAGTTCAGACGCCCAGCCCCCTCTTCCCAGGAACAGCCAAAGGTGATGAGGCACCTTTCTACGCGATTCCCCTGAGCTACCAGAAGAGCGTGCCAGTCGGATGGTGGACCGATCCCGAGATCATCGCAGAGGGCAAAGCCATCTACGAGGGCCAGGTCTACCCCGGTGTCGTCTGTGCTGCGTGTCACGGTCCTGATGGCACGCCTGTCATTCCCAATGCAGCCGACTTCCGCGACCCGGACCTGGTGGAAGGCTGGTCCGATGCCTACTGGTTCTGGCGGATTTCCACAGGGGTGCCTGAGACACCGATGCCGGCCTGGGAGGACAAGCTGACGCCGGAGGAAATCTTCAAGGCGATGGCCTACGAGAACACCTTCGCCTACGAAGGCGAGCCTATAGACCACAGTGAGATGTTCTATCCACCCAGGGCGAAAGAAGGGCGAGCGTTTAGAGAACGAGAACATCTATCGCAGATAGAGATCCTGGTGTCTATGGAGGAACTGAGATGGAAGAGCTGATGCCCCATGTAGCTTTCCCGCTCATAGGCAGCCGGGCAGCTATCTGGATCGTCGCCCAGTTACACCTGAACTTCGCTGCCTTCATCCTGGGGGCGCCGATCTTTATCGTCATCTGCGAGTTTCTGGGCTGGCGCAACAAAGACCCCCGCTACGAGCGGCTGGCGCATGAGATGACGAAGGTGACGGCGGTGGCCTACAGCCTGACTGCCCTCCTGGGAGGGCTCTTTATCGCCGTAGTGGTGACGTTCCACCCTGGCTTCGCCGGCTTTATCTTCCCCCGTTTCTTCCTGCAGTGGGTTTTCATCTATCCCGTGCTCTTCCTCCTGGAGACGCTGACCCTGTACACCTACTGGTATAGCTGGGATGCCCTGAGAGACCGCAAGGGACTGCACATAGGCATCGGGGTGTTATTGAACATCATCGGCACGCTGACCATGCTCAACCAAAACGCCATCGCTTCATTTATGAACACGCCGCCGAAGAACTGGGAGACCGCTACGGTGTGGGAGTTGGTGAACAACCCCACCTGGTGGCCCCTGAACCTCCACCGCTTTATCGCCAACGTCGTCTTCGGAGGATTCATCACCGGGCTGGTGGCAGCCTTCATGTATTTGACGTCGAAAGATCCCGAAGAGCGGGCCTTCTACGACTGGATGGGGTTCATCGGCAACCTGATTGGCACCGTCACCTTCATCCTGCTCATCGCTCCGGGCTACATCTACGGTCGGGAGATCTACGCCTACGACGCCTCTCTGGGTATCTACATGATGTCTGACCGGCTGTCCATGTTTTTCGAGATGCAGGGCATCATGGTGGGGCTCCTTTTCCTGGCGGCGAACTACTACATGTGGCTGAGCGTGCGGCGGGTCGAGGGGGGTGCGCGCTTTGCCTTACCGATGAAGGTGGGCTTCGCCCTCATCTTCGTGGGCAGCGCCATCTGGGTGACGCCCCGGCACTTCTTCGCCACCATGATCATCGAACCGGGTATGGTGCCGGCCAGCATGACACAAGAGGCGTTCATCGCTCAAATGGAGCTGCCGGCTAACCTTGGGTTTCTGGCTCTGATGCGGGCCAAGAACACCGCGGCCATCTGGACCGCCCTTGTGACGCTGGTGAACTATATCTTCTATCGTACGGCCATCCGCCGGGGACGTATTACCTGGGGCGAGATCGAGGCGCCGGCCCAGTACGCGCTGATCCTCCTGGCGTTCACTGCCATCTGGACCATGGGGCTGATGGGCGCGGTGCGCTCCCTGATTCGCAAGAGCTTTCACGTCTACAACGCCATCCCGGACCTGTCCAGCGAAGCTTTCACTCCAACGCTGGCCTATTCGGCCCAAATTATCACCGCGATTTCCCTGATCTTCTTCCTGCTCATCACTTTCATCATCTGGCTCAGCCATAGAGTGGGGGAACCGGAACATAAGGTTGCCGTGGGGGAGGTGCGCTGATATGACCCTGTGGCAGAACGTCCGTGGGAAGCTCGTCGTCACCGCCGTACTGGTCATGGCGGTCTGGTTCGCCAGCGGACTCGTCGGCTTTCCAACCATCTTCCGCCTGTACTTCGTGGGTTACGCGCTCATCGCCCTGCCTTTCTTCGTGTTGTTGGACATGCGCTTTGGCACGCAGCCGCGCCACGGTGGCCTGGCTATTGTGGCCGTGTTCCTCATCGCCTCCGCCATCCTGATCCTGGTGGGCCGGCTGTTACCCCAGTACGACCCCCAGGTGGAGCAGGAAAAGATCGCCCGCATCCAGCGGTCGCTCCGGGAGCGCCAGAAACCCCGGCGCATTGAAGCGTTGCGCAAAGAGGCGGAGGAACTGGGCCTGGTTGTCGTGGAGCCGGGCCAGGTCGCCCAGGCACCGACGGGCACTGAAGGCAACCCGGGTGCCTCGGCGGGTGGTTTGACGTCGCCCGTGGAAGCAGCCGGCCCGTCCCCGGAGCTCATCGAGCGGGGCCGGCTGGCCTACGACGACTGGGAATGCTACAACTGCCACAAAATCGGCGGCAAGGGCGGCGTCAAGCGCCGTGGCCCCGAGTTGGACAACATCGGCAATCTCCTCTCCACACACGCCATCCGGGCCGAAATCCTCAACCCCACGTCCTCCCTGGCCGAAGGTTTCGAGGAAGAGTACAACAAAGTCACCATGCCCGACGACTTTGGCAAGCGGCTGAGCGATGACGAGATCAATGCTCTGGCGGCCTACCTTTCCACGCTTACCGACGCCTCGGTCGCATCCCCCACGCCCCTCTTCCCAGGCACAGCCAGGGGCGATCAAGGGTCGTTCTACGAGATCTCCCTGGAGTACCAGAAGACCATGCCGCCCGGCTGGTGGACCGATCCCGAGATCATCGCCAAGGGCAAGGCCATCTACGAGGGCCAGGTCTACCCCGACGTGGTTTGTGCTGCCTGCCACGGCCGGGATGGGGTCCCTATCCTGAGCGGCGCTGCCGACTTTCGGGATCTGGATCTGATAGAAGGCTGGTCGGACGCCTACTGGTACTGGCGCATCGCCAAAGGAGTGCCTGACACGCCCATGACGCCGTGGGAGGAAAAGCTGACGCCGGAGGAGATTTTCAAGGTGATAGCCTACGAGAACACTTTCGCCTATGACGGTGAGCCCACAGATCATGGGGAGATGTTCTATCCGCCGGAGGCGGAGGTGAAGTAGGATTTCGGATTTCGGATTTCGAAATTCGAATTTATGTTCGTGCTTTGCATGTCTTGCCAATGCTGGTGAGGATGGATAATTTCGCAATTCGAAATCCGAAATCCCAAATTCGAAATTCGAAATTCCCTTGTGGAGGTGGACCGTGAGTAGTGTGCGGCATGCCATCGCCGTGGCCAGTGGGAAGGGGGGTGTAGGGAAAAGTACCGTGGCTGTGAATCTGGCCGTGGCTCTGGCCCAGACAGGGGCGCAGGTGGGTCTGCTGGACGGCGACATCTACGGCCCCTCTGTGCCCGTGATGACCGGTCTGGTGGGGCAGCATCCCCACTCCCCCGACGGGCAGCGGGTGTCGCCTTTGACCAGTCACGGCGTCAAACTGATGTCCATGGGCTTTCTCGTCGAGGAAGCCGACTCCCTGGCTTTCCGTGGCCCCGTGGTGCACCAAGTGATCCAGGAGTTCCTGCAAGACGTGGACTGGGGCGATCTGGACTACCTGACCGTGGATCTGCCCCCAGGAACCGGCGATGCGGTGATCACGCTCATCCACAGTCTGCCGCTGAGCGGTGTCGTCATCGTGAGCACTCCCCAGAACCTGGCCGTGGTTTCCGTCGTACGCTGCGTGGCGCTGTTCCGAGAGCGGGAGGTCCCGCTGCTGGGCGTCATCGAAAACATGAGCGTGTCCCTCTGTCCCCACTGCGGTGAGGTGCTGGACATCTTTGGCCGGGGACACAAGGTGCGCGAGATGTGTGCCTACTGGGAGATCCCCTTCCTCGGCAGTGTACCGCTGGATTCGCAGGTGCGGGAGAGCGGAGACGTGGGGGAGCCGGTGGTGCTACGCGCACCAGACTCGCCGGCCAGCCAGGCATTGACCCAGATCGCCGCTGAGCTCACGGCGCGGACTGGTGCTGTGTCGGAAACTGACGTGGAGCAGAGCGGGCTCCCCCGCCCGCGAATCGGCAGCCCTTCGGCAGGCCCTTCGACGGGCTCAGGAGGGTCCTCAGGGCAGGCATGAGAGCCGCCTCTGCTGGTAAATTTGGGTCTACTGAGACTAACCGACCAATTGACCAACCGACCAATCGACCAACCGACCAATAACTGAATACTTCTCCGAGCCGGCCCGCCTACGGCGGTTGAGTGCTATGGCCTGCCGGCCGCACCCGGTAGTGGACCGGGGGTGCCGACTCGATGTCGGCATCACAGGTGCGTGTGGAAACACCCGCGCCCCCCGTGTTTGGAAAGGAGAACCGCCACAATGCAGCACATCCGTTGTGGCAAACGCCGGCCTTTCCAGCCGGCGTTCAGCATTTAGGAGCAACAACATGCAATCCTTCGACGAGTATCTGGAAATGGCGACCACCATGCACCGTGGATGCCTCTGCCCCGGGCAGGTGCTGGGCACCCGCATGGCTCTCCTGGGCTGCCAGCTCCTGGGTATCGAGCCCCCCGATCAGGAGAAGCGTCTCTTTGTGTTTGTCGAAATGGACCGCTGCTTTGCCGATGCAATCGCCGCCGTCTCTGGCTGCCGGCTGGGCAAGCGCACCCTGAAGCACGTGGACTACGGCAAGGCAGCCTGCACCTTCTACGACGACCGCACGGGGCACGCCGTGCGCATCCTGGCCCGGGACGACTCCCGGGACCGAGTAGCCGAGTACACCGAGCCTGGGATGGACAAATACGAAGCTCAGGCTCACGCGTACCGCGCCATGCCCGAAGAGGAGCTGTTTGTGGTGCAAGAGGTGGTGGTCCAGATCCCACCTGAGGACCGGCCGGGCCGGCCCATCAGACGCATGTTCTGTGCTGAATGCGGCGAGGGGGTCAACGACCGACGAGAGATACAGGTCAACGGCCAGATCCTGTGCCGGCCCTGTGCCTACGGAAGCTACTACCTCGAGATCCCGCAAAGAGAAAACGCCTATGCGACTCATGTGAGTAAGTCCAAGGGGAGGGTGTCAAGCGGTAAGGTTGGAATGAGGCCGATTTGACATAGACGCGGAAACATGCTATAATTGTTGTTATCAGTAGGACGCAGTAAGTTTTGTTTCGGAACGCGCGCGGTTGACCGTCCAGGGCTACTTCGGCCGAGACGGTCTTTTTTCGTGGCTCGGAGCATAGTTGAGATCGTCCTGCAGTAAAATTCTAAAGAAAGGAGGGATGGACTCAACAATGACCGAGCGTACAACCGGAACCGTGAAGTGGTTCAACGGTAGCAAGGGCTATGGCTTCATTGAGCGGG
>JBHIAO010000262.1:0-8106 GCA_046758565.1 Anaerolineae bacterium
GCGACGAAGCGATCCCCAATTCGCTGGCGGGAGATTGCTTCGGCAAAAAGACGCCTCGCAATGACACTTGCCCTAAGATTGAAATAGACCGGGTAAGTCAGCAAGGTTGCAAAACTGGATAAAACGTGGTAAGATTGACGTCGGTAAGCGGGGACTGAGCAGCTACTCCCAGCTTAGACAACGATGAAGGAGAGAATAACAGCTGATGAGGCAATTCTGTGTAACTACTGCTATGGGTAAGCGATTGATCGGCAAGGCGATGGCCCAGCGCCCCGCCATCAAGGGCGTGCTTGAACAGGGAACGCTGGTCATCATCGCCGGTACGACCAACGGCTATGTAGCCGAAGAAGTCCTCAAGTCGCTGGGGCAGGCCGAAGGGTTCTCGCGAAAGGGCTTTCGCCGCGGTCTGACCGTAGCTCCTGGGGCCAAAGCTGTCAAGGCCGAGTTTCCAGGAGATGTGATCATCAGCGACGGCCAGTGGCAAAAGGGCAAGACCATCTTCGACGTGGTAGATGATCTAAAAGCTGGCGACGTTGTTCTTAAGGGGGCCAATGCCTTCGACGCGCGCGGTCACGCCGCCGTGCAGATCGCCAATCCAAAGGGAGGGACCATCATCGCCGCGCTCTCAGCGGTGGTTGGCCAGCGGGTGCAATTGATCGTGCCCGTGGGTCTGGAAAAGCGCGTGCTCGAAGACGTCAACGTGCTGGCCCAACGGTGCAATGCTCCGTCTGCCAGGGGGCTACGCATGCTGCCCATCCCGGGCAAGATTTTCACCGAACTGGACGCCATCGGCCTGATGACGGGCGCTGAGGCCTGCCTCTTAGCCGCCGGCGGCATTTGTGGCGCAGAAGGCGCTGCCTGGCTGGGCATTGCCGGCAGTGAAGAGCAAATGCAGGCGGCTGCAAAGCTGATCAAGTCGGTTGTTGATGAGCCGCCTTGCAAAGCATAGCAAAAGCCGTTCTCGCAAGGCGGGCTTGATTTCAAGCGGCCGAATTCGTCCTACACACTGCTCACAGAGAGAATGAGATGACCGCACCGCTCCTGACCACCAAACTCTACATCCCCCCGGCCCGACCAGAGCTGGTCTCGCGCCCACGCCTGATCGAGCGGTTGAACGCAGGGCTTCACAGCAAACTCACCCTCATCTCCGCCCCAGCCGGCTTTGGCAAGACCACGCTGTTGAGCGAATGGGCCGCTGGCTGCGAGCGGCCCATCGCCTGGGCCTCGCTAGACAAGGACGACAACGACCCGACGCGGTTCTGGGGTTACTTCGTCGCTGCCCTGCAGACAGTTCGCGCCAGAACAGGCGAAGCCGCCCTGGCGCTGCTCCAATCCCCCCACGTTCCACCCATCGAGGCCATCCTGACGACCCTCATCAATGAGATTACAGACATTCCAGACTGTTTTGTTCTCGTCCTCGATGACTACCACGTCATCGAAGCCCAACCCATCCACGCCGCCCTCTCCTTCCTGCTAGACCACATGCCGCCGCAGATGTACCTGGTCATTGCCACCCGTGCCGACCCGCCCCTGCCCCTGAGTCGCCTGCGTGGGCGGGGGCAGTTGACGGAACTGCGCACCGCCGACCTGCGCTTCACACCCGACGAAGCAGCCGCCTTCCTCAACCAGGTGATGGGCCTGGGGCTCTCATCGAACGACGTGACTGCCCTGGACGCGCGCACCGAAGGCTGGATCGTGGGGCTAAAGATGGCCGCTCTCGCTATGCGGGGGCGAGGCACAGAGCGCATCGCCAGCTTTGTCGCGGCCTTTGCTGGCAGCCACCGCTACATCCTGGACTATCTCACCGACGAAGTTCTCCTGCAGCAGCCCGAAAGCGTTCAGACCTTCTTGCTGCAAACAGCCATCCTTGACCGCCTGACCGGACCCCTGTGTGATGCCGTCACAGGGCAGAGCGACGGCCAGACGATGTTGGAGCGGTTAGAAGCAGCCAATCTGTTCATTGTCCCCCTGGACGATGAGCGACGCTGGTATCGGTATCACCATCTCTTCGCCGACCTGCTGCGCAAACGCCTGAGCCAGACGCAACCTGATCTCCAGCCAGCGTTGCACCGTCGGGCCAGCGAGTGGTACGAGAAGAACGGGCTGATCGGGGAAGCGGTGAGCTATGCGTTGGACACCGGCGATGTCGAACTGGTAGCGCGCCTGGTGGGGACGAACGCCCTTGCCATGATGGAACACGGGGAGCTGACGACTCTGGAGAGGTGGCTGGACGCGCTCCCCGACCAGGTGGTGCGCTCTCAGCCTTGGCTCTCTGTCGCCCACGCCTGGATGTTGGCATTTACTGGCCAGTTGGATGCGGTCGAACCGTTGCTCCGGGACGCTGAGGAAGCAGCAGTTAGCTGGCAACAACCCGCCGAAGAACAGCATATACGCGGTCATTTCGCCGCCGTTCGGGCATGTGTTGCAGTCGTCACAGGAGACAAGTTGCAGACTGCAGAGCTTGCTCGTGAGGCCCTGGAACTCTTGCCTGCGGATGACCTGATGACACGAGGCTGGGCTGCGATGGTTCTAGGCCTCAACCTCTACCAGAGCGGCGATATCGCCGCGGCAGACCAGGCATTGTCCGAGGCTGTGAAAATCTGCCGCGCGACCGGTGATAGCCACGTGGCCGTGCTGGCTCTATGCAACCTGGGCGCAGTACAGATGAACAAGGGGCAACTGATCCAAGCAGCCCATACCTTTCGAGAGGCCCTGCGGCTTGCCGAAGAATATGCCGACCGCGCGGGGCGGCGACTGCCAGTCAGTGCATACGCTCATACCTATCTGGGCGCTCTACTGTGCCAGTGGAATGACCTGGATGCCGCGATGAGTCACCTGCGAGAAGGGATCGAGCTGAGCAAGCAATGGGGCGAGCCCCTGCGATTGGGAGGCGCCTATTTGAACTTGGCCGAAGCGCTCCAGACGATTGGGGATGCGGATGGCGCGCTGGACGCGATCCAGAAGGCCGAGCAGGTCATGACCAAGCTATCCCCTTGGTGCGCCGCTCGCGTGGCATCGGTGGAGGCGCTGATACGACTGAAGCAAGGTGACACAGCGGGGGCATCCCGCTGGGCCGCTTCGCACGAGAATGGGTTGAACGACTACTTTGATGTGTTCGATTACTGGTACGGATGTCTCGTCAAGACCCGGGTTGACATCGCCCAGGGACGGCTGGACGAAGCGTTGGAGACGGTGACACAGGTATTGAAAGGAGCAGAGACAGCAGAAGGAAAGGATCACGTAATCGGGGCACTCGCTCTACAGGCGATAGCCCTGCAGGCACAAGGCGAGCGGGACCAAGCCCTGATCGCATTGGAACAGGCCCTGACCCTCGCCGAGCCAGAAGGCTATGTGCGGATCTTCGTGGACGAGGGTGCGCCGATGGCGGCATTACTGCGGATTGCTGCATCCCGCGGCATAGCATTGGACTACGTGAGCGAACTTCTGGCAGCATTCGGAGAAGCTGCTCCCCCCTCTACCCCTCTCATTGAGCCTCTCAGCGAGCGCGAACTCGAGGTGTTGCGGCTCCTCGCTGCCGGCCTGTCGAACCGGGAGATCGGCGCCGAGCTTTTCCTGGCGGTCGGCACGGTCAAGAAACACACCAGCAACATCTACGGCAAGATGAACGTCCACAAACGCACCCAGGCCGTAGCCCGCGCGAGAGAACTGGGTCTGGTGTAAAACCTGGCATTGCCTGGTCAGCGCCCCATCGTGAGCAAGCCGAAGCTCACGGTGGGGCGTTTTTTGCTGTGAAGTCCACCCAAATAAACCTTCTAATACATCTTTTGGGGGGTGACATCTCCCCCGGTTTACTGGTATACTTTAAGCAGTGAAGATAACAAGACTCAATCGTGAGGAGTGCCACAACGTGAATGAAGATCGCCAACAAACACCGATTGAAGGCCACGCCGTCAGCGAAGAGGGTCACGAAGTCTACCAAATCAGGGTCAAAAACCACCTCAACGACAGTTGGTCTGAATGGTTCGAGGGGTTGACCATAACACATGAGGAAGACGGTATCACAGTGCTGACTGGCCCGGTCGCCGACCAGCCTGCCCTGCACGGTCTGCTTGTCAAGATACGCGACCTGGGCCTGCCTCTGGTCTCCGTCAACCAGGCCATCATCAATGAAAATGAGGAGGGAAAGAGCGATGAATAAGAAGCTGCTTCTTAGCGCCATGGTGCTCACTCTGCTGCTGGCCAGTTGTGGACAGCCAGCCGCATCACCAACACCCACTGAAGTGGCACCAGAACCAACTTCCACAACTGAACCGACGCCGGAACCAACGGCCACAATCGAACCGAC
This sequence comes from Anaerolineae bacterium, assembly GCA_046758565.1. Lineage (GTDB taxonomy): Bacteria > Chloroflexota > Anaerolineae > Epilineales > JAANWY01 > JBHIAO01. The sequence continues at coordinate 4,307 of JBHIAO010000262.1, forward strand.
CCGGCAGGCAGTAGCGACGTTTGAGGAAGGGCCTTGCCCCTTCGACGTGCCCGAAGACGCGCCCGTCGTCTGCGGCTTCGTCGTCGTGCCGGAAGATCACAGCAACCCCAACGGCCCTACCATCCGTCTGGCCCTCGCCGTCCTCAAAGACCAGAGCGAGGAGCACCAACCAGATCCGGTGATTCTGCTGGCTGGCGGTCCCGGGGAGAAGACGGTGGCCAACGCGCCTGCCCTGGCGCCAGCCCTGGCCCCCATCCACCCCAACCGCGACCTCATCGTCTTCGATCAGCGCGGCGTCGGTCTCTCCGAGCCAGCCCTGGAATGCCCCGAGTTTCTGGAGGCGCTCTTCGATCTGTTGGACGAGGCAGACCCAGATGCCGCAGCGCGGGCGCGTTTCGATGCCCTGATGGCCTGCCGCGACCGGCTGGTGAGCGAGGGATACAACCTGTCGGCCTACAACACCGTCCAGAATGCCGCCGACGTGAACGCCATCCGCATCGCCTTGGGCTACGACCAAGTCAACCTGTACGGCGGGTCGTACGGTTCGCTGCTGGCCCAGGCCGTTATGCGCGACTACCCGCAGGGAATCCGCAGCGTGGTCATCAACTCCGTACTACCATTGGACAAGAGCTTCTTTGTAGAGGCATCCACGACCACCGCGAATGCTATTCTGCACCTGCTCGACGCCTGCGCGGCCGACGAAGCCTGCAACGGCGCCTATCCTAACCTGCAAGAGGTGCTTTTCGAGGTCATTGACCAGTTGAATGCCGAGCCGGTTCCGATCACCGTCACAAACCCCCTGGACGGCCAGAGCTACCATGCTGTGCTCACCGGGGATGCGGTGGTTGGCAACCTGGTGACGTTTCTCTACTTGACGCAGATCATCCCCGTTCTGCCGCAGGCGATCTATAACGTGCATAACGGGGACTATGAACTGATGACGCAACTGAGCAGCACCAGGCTAACGCTCCTTGACCTCACAAGCAGAGGGATGATGTTGTCCGTGCTCTGCACCGACGACCTGATCGGCCGGACGCCAGAGGACCTTCTGAACGTCATGGCCGCCTTGCCCAGGCAACTGGTAGGCAGCGGCGACCCAGAGGTCATCGTCGAGTATGGCATCTTCGGCATCTGCGAGAACTGGCCCGTCGAGCAAGCCGACCCATCGGTCAAGGCGCCGTTGGTCAGCGACATCCCCACCCTGGCGCTGGAGGGTGAATTCGATCCGGTTACGCCCCCGGAGTACGGCCAACTGGTCGCCGGCCACCTGAGCAACAGCTACTTCTTCGAATTCCCCGGCGTCGGCCATGACGTCCTCAGCAACGGCTGCGCCCGGATCACCGCCGGCGCCTTCGTCAACGATCCCACCAAGGCGCCCGAAGCCGGCTGTGTCGCCGCGATGCCGGGTCTGGTCTTCGATGTGCCGGGCGAAGCCCCAGAGGTGGCACTGCAGCCGTTCACCGACGAAGAGCGCGGCTTTAGCGGTCTGGTACCCGCAGGCTGGACGGAACTCGCGCCAGCAAATCTCGCCCGCGGCAGCTCAGCGCTTGACCCAACCTACTTCGTCCTGGAAGCCGCTCCAGGCACATCTGCCGAGCTGTTCGGCGACCTGGCAGGGCAACTGGGGTTGGAGCCGGGGCTCGAACCCGTTGCGACTGCTGAAGTTGGCAACTTCACGTGGGGTTTCTACACCTTTGAACTTCAGGGCAATTCGACCGACGTTGCGCTGGCAGAGGATGCCAAAAAAGCCTACTTCGTGCTTCTGATCTCAGCGCCGGATGAGCATGATGCCCTGTATGACCAACTCTTCCTGCCCGCTGTGGAGGCGCTGGCTTCGATGGAGTAGATGCCAATGCTCAACAAATGGTGAGGTATCAGATAACCAAAGGAAGGCGATCTATGAGAATCACAATGATTGGTCACAGCACAGTCTTGATTGAGAGTGAGGGGGTGAAGTGGCGGACGAGGCTGAAGGGAGCAAAGAACGTCACGGGTATCAAGGCGTGGCAGAGCCAGCATTTCGGCCCAGTCACGGTGACGGCTGTACCAGCGGTGCACCTTGCAGTTACGGTTGGCTTTGTCGTTCAAAGTGAGGGGAAGCAGGCCTACTTCGCCGGTGATACCTATTACCGTCCCTTCATGGAGGAAATCGGCCAACGGTTTCAGCTCGATGTAGCGCTGATGCCTGTAACGACCTATCGAATTCCGATGACAATGGGTGAGAGAGGCGCTGTCCGTGCCGTGCAAGCTCTGAAGCCAACCACAGTCATTCCGATCCATCTGGCAGTTGCGCCGCGCTCACCACTGCTCCGTACCAATCACACGCCAGAAGGCTTTACGAGACGCTTGCGAGAGGCTGGGTCAAAGACCGAAGTGGTCGTACTGCAAGAAGGAGAAACCTGGGCATTTTAGTGCCACTGGAAAACGCACGTGCTCAATCTACAGAACGCGGTTGGGAACGGGAAGCGCGAAGCTGACAGGGAGATCAATGAGAACTGACCAGGGCCGTCAGACCACTCGAAGGCATGAGGAAAGGAACTGCAATGCCAGCGTGCAAGATCACTGTCCTGAAGAAACTGTTCAACGAAGACCTGGCCGATGAGTATCGTCGTCCCGAAATACATAGAGGACCTTGCCCACACTTCACTGAGGGGCAGGAGTTCGTGGTGGAGGAAATCGGCGAGCGGCCAGAGGGTTTCTTCTGCGGCTGGGCCTGGGATGATATTCAGAGGCTAGTGCTGGCAATGATGGTGGGAGGCGATTTCAGTCAGTGGATGAACGACAGCAACACCTTCGTGGCCTGTTGCACGGACGGCATCAAACCGGTTGTCTTCAGATTGGAAAGGGTGCAGGAGTAAGCAGGAGAGGCAGCACCACTGATAGTCAACAGGTAGAGAAAAGAGAGGCCAATGAGCATCATTCGTCGAGCTTTTAACCTTGAGAATGCGGCAATACTTCTTGGCGTTGTGTTTGTAGTCTCAGGGCTTGTTGGGACAGTCGTGCATGGTGGGTTCGATGATCAACTATTCACAGGCATCGTCTTCCTTCTTGGGGGATGGCTTTATGAGTTCTCGAGGAAGGGCCAATAAGTAGATGTCGTCAGGCGGCTTAAGGCAAACTTCGTTGTGCCATTGGTCACCTGACCAATGAAAAGATTGGACACCTGTCCAATACGAAAATCCCCCAGATGGCCGATGCACAAATCAGGCATTTGTGGTATAATAGAGGTAGATAAGGTGAAAGGCGCGCATCACGATGGGCACGCCTATCCCTCAAAAAAACGAAAGGAGAAGCAAAGCATGTCTGAAAAACAGAAAAACCAAACCCCCAAGAAAACCAATTACATGGGCGTCGGAGTAGGAGCAGGTGCTGCACTGGGCGCCGTGTTTGGTGTTGCGCTCGGCAACGTAGGTTTTGGCATCGCCATTGGTGTCAGCGTTGGCGTCGCCATCGGCACCGCCCTTGAGCAGCGCCACAAGCAAGACAACGCGTAGGCAATGGTAAGGGTCTACACAAAGGAGGAACTCAAATGCACACCGTAGAAGTATCCCATCTCGCCAAACGATTTGGCGAAACGCAAGCAGTGGCGGACGTTTCGTTCTCCGTCGAGCCGGGCGAGATCTTTGGCTTGCTCGGCCCCAATGGCGCGGGCAAGACCACGACGATCCGTATGATGCTGGACATTTTCAGGCCGGACGCCGGCACAGTCAGCGTCTTCGGTGGCAAGCTAGACCTGGCCAAGAAGCGGCGCATCGGCTACATGCCCGAAGATCGGGGGCTGTACAAAGACCTGAAACTGG
>JBHIAO010000263.1:0-8087 GCA_046758565.1 Anaerolineae bacterium
TCAAGCTCGCCGCGCCGTGGGGCGTGAACGGCGATAGGAGTGAATTCAGTGGACCCCAGTATCTCACGGATTCAACGAATCCGCTCTGGGAAAGGGGCTCAAGGTGGGGATGGTTGAGAGGTCAGAAGAGGAGGCCAGGTGGTAGTACAACTCCTGGAGCCACGAGGATGGCTTTAGTCTAAGGTCATTCAGGGCAGCCTTGCAGGCGGCGAAGCGCTGCAGAGCCTCGGCACGCCTGCCGGCCCGGGCCAGACATACCATCACATCGAAACAGGCCTGTTCATCGGCGGGATCGCAGGTCAATACGCGTTGGAGCAGCAGAATGGCTCCATCGAAATCCCCGGCGTCTGCTAGAATGCGGGACAACGTATGGGCGGCCGTGGTGAGCTGCTGGCGCAGATGGCAGCGCTGCGGCGCCAACCAGTCATCGTAGAGGTCATCGGTGAAGAGGTCATCGGCGTAGAGATCCACCGCCTGTTGGAGTGTTGCGCGTGCTTTCTGCAAGTTTCCCTGCCGCAGTGCTCTCAAGCCAGAAGTCACGTTGGTGGAGAACGTGGTCACATCCACCTCAGCGATCAAGCCCGCCTCCAGGCGTATCATCTCACCCTCCAGACGCACATAGCCCGACGTTTGCGATACGTTACCGGGATGCAGGGCGCAGCGCAGGTCGTAGACTACCCGGTACAGATTGCGGCTGGCCGCGTCTGAATCGAGGTTCGGCCACATCTGATCCATTACCCGGTCTCGGACCATGGTGTACTCGGGGTTGACCAGGAGGTAACGCAGCAGCCGCCGGGCCCGCTGACCACGCCACGCGCTGTCGGACAGCGGGGCATCACCTCGTATGACGCGCAGTGGGCCGAAGCACTGGAACGTTAGCGGTGGCAGTGCTCTCGCGTTCAGCCGGTGCATGACACCGCGGGCAGCGGCGCGTACCTCGGGATCGCCGGCGTGCGCAAATCGAGCCAGCTCGCGGGTTACGCGAGCGTCTTCCACATGAACCAGAGCACCGATGGCGTGCCGGCGGACCTCGGCGTCGAGGTGGCGATGCAGGGCCAGCAGTTGGTCCACCCCCAGTTGGCCAAGCTTGCCTAGCACCTGGGCGGCGTAGGCCGGCCACAGCTTCTTCTCAAGAGCCTGTACCAACAGTTGAGCTGCGATGTCTGCTTCACACCGAAACAGGTGGTCGAGTTGTGCCTCTACGGCCACGGCCAGGCACGCGCGCAGGCGCCGATCGGCCGTGGGGTGATGATCAACGTTTGCCAGATGGGCCAGCCACAAGTGGGCCATGGCGATGTGATACCGGTCATCGCTGCGCTGCATCAGCTCCAGGCCCTGGTCCAGGCTGTCGCGGGCTCTGGATGGATCGCCGTGTACCTGAGCTGCACCCTGGTTGACCAGTGCCCAGGCACTAAGCCAGGCCAGCCCACGGTCACGGGCCAGGGCCAGAGCCTGTTGGGCGCGGGCGATGGCATCCCCGTAATCGCCGTGGCGGCGGGCGAGAATGCTCAGGAAGACAAGATTGGCGATGATGAAACGGCGATCCCCCTCCGCTTGCTCCATGAGCAGGGTCTGTTCGTACTCGCGGCGCAGCGTGGAATAGCCTGCTGCACCCAGGGCGCTACGTGCATTGGCCAGGTTCATCAGGGCAAACGCTTCGTTGTGGACATCGCCGACGCGGCGGCTCAACTGGAGGGCCTGCTCCGCGGCGGCCAGCGCTTCCTCGGCGCGCCAGAGAAAGTACAGGTTGACACTGAGGTTGTTGTAGCACTCGGCCAGATGGTGCTGACTGCCCAATCGCTTGGCCAGTTGCTCGGCGCGGTAGAGAACCATTAACGCCTGAGCGAAGTCCCCCAGACTGTGGAACAACCAGGAGCCCGGGTTCAGGAGCGTGAGAAGCTGACCTTCGGGATCGTGGTTCTCCTCGTAGATGGCCAGTGCCTCGCGGTACAGTTGCAGAGCGACCTGGGTGTGCCCGGCGGAGAGTTGATCGCGGCTCAGGCTGCGGAGGAGGGCTGCGCGCTGTGTCGAACTATCGTCACCCACGTAACTGAGCGCCTGCCGATGGATGCGTGCCGCTTCCTCATGGCGTCCCTTGCGCCAGTCCAGAATGTGCCCCTTGCTGCGCAGCGCGTCAGACAGACCCAGATGGTCGCCATGTTCGGAGTAGGCGCGAGCGGCGCGATCGTACCAGGCCAGCGCCTGGTCCAGGCGTCCGCGGGCTTCGTATACGCGCCCTTGTTGCAGCAGCAGCGCGGGAAAGCGATCAAGGACGGCATCGGGCAGGCAGCTCACCCAGAAACTGAAGGTGTCAAAACGACTACTGCGCACCCACTGGTGCGAGACGCGGCTGACTAAAGCCGCAGCCGACATGTAGTCCTCTGCCTCGACGTAGTGGTGAATGGCGCGTTCCCAGTTCGACTGAGCTTCGAAGTAGGTGGCTGCCTGTCGCTGCCGCTCGCGCATCCCTCCGGGTCTGGCGTGAGCTTGCTGGAGCAGGAAGTCGCGGAACACGCGATGGTACCGCAGGCTCCCATCGCTCATGCGAACGACAAAGAGGTTGTGTTCTTCCAGGTAGTTCAGCATCTCACCGGCGTCATCCCGCTCCAGCAGATGGTTGCAAACACCGGCCTCCAGATGGGAGAGGATGGCGGTCTCGATGAGGAAGCTGCGCACCGGCTGGGGTTGCTGACGGAGCACCTCCTGGGTGAGGTAGTCGAACAGGACACGCTTCTGGGTCTCCAGACCCGTCGGGAAGTCACCGGACAGCAGCGCAGGGTTCGCCACCAGGGATTGGCCGATGAGAAGCAGGCCCAAGGCCCAGCCTTCCGTCTGCTGGACCAGTCGCTCCACCACCTCCTCCCCCAGGTCGAGGCCGAACTCGTTCTTCAACAGGGCTGCCGCCTCCGCGGGGGTGAAGCGCAGGTCTTCTTGGCTGATCTCCAGGCACTCGCCGGTAGCCAGCAGGCCCGGCAGGTGCGGCAACGCCGGACGGCTGCGACCGGCCAACACGAAGTGAATGTTGGATGGGCTGAGGTGCAGCAGTTGATCCACCGCATACCGCACCTCGGGGCTCTTGGCCACCAGATGAAAGTCGTCCAGCACGATGATCAGATCATCGTCCACCAGGTTGCAAAGTTGGTTGACCAACGCCGCCAGGTAGGCGTCCAGTTTGTCAGGCAGTTTCCAGCCGATCGGGAGAGTGGCGCGCACGGCCTGGTCGAAGGCGGGGTAATGTTGGGAGATGCCCGTGACCAGGTGGGTGAAGAAGGTGATGACATCGCGGTCGGCGCGGTTCAGGGCATACCACACCTGGGGGCAGGACAGCCGACTGACAGCATCGGCCAGCAAAGTGGTCTTGCCGTACCCTGGAGCAGCGCAGAGCAGGATCGCCCGGTGCACCGGGGCGGTTTGCAGCAGATTGTTGAGCCGCTCACGGGGCACCGCCGTCGGACGGACCACCGGGGGCCGCAACTTGGTGAGGATCAACGGAACAGACTGATCCACGCCTTCGCGCCTCCTACGCAAAAAGGATAGACATGGGGTTGTGTTACGCTCATTAAATCAGAGCGGCAGTGGCTGAATGAGGTGCGACGTTGTCCTAAGCGGAGAGATAAGAGAACCAGGTGAGCGCATTATAACACAGGGTGGGAGTGATGTCAAGTAAAAATGGGGGAGCGTCACAAGTTTGGGACATCGGGCACCTCCAAGGGCCACATAATGCTCAGGCCGGCACAGAGGGCGGCCATGGGCACCTGGCGGATGCCTGCACCGGCACAGGTGTCGTAGCCGGCCAATTCCAGCGGACACTTGCCCCGAATCCTGGGCTGGGCATCCCTTCGGCAAGCTCAGGACAGGCTTGGGAGAAAGGGGTGAAGATGTCCCCAGCATGAGACGCTCACCGCAATGGTGGCTCCAGGCTTTCCCAAAGCAGCCATCAGCCCGGTACTATATCCATCACGTAACTGTTCACCTCGCTCGGCCTGGATTGCCAAATCCAGGCCACAGGTGGCAGTTTGGTGCAGATTGAAGCCGTTGAGCCGCCGGATTTGACAATCCGGCGGGAGCAGGTGAACAGTTACCCATCACGTTTTACGCCTTCGGCCCTGAAGGGCCTTCAGGCCCGAAGGGTTTCACGTTTCACGACCCAATGCTCAGCACGATCCGGCCCACGACCTGGCCGCGCTCCAGGCGCTCCAGGGCCTCGTTGGCCGCCTCCAGCGGGAGCACATCGTCAACGACCGGCTGCACCTGGCCGGCGGCCACCAGCCTCAGCACCCGTTCCAGCTCGTGGCGCTGCACGTAGCGGGAACCGAGGAACTCGATCTCCCGCAGGACGAATTCGTCCGTTGGGATGCGAGAGAAGCCACCAACGATGTAGCCCACCCCGATCACCCGTCCCCCACGCCGGGTTAACTCCGCTGCCTGGCGCAGCGTCTCCTCATGGCCCACTGTGTCAACGACGACGTCCGCACCCAGGCCCGCCGTGTGATCGCGGACCAGCGTCGTGGCTTCCTCGCCGGCCAGGGCAACCCCGGCGGCGCCCAGCCGCTCGGCCGCTTCTAGCTTGCGGCGGTCGATGTCTACCGCCAACGGGCGTGCCCCGGCTGCCCGAGCGACCTGGAGAGCATGTAGCCCGACGCCGCCTACACCCAACACGACCACCGTCTCGCCCGGCTGCACCCGGCCACGGGTGACGACCGCACGGTATCCGGTGCCCGTGGCACAGGATACGGTGGCGGCCTGTTCAGACGTGATGCCATCAGGTAGCGGAAGGAGACGGTCAGCCGGCACGGCCAGGAACTCTTCGAAGCCGCCCGGGGTGGTGAAGCCGACCCACCCTTGCAGCGCCTGACATAGATTCTCCCGGCCCATGCGACAGTAGGCGCAGCAGCCGCACGACCAGTAATTGTACACAACCACCCGATCGCCAGCCTGGAAACCAGTGTCCGGACCAGCCTCAACAACCTCACCGCAGATCTCGTGGCCCGGCACGTGGGGTAGCCTCAAGGTCGGTGAGTACGGCATGTGACCTCGAGCAGTTTTAAGGTCGCTGTAGCACACACCGCAGGCCAGAATTCGGATCAGCACCAATCCAGGCTGCACTTTCGGTTCCGGCAAGTCGACAAGTTGAAGGGGAGCCGTGTAATCTGTAACGGCCATTGCACGCATAACATCACACTCCAAGATACTTTCGCTTGACTTCGTGATCGGCGTCCAACTCGTCAGGCTGTCCGTGGTAGACCACCTGCCCACGATCGAGAATATAGACTTCGTCTGCAACGGCCAGGGCCAGCCCCAGGTTCTGCTCCACCAGGAAGATCGAAAGGCCAGAGGCCTTCAATTCCTGCAGTTGTTCCCGGAGTTGCTGGACCAGGAGCGGCGCCAGGCCTTCCGAGGGTTCATCCATTAGCAACAGGTCTGGATTGGTCATCAGCGCCCTGCCAATGGCGAGCATCTGGCGCTCGCCTCCACTGAGCTGATTACCCCCATGGCCCTGGCGTTCAGCCAGGCGAGGGAAAAGCTCAAAGACCCGATCCAGATCCCAGGTGACGTGTCCATCCCCCGATTGGCGGGGTGGCCGGCTGGCGATAGCGAGATGCTCGAGCACCGACAGGGAGGGGAAGACGCGACGTCCCTGCGGGACAAGCCCGAGGCCTCGGGCTGCGATGTCATGTGTGCTTTTCCCCACCAGCTCTTCACCCTGGTAGCGTATGCTACCCTGGCGAACAATCGGGGGTTTCATGCCCATAATTGAGCGAATCAGCGTTGTCTTTCCCATGCCATTTCGGCCCAGAAGGGCAACCAGAGTGCCATCCGCTACTTTGAGCGACATCCCCTGCAAAACGTGGGCGCGACCGTAGAAACTGTGTACATCGCGAACCTCAAGCATACTTAGCCGCTCCAAGATAGACTTCTTGTACCATTTCGTTTTCACGGATGCGGTCGGGCTCATCTTCTGCGATAACCTTGCCGAAGTGTAGACAGGTTACCCAGTCCACCAGTCCAAGGGCCAGGTCCATATCATGCTCGATCAGAACTACAGTCAGGTCGTGCGACAGGCTACGGATGAGCTCGGCCATCTGGGCGCGCTCTCCGGCGGCGAGCCCGGCTGCCGGCTCATCCAGTAGCAGCACTTGCGGATCGCCAGCCAGAGCCAGGGCCAACTCCAGTTGCCGCTGTTCACCGTGGGATAATTCCCCTGCTGGCACGTCCCTGATACGGGACAGGTTCAAATCCTCCAGCACGTTTAGCACCTTATCGCGAACCTGCCCATCTCGCGGTATCCTTCGGTGAAGGGCATATTTGACCCGCGAGAGCCCCTGAGCGGCCAGTAAAACATTCTGCTCCACGGTCAGACCAGGGAAGATATTGGTGATCTGATAAGTCCGTCCCAGCCCAAGGCCGATACGCCGATGGGGCGGCGCGTCTGTGATGTTCTGTCCAAAGAGGGAAATGTGGCCGGCTGTGAGGGGCAGCTCTCCCGAGATCAGATTGAACAGGGTCGTCTTGCCGGCACCGTTGGGGCCAATAATGGCGCGTCGCTCACCCGGCTCAACGCGCAGGCTGACGCTGTCAACAGCCCGCAGTCCACCGAAGTCTTTGGACACATGCTCCAGCACAAGAGCCGCAGCACGGCCCTGCCGAGTATTCTTTTCACTCACCTCTACCATCGCTTTCACCACTCAGTTGCTGGGGCCGATTTCTGTGACAAGGAGACAAGGCGAGGGGGAGAGGGGGAGCCCGTCTTCCCGTCTCCCTGTCTCCTTGTCCCCTCGTCTCCTTGTCTCCCCATCATCCCTCAGCCCCTGGCTCGGTCAGAGACCGGCCAGAGCAGAGTTTAGTTACGGCCAATCGACGCCCTGATACTCCCGGGTATAGACTGGCTGCTCCAGGAACCCTCCTGGATTGTACTTGTAGAACTGGGAGACGGCAGGATAGGTGTCAACGACCACGTTCCAGAGTCGCCCATCGTCCCGCAGTTCGACCCGACGAATGTAGACGTTAAAGACAGGGTTGTCGTACTTGTCTAGCTTCAACGGTCCCATCGGGGTATCGGCGAACTCCACGTTCCGAACCGCCTCGAGGAAAGCCTCCCGGTCTTCCACGTTGCCGTCCACGGCCTCGATGGCCCTGGTGATCCACTGGGCAGCCGTGTAGAGAGCCACCGAGTAGTACGAGGGCAGGTTGCCGTACCGCTCGTCGTAGGCCTTGATGAAGTCCTGAGTGGCCGGCGAGTCTCGCCCCTCGGCGTAGTGGCCAACGGATAGCAGGCCCACGGCCAACTCGGGTGGGTCGATCCCGCGCAGGATGGACTGATCGGCCGGAACCTCACCCAGGAACAGGGGTATCTCACCCTTGAGGCCGAACTCATCCCACGCTTTGATGAAGCGAATGGCCGTCGCCCCTACTTGCAGGTTGAACACGCAGTCCGGGTTCGCACTCTTTATGGTGGCCAGATAGGAACTGAAGTCGGTCTCACCAATCGGGTTCCAGGCCTGGTCCACCACCTCACCGCCATTGTCGGTGAAGGTGTTGACGAATCCGCCTACCACCTCGTGGCCGAAGGCGTAGTCGCTGCCGATGGTGTACACTCGCTTACAACCTTGCGTCTTCGCCACCCACTCACCGAAGGGATGGTGGGGCTGGCTGCTGGTCCAGCCGGCCACGCGGATCAAGGCCGGCACGGGTTGACGCTGGGTCAGATCGTCCGATGCGGCGATGGGGTAGAACGTTGGGACGCCCGTCTCCTCTGTGAGGGTCGCTACAGCATACCCCTCACTGGCAAAGAGGGTGCCAACCAGCATGTGCACCCCCCGCTGGTCAACCAGGAGCCGCGCTTTGTTGAGGGCGGTATCGGGATTGCCAGCGCTGTCCTCTATAGAAGTCTGGACCTCCCTTCCAGCGACTTGCGTCCCATTCTGCTCCCACCACAGATTCCAGCCGTCTATCATATCCTGGGCGCTGGAGGCGGCCACGCTCGAGGTCGGCGCCAACAGACCGATCTTGATCGGTCCGCTGGGCGCTGCCTCTTCCTCCGCCGGCGCCGGTGGTGGGGCCGCTACTGGCGCACACGCGATTGCCAG
>JBHIAO010000264.1:0-8087 GCA_046758565.1 Anaerolineae bacterium
GTTTTAAAGCCGAATAGAGAGGAGGCACCGTATGAGAGGAACGAGGTTCAACCCCACATTTGCGCTGTTTTCGGCCATGGCTTTAGCCTTGGCCCTGGTTCTAACGGCTTGCCAGCCGGCCCCCACGCCGACGCCACCACCACCGTCGCCGACGCCGGAACCAACGCCCCAACCACCCCCTCCCCCAGCGGTCGTCAAGCCCCGCACGGGAGCATGGGTGGATGAGGTGGTCGTAGTCGAAGAGCCCTCTGCCGACGCTGCGGTCACCAGGCTCGGCGTCGGCGAGATCGATGTCTACGCCTTCGGCGTCACCGATCCCGAGATCTTCCGGGAGGTCGAGGATTCGCCGGACCTGAACTACGCGCAATCCTTCGGCACGTACTCCGAGCTCACCTTCAACCCGGCAGGACCCGTCTTCGAGGGAACCGGCAAGCTCAACCCGTTTGCCGTGCCCAGAATCCGAGAGGCGATGAACTGGCTTGTGGACCGCGACTTCATCGCCCAAGAGATCTACGGGGGGATGGCGGTCCCGAGGTACCTGGCCATCAACAGCGCTTTCCGTGACTACGCCAGGTTGGTCGACGTGGCCAGGCAACTCGAGCTCCGCTACGCGCACGACCCCGAGCGGGCACGCGAGGTCATCACCGAGGAAATGGAGGCCCTCGGCGCCGAGCTGGTTGACGGGACATGGCACTCCGAGGGCGAGCCGGTGGAGCTGATCTTCCTCATCCGCACGGAGGACGAGCGGCGTGATGTCGGTGACTACGTGGCCACGCTGCTGGAGGAGCTAGGCTTTGTCGTCAAGCGTGATTACCGGACGGCCGCCGAGGCATCGCCCATCTGGATCCGCAGCGACCCCAATGAGGGCCTTTTCCACGTCTACACCGGCGGCTGGGTCACCACGGTGGTCAGCCGCGATCAGGCCGGCAACTTCAACTTCTTCTACACGCCGCGGGGGCTGGCCTTCCCGCTGTGGCAGGCCTATAAACCCGCGCCAGAATTCGACGAGGGCGCGGATCGGCTGGACCGACGCGACTTTAAGTCGTTGGAGGAGCGCAAGGCGCTCTTTGCCCAGGTGCTTGAGCGCTCGATGCAGGACTCGGTTCGGATCTGGCTGGTGGACCGCCTCAGCATTTCGCCGTATCGGGCCGAGGTTGCCGTCGCCGCCGACCTCGCCGGCGGCGTCAACGGTTCCTGGCTCTGGGCGCACACGATCCGTCGTGCCGAGCAGGTTGGCGGGACGGTCAACATCGCCATGCCTAGCATCCTGCCCGAGCCCTGGAACCCGCTCGACGGCAGCAACTGGATCTACGACCAGATGCTCATCCGCGGGACGGGGGACCTGGGGACGCTGCCCGACCCGTTCACGGGGCTTAGCTGGCCCCAGCGCATCGAGAGAGCCGAGGTCACCATTCAGGAGGGATTGCCGGTCGAGAGAACCCACGACTGGGTTGAGCTGCACTTCGTCGCCGAAAACGTAGTGCCAGAGGACGCCTGGATCGACTGGGATGCGGTCGAGCAGCGCTTCATAACCGTCGGTGAGAAGCATCCCGAGGGGCTGACCGCCAACCGCAAGAGCGTCGTGTACTATCCCGAGGATCTATACCAAATGAAGTGGCACGACGGTAGCACTTTCTCGCTCGCCGATATCGTGATGGGCATGATCCTCACCTTTGATCGGGCCAAGGAGGAGAGCCCCATCTTCGACGAGGCTCAGGTGCCGGCTTTCGAGACGTTCCAGAGGAACTTCCGGGGCACGAGAATCGTGCAGGAAGACCCGCTCGTGATCGAGTTCTACAGCGATACGTACCTCCTTGACGCCGAGCAGAACGTCGTCACCTGGTTCCCCGCCCAGGGTCCCGGCGCCTGGCACACGCTGGGGATGGGGATCCGTGCCGAGATGAACGAAGAGCTGGCCTTCTCGTCCGACAAAGCCGACAAGCTCGAGGTGGAGTGGATGAGCTACATCGCCGGTCCGAGCCTGGCCATCCTCGAAAAACACCTGGCGGAGGCGCGCGAGGAAGGTTTCATCCCCTACGCGCCGACGCTGGGTGCGTACATCACGCCGGAAGAAGCCCAGGCCAGGTGGGGTAACCTGCAGAGCTGGTACGACGAGAAAGGACACTTCTGGGTCGGCATCGGGCCATTCTTCCTCGAAAAAGCGTTTCCCATCGAAGGCACGGTACACCTCAAGCGCAACCCCGATTTTCCCGACCCCGCCGACAAGTGGGAGCGCTTCAAGGAGCCCATGATCGCCGAGGTCGAGATCGACGGGCCGGGCCGGGTCACCATCGGATCCGAAGCCACCTTCGGCGTGTTGCTGGACTTCGCGGGCGAGCCCTATTCGATGGACGCCATCGACGAAGTCAAATACCTCGTGTTTGACGCCCGGGGCGAGCTGGCCCTGACCGGCGAGGCCGAGGCGGTCGAGGACGGGCTGTGGCAGATCGTGCTCAGCGAGAAGGAGACTGCCGAGCTTGAGGCAGGGGCGAACCGACTGGAGGTGGCTGTGGTGCCCCTCTTCGTGAGCATTCCCACCTTCGACTCGCTCGAATTCGTGACAGTCCCGTAGGCGATGGGGAATCAGTATTCAGTGATCAGTATTCAGTATTCAGTAATCAGTGAGCAGTGATAACTGTTCACTGATTATTGATCACTGATCACTGGAATGGTACGGGGAGGATAGAGCACCATGGCCGAAGCAACTCTGTCCATGCAGCCAGAATCTAGCGTGAGAGAGGGCCGCGCGGCGTCCAGTACCTTGGCCAGGGTCACGAAGTACACGCTCGTCAGGACGGTCGCGCTGTTCCTTACGGTCGTCGTCGGGGTATACTTGAGCATTCTCGTCGCCAACATGGGCGGGTACGTCGACGAAATCCGCCGAGGACAGATCCAGGAACAAGTGGCGATGCAGGTCGGTTTGGACCCTAAGCTGCAAGAGCTGACCTCAGAGGAGCGTCGCAGACATATCGAGCAACTGGTCAAGCTCCAGGAGAAGCGTCTGGGACTGGATAAGCCGTTTATCGTGCGTAGCTTCGCCTACCTTTCCAACGCGCTGACACTCAACCTGGGGCGTGCCGAGAACTTAACCAGCGACAGCGGCTCGAAGCAGGTGCGCCTGATCCTGTTAGAGCGCCTCCCGTCGACCCTGCTACTTTTTGCCACCACCCAGCTCTTGCTCTTCTTCCTGGCCGTGTTCATCGCTCTCTCTCTATCCAGGCACTACGGAAGCTTGCTGGACAGGGTGATCATCGCCCTCGCGCCCACATCCGCGGCCCCTTCCTGGTTTTACGGGATCTTTCTCATCCTCATCTTCGCCGCGCTGCTGGGTGTCTTGCCCTTCGGCGGGATGGTCGCCGCGCCGCCTCCCGAGTCCACGCTGGCGTATGCGGCAAGTGTGCTCAAGCACCTGATCCTACCTGTCTCCGCCATCGTCATCAGCGCCATCTTCCTGGCTGTCTACTCCTGGCGGACCTTCTTCCTTATCTACTCCAGCGAGGACTACGTAGAGATGGCCCAGGCCAAGGGGTTGCCCTCCCGTACGATCGAGCGGCGCTACATCCTCAGGCCGACCCTACCCACGATCATCACCAACTTTGCCTTAACGCTCATCTCCCTTTGGACAGGGGCGATCGTTCTGGAGACCCTCTTCAACTGGCCGGGGCTCGGGCAGCTCCTCTACCGGGCCGTCGGTCTCTACGACACGCCGGTGATCGTGGGCTCCGTCGTCATCTATGCCTACCTCCTGGCGCTCACAGTCTTCCTCCTCGACATCATATACGCCTTGATCGATCCCAGGGTGAAGGTTGGGGAGGAGGGCAGAAGCGCATGAGGGCACTGTACAGGACGCTGGAAAAACTCGCTCCATACCCGTCCGCCATCGCCGGCCTCATGATCATCGCCGCGCTGATCGGTCTCGCCCTCTACGCCGTGATCGCCATCCCTTACAGCGAAGCCATCGAACTCTGGCGTGGGGGGGAGGGCATCTGGCTCGAAACCCCCAGAAACGCGATGCCGAGATGGGTCAATCTTTTCCCCGGGGTCAATCTTCCCGAGACCCTCGTGCTGAGCAGCCAGGACGATCAGGCAAGCAAAAGCACGGAGGTTCTCTCGGAGGAAATGACCGACGTGACAATCTCGTTCATCTTCGACTACCCCTACGACGGCTTCCCGCAGGAGATCACCGTCTTCCTCGAAGCGCAGTACGATGAAAAACGGCCCCTTGTCTCCCTTTCCTGGCTGACTCCCGACGGCAGGGAGATCCGGCTCGGGGATCTCACAGTGAAGGGCACCGAGGCGTACCGCATCTCCCAGGACAGCCGCCTGCAACGGAGGCTGCGAGGGCAGCTCCCCCACGAGGCCCTGTTCGCAGACCCGAACGCGGACACGCCCATGCCCCTCAAGGGCACCTATGAACTGCGTGTCGCCGGGCTCGTCTTTGAGAAGGACGCCGACCTGGACGCCAAACTCGTGATCTACGGCCAGGTCTACGGGCTGGCGGGCACTGACCATCGACGCCGGGACCTCATCGTGGCGCTACTCTGGGGCACGCCCATCGCCCTGGCGTTTGGACTCCTGGCCGCCGTCGGCTCCACTATCAGCACCATGGTCATCGCGGCGATCGGGGTCTGGTTCGGGCGGTGGGTGGATGCCGCAATCCAACGGATCACCGAGGTCAACCTGATCTTGC
The DNA here is from genome assembly GCA_046758565.1 of Anaerolineae bacterium. Taxonomy (GTDB): domain Bacteria; phylum Chloroflexota; class Anaerolineae; order Epilineales; family JAANWY01; genus JBHIAO01. The sequence continues at coordinate 4,691 of JBHIAO010000264.1, forward strand.
CCACCCTCCCCATCCTCATCATGATCGGCACCTTCTACTCCCGCAGCATCTGGGTGATCTTGGGAGTGATCATCCTCCTGAGCATCTTCAGCGCCGGGATCAAGGGCTACCGCGCCATCTTTCTCCAGGTGAAGGAATCGCCTTACATCGAGGCCGCCCGGGCTTATGGCGCCGGCCACTTCCGCATCGTCTTTCTCTACATGATCCCGCGCATCATCCCGGTGTTGGTACCCTCGTTCGTTGTCTCGATTCCCTCGTTCGTTTTCCTGGAGGCGACGCTGGCCGTCCTGGGGCTGGGCGATCCCGTCCTCCCCACCTGGGGTAAGGTGCTCGATGACGCCCGCGCCAACGGGGCTCTGTACCATGGGCACTACTACTGGATCCTGGAGCCCGCCGCCCTCCTGATGCTGACCGGGCTCGGCTTTGCCATGGTGGGCTTTTCCTTAGATCGCATCTTTAATCCAAGGCTGAGAGAGCTATAACGCCAATGAAGGAACACACACTGCTACGCGTCGAAGACCTGCGCCTTCACTTCCGCACCGCCAAGGGAACTGTCCGGGCGGTGGACGGCGTGAGCTTTGAGCTCGGCCGCAATGAAGCCCTGGTGATCCTCGGCGAGTCCGGCTGCGGAAAGACTTCGCTGGCCAGGGCCATCTTGAGGCTCCTCCCCCGCAACGTGCAAACCTACGCCGGCCAGGTGTATCTGAACGGCTCCGATGTGATGATCCTGGGGGAAGAGCACTTCCGGCAGGAGGTCAGGTGGGTCCGGATCTCGCTGGTGTCGCAGGCGGCGATGAACTCTCTGAACCCGGTCCTCAAGGTGGGGGATCAGGTGGCAGAGCCCCTGGTGACGCACTACGGGATGAAGCGGAAGGGGGCATGGGAGCAGGCCCGCAGGGCGTTCCATAACGTCGGGGTGCCGGTGGATTTCTTGAATCGGTATGCCTTTGAGCTGAGCGGCGGCATGCGTCAGCGCGCCGCCATCGCTATGGCCCTGGTGACCGACCCGGATCTGATCATCCTCGACGAGCCAACCTCGGCCCTGGACGTGCTGACGCAGGCCAACATCATGAACGTGCTCAAGCGGATCAAGCAGGAATCGGAGATGAGCTTCATGCTTATCACCCACGACATCGCCACCTCCAGCGAGCTAGCGGACCGGGTGGCGGTGATGTACGCGGGTCAGATCGTGGAGCTGAGCGACGCGGCGCGGTTTTTCACCGCTCCCCTCCATCCGTACTCACAGAAGCTCATGGCCAGCGTCCCCAGACTGCGGGAGGACAAAGAGCCCGAGTTCATCTCGGGGCAACCGCCAAGCCTCCTCGACCTCCCACAGGGCTGTGGCTTTGCGCCGCGCTGTCCAGCCCGGTTTGAGCGATGCGATGAGAATCCACCCTTCATGGAACTGGAGGACAGACGACAGGTGAAGTGTTGGCTCTATTCATGAGGGGGGGACGGAAGATGGAGAATGGAATTTCGGATTTGGGATTGCGAATTTCGGATTTCGTCCGTCTGAAGTCTACTTTCCTATGGGATAGGTCATTAAGAAAGCCAATCCGAAATCCGAAATCCGAAATCCGAAATTCCAAAGAGGAACCCCTGCTGTCGGTCCGGAACTTGCATACGTGGTTTGAGCTCAGGCGTTGGGGGTTTGGCCACGCGGGGTTCGTGCGGGCAGTGGACGGCGTGAGCTTTGATCTGCACCCCGGGGAGGCGATTGCCTTCGTAGGCGAGAGTGGCTGCGGAAAGTCGACCCTGATGAAGACTATTCTGGGCCTGCACCCGCCGACCAGGGGCGAGGTCGTCTTTGAGGGCAAAAAGCTAAGCGAGCTGGGAACACGAGGGATGCAGTGGTACCGGTCCCAGGTGGGCTACGTGCAGCAGGATCCCTTCGGGGCGTTGCCCCCCTTCATGAACGTGCGGCGCATCCTGGAAGAGCCCCTGATCATCCACAAGGTGAAGAGCAAAGCGGAACGGGAGCGGCGCATCCGCGAGGTGTTGGAAGAGGTGAAGCTGACCCCCCTGGAGGAATTCCTGCCCAAGTTCCCCCACATGCTCAGCGGGGGGCAACAACAGCGCGTGGTCGTGGCCCGGGCCATGATCCTGCGGCCAAAGCTCATCGTGGCCGATGAGCCGGTGTCGATGCTCGACGCCTCCGTGCGTGTAGAGATTCTCAGGCTTCTGCAGAGCCTGCAGCGTTCCCACAACCTCGCGGTCATCTACATCACCCACGACCTCTCCACCGTTCGCTACTTTTCCGAGCGCATCTTCGTCATGTACGCGGGCACGGTTGCCGAGAAGGCCGCAGTGCATGAACTTCTGCACAACCCCTTTCACCCCTACACCCAGGCCTTGCTCACGGCCATCCCCGACCCCGATCCGGCGAACGCTGCCACCTTCAAAGAGGTGCCGCCCGGGGAGCCCCCAAGCCCGATCAAGCCTCCTTCGGGATGTCGGTTCCACCCACGCTGCTCCCACGCGATGGAAGGGCTATGCGATGTCAAAGTGCCACCAGACTTTGAGCCGGAGCCCAAACACTTCACCGCGTGCTGGCTCTACGAATGAGGCAGATACGTCCTTTAAGGCTCGTCGCCCTCGGCTTCGCGCTGCTCTTGTTCGGCTTCCTCGCGATCTTCCTGATGGTCATCCGGCTTATAGAGCCAAGTTTTACGCTGAATTTCCTGGCCTACATCTCGTCGGTCGTCGGACTGGTCCTTGGGCTCATCGGGGCCGCCTCGCACACTCACTCACGGAGGCAGCGCAGAGACTGATCCTTGCTAAGGACCATGCTCTCCGTAATGAGCACCGTGGAATAGGCCGGATTCACTACCCGGACGCCGACCTTGCGGAATCTGTCGTTCTTCAAAAAAGGATATTTCTTCATGCACAGAACTACACAGCACCTTCCAATTCGGCTATCTGCGCGTCGATCCACGGTAGGCCGGCCTCGTAGCCAGGGCCTTCCTGGAAGTATCGGCGATTCAGATCGATAGCATCTTGATGCTCAGGCGGGACCTCTCCCTCGGGGAAGATAGCTTCCGGCGGGCACACGGGGACGCAGGCACCACAATCGATGCAAATGTCCGGATCGATGTAAAACAGAGGCCACCCCTGATCCTCAGGACCGGGAATGATACAGTCGACCGGACAGACATCTACGCAGTCCGCCTCCCGAGTGCACAGTTCTGTGATAACGTACGTCATCTATATCAGATCCTCCTCGATGCTGCTTCCTTCAGCCAACAGAAAACCGGTTTGTATTGTAGCACAGATTAACATCGCAAGTGAATGACCTGGCTCATACGGACCAGCGATCAGTGAGCAGTAATCAGTGATCAGATTCTGACTACTGGTAACTGATCACTGCTTACCGATTACCTGTCTTCAGGTCTATCGT
>JBHIAO010000265.1:0-8077 GCA_046758565.1 Anaerolineae bacterium
GCCGGCGTGTTCGTGGGCGCCGGCGTGTTCGTAGGCCCCAAGGTATTGGTTGGTAGGGGCGTGTCAGTCGGTCTAGCCTGGGTTGCCGTGCTCGTAACGATGCTGGTTGTAGGTGTCGGTGAGGGCTGCGGTGGTTGCAGCGTGAAGGGTGCAACCGCTCGATAATCCGTCCCTTCAACCTCGGCAAGCAGAACCGTGCCGTCGCCAATCGGCATGCCGGGTTCCCAAGCGAAGTCCGCTGTAAACGTGCCATCGGCACTGACTGTCACTGTCCCGAGGCGAATGAGTTCACCTGCTGCCTGCTGTCGGTCGCCAACGCGAATCGGTCCTGCAGCGGCCCCCAGTTCTTCGGGGTTTGTCGAGTCTTGACGCACAAGGTTGATCGTGACCTCTGCGAAAGGCGGCCAGCCTCGACCAATGACGGTGAAGCTCGGGCTTGCGGCAGTATCAACTGCGATGGCCGGCGCCAACTCGCCACCCGGGACGAACACCACCGGTTGGGAGATGGCCAGGTTGCCCACCTCGGCACACGTCAGGCAGCGACGACCATCTGTTATGGTCCGGCGGTTGGCCTCGGCGCTGTCAACTTCATAAACGATGGGTCTCCGCTGCCCGTTATCTTCCGACGTTTCGAGAGGTCGAAAGACGTAGTACTTATCGTTCCGTTCCAGCAGGAGATAGGTGCAGTAGGGTGTGTCAACCTTCGGCGGCAACGTAAACTCCTTGGAGTAAAGTTGCACCTGCGGTAGCGAGCCGCCGTCACACATATCCGATTGGGCGTCGAGGCGCCCAATTTGTGCCACAAAGGTGGGCACCGCGAACAGCAAGATAGCCGTCGCAATGAGAGCTACGTTGCGCTCAGGCGTAGTCAGCGGCTGCGGCCGGCTGAAGAGTCGTGATTGGCGAAACACCTCAAACGTCTCGACCAATCGCGGGTACCGTACCTGCCACTCGTTCGATATCTCTCGACTGCGAATCCAGTTGCCGAAGAGCCGATAGACCGCCCACAGTGGAATAATTGTCAGGACGACAGCGACTGTAAACAGAACTTTCTCGACACTGTTCCCGGTTTGCAGGAAGTCGTTGAAAAGTCTGAACGCTTCATGTGCCGGCACGCCCCTTCGGATCAGCCAACCCCACAGTGGTGCCACCTCAGGGAAGAGGACAAGGAAGCTGATTAGATAGGCCAGTAATAGGATGCCAGCAATGATTGAGCGGGCCGGCGGGAACCGGGCTGATAGGCGATCCCATAATGCAATGAAGGCCAGGGGAATCAGCAGGAGGATGCTGAGGGCAAGCAGGCTGTAAAGCACAACCAGCGGCAGCATCGCGAGCAGTTTTAGCGATAGGACGATGACCCTCCAACCCAGGAACAGCGCGTCCGAGAAGGATTCCAGTGTCGCTGCCCAAGAGACGCCGAATGCTCCGAGGTAGTGTGCCCGGTAGAGTGACCCCCACAAATAGGTCAAGCCAACGGCTAGGAGGACAGCAGAAAACAGCCGTGCCGGCGACAACCACTCGTATGGACTAATCCGGAAACGTTCTCCGCCGCCACGTGTCCACTCCCAGGTGCCGGCCGGCACCCCGCCGACGTCCGACATCTGGACCTGCGACAGATCGACATCCTCGACGTCTGCCGCCGTCAGTATCGCATTGGTAAGGTTCGCCCACCATAGATTCGCGCGCTGGAGCCTGGTGTGCTGCAAGTTGGCTCCGTGAAGATCCGCCCAGCGTAGATCGGCCTTGTTAAGAACGGCCCAAGATAGATCTGCACCGGAGAGGTCAGCCCAACGTAAATCTGCATGTCGCAGGTCCGCGCGGGCCAAGGTTGCCCCGTGCAGGTCAAGCCCGGAGAGGTCCGCGCCTGACAGATCCCGCCCTGACAGATCAAGTCCCTCAGACCCACCGTGGGCCTCAATGTACGCAACTAGTTGTTGGCGATCCAATAAGCACTCCTTAGTGGGGCATCGTGGCAAGCTCCCAACAGGCACGCCTCATTTGTAGGTGCCCCTCTCGTGATTTCCCGGGTCATTATACCACAATCCGAGAAAAAGGGAAACAAGGTTACATATGATAACTAGTGGGTTGGCACGTTTGAACTTGACATGGCTGGCCTGTACGGCTATATTTGCCACGCCAATATGCGGAGTTGTCATGAAACCGGGCATACGCTCAAGAATCAACATACTCAACCGTGCCACGATGGTCGCCGGACTGTTGGTAGCTGGGCTGGTGATCGTGGCCTCCCGCCTGCCGGTGAATCGGCCGCCTGCCCTCTGGGTCTCGAGCTCACCTGTCCCCTCGGGACGCCAGCCCACTCCCGACGCCACACAGCGGGCCGTTATTGCAGTTCCACAGCCGATGGCCTCGCCCACACAGCCGGCAACCGTATCGACGACCGGCTTGACATTGTCAGAGACACCTGCCACACCCGAGCCCACACTCGACGTGTCCAACCGCATCGGCATTTTGGCTGGCCACTTGGACTACGACAGTGGTGCTATCTGCTCCGACGGCCTCCGAGAGGTGGATATCACAACCGATATCGCGCGGCGTACTGCGGAGCAACTCCGCTCACTGGGCTATGAAGTGGACATCCTACAGGAGCAAGACCCGGACAAGCCGCATCCGCCACTCCAAGACTACCGAGCTGCAGCGTTCATCTCGCTTCATGTCGATTCATGCCTGCCGGGCGCGTCAGGCTTCAAGGTCGCGCGCTGGGCGTTTAGTCAAATGCCTGAGATTGAGGATCGGCTCGTCGAGTGCATCTATCAGGAATACGCTGCCGCCACCGGGCTTCCCCAACACGATAGTAGCATTACGATCGACATGTGGAACTACTACGCCTTTCGCGAGATTGGTGAGCCCACGCCGGGGGTCATTATCGAAATGGGTTTTATGACCGGCGATCGTTGGCTTCTCGTGCGACAGCCCGATCTGGCTACCCAGGGCATCGTCAACGGTCTGCTATGTTTCCTCAAAGACTCGGGCGTACACTAAAAGCTTCTCTGAAATGCAGCGGGCCGGGCTCCGATGGCCGGACCGGCGGCCCTTCAGCGGGCTGAGGACAGGCCGTGGGAGCCGGCTCGGCTGACATTTCGAACACCTTTGAGCGTCATATTGCTCAGACCAGTCGGCGCCGGCGCTGTCGACGGCGGATCCCCAGCCACGCCAGGGCACCAACTCCCACGACGACAGCTTCAACCAGTGTTAAAAGGACAATCAGCAATGAGACGTCAAACCAGAACTTCTCCGGGAAGACCTGAATGAGCGTATCTGTGCCCGGGAACAGCCAGGTGTCGCCTTTGAAAAAGGTGAGGTGGAATTGTACGAAGAAGAACCGGAACGCAAATGCTGCCACGATGCCAATGGCACCAATAAGTGCAACAGTCAGTCCTGCCCCCGTGGCCAGCGCTCGGGCAGCAGCCTCTCCCCGACCCGTCCACACCAGAAATCCAGCAGCTAATAGTAGAATAAGTCCGCCCACAATGTGGACAATGGACGTTTGGCGTACCAACACGCGCACGTCGATGAGATGCCGCACCTCGCGCTCGTTATACACACGCCGGCCGTCGTCGAACGTCAGATCGGCGATCAGACTCTCGTCGCCGGCTCCCTTTACGTAGTCCAGCGTCGTGTCAACGATCGGCTGCCGGGCCTTGACAGGAACGATAGTGGGGTTGGGGAAATCGGGCTTTGCATACTCCCACCGCGCAAAGCTCGACGTCATCATGATTCGGACATTGGTGAGGACAAGCACGACCGGTAACATTACAGCGATGAGAATCTGAAGAAGGAGACGCATGAGGTTTATGCGGTTTTCCGCAGCGGCCACTGAACCGGCCGGCCTGGCTCCTGGATGGGTAGCGGCAACGGACACGCCGTTCCTTCGACGACTTCCTTGTCTATCGTACATCGCTGGGGCAACCCATAGCCAGGCAAGGATGGGATCATATACATCACATCGAGCAGCGCACGCTCGATAATCGTGCGCAATCCACGCGCGCCCGTCTTGTGCTCCATCGCTTTCTCAGCCGCCGCTTCCAGTGCCTCGTGGGTGAAAACCAGCTCTACCCCATCAATTTCGAATAGCTTCTGAAATTGCCTAACCACAGCGTTCTTGGGCTCAACAAGGATCCGAATCATCATGTCCTTGTCGAGGGGATCAACACTGGTAATCACAGACAGACGGCCGATGAATTCCGGGATCAACCCGTACGCTAAGAGGTCGTCCGCGGTCGTCCGCGCCAACAGCTTGCCCGTATCCCACTCATCCCGAGGCGCTTCACGGCTACTCCGAAAGCCTATGGGCGGCCGTTCAGCCACGCGCTTCTCAATAATCTTGTCCAGACGCTCGAACGCCCCACCGCAGATGAACAGGATGTTGGTTGTGTTGAGCTGGATGAAATCCTGGTGAGGATGCTTGCGACCGCCCTGCGGCGGCACGTTGGCAACCGTACCTTCGATGATCTTCAACAACGCTTGTTGGACACCCTCACCGGAAACATCTCGGGTGATCGAAGGGTTATCGCCACTCTTGCGCGCGGTCTTGTCGATCTCGTCAATGTAGATGATCCCTTTCTCCGCTCGCTCCAGGTTGCCATCCGCTACCTGGATCAGCCGGAGCAGGATATTCTCCACGTCCTCGCCCACGTAGCCGGCCTCCGTTAGAGCTGTGGCATCAGCAATCGTGAACGGTACATCGAGGATCTTGGCCAGCGTCTGCGCCAGCAGCGTCTTGCCACAACCCGTCGGGCCGATGAGCAATATGTTACTCTTTTGAAGCTCGACGTCGTCGGCATAGGTCAGGCCGGCGTTGATCCGCTTGTAGTGGTTGTATACTGCAACGGACAATACTTTCTTCGCCCGATCCTGGCCGATTACATACTCGTTGAGGCGATTATAGATTTCCTGTGGGGTCGGTATCCGAGGTGAGGCAAAGTCCCTGGACGAAGGAGAAAGTATCTCCTCCTCCAGAATCTCCATACACAGATCCACGCACTCGTCACAGATGTAGACCGAGTCTGGGCCCGCGATGAGTCGGCTAACCTCACCCTGCGCGCGCTTGCAGAAAGAACAACTGTGCACGACTCACTTACCCCTGGCCATCAGTTCCGATCACAATGTCCTCTGGCGTTGGTCCAGTCGGTATCTCGATTTTACCAGGCAGAATATCGTCGATCATGCCATATTCAACCGCCGCCTCGGGCGTCAGGAACCTGTCCCGCTCGAAGTCATCGGCAATCCTCTCCACGGGCTGGCCGGTGTGGTACGCCAGGATGTGATGGATCTTGGCATTCATGCGCAGGAGCTCACGTGCGGCAATTTCCACGTCCTGGGCGTAGCCTCGGCTGCCGCCCCCCGCTGGATGCATGTGGATGGTCGCGTTGGGCAAGGAAAAGCGCTTCCCCTTGGTCCCACCGGCCAGCAGCACAGTTGCCATGCTGGCAGTCGCACCCACGGCGATTGTTGACACGGGCGCATTGATCACCTGCAGCGTGTCGTAGATTGCAAGGCCGGCATGTACCATACCGCCGGGCGAGTTGATGTAGAATTGAATGTCCTGGTCTGGGTTCTCGCGGTCCAGATACAGCATCTGAGCCACAATCAGATTCGCTATCTGGGTATCGATGGGCGTACCCAGAAAAATGATGCGCTCTTTCAGCAGGAGCGAGTAGATATCGTACGCCCGCTCACCGCGTCCGGTGCTCTCGATCACCATCGGGATAAGTGCCTGGGGTTCCATTCCAAATACCTCTCTTCTCGTTCGATCAGCTTTCACTTTCAATTGGTTTTGGCGACGCGGCAACGGGTGCATCGCCTGCCACGTCGCTCTCCCCAGAAGGCAGATCAGCCGTGCCATCATCCTCATCGCGTGTGGCAAGTTCCACCAGGCGGTTGATCGCCTTCTGTGCCAGCAGTCGGGAGCGGAGAGACCGGCGTGATTCTTCGGACGACAACGAGGCACGAGCCTCTGCGGCACGGGCACCGTACATCCCCGCGATGGTCTCTATTTCTTCGTCAATCTCGGCATCACTTACCTCAATTCCCTCTCGCTCGACCACTTCCGAGAGGACCGAGCCGCGCTTAAGCCTTCGCTCAGCATTCGGCTGTTGTTGTTCCCGCAATTGATCCCGGGTCAAGCCTTCCATTATAAGATAATTATCCAATGTCAGGCCCTGGTCCTTCAATCGAGCTTCGATGTCAGTGATGAGATGGTCGATTTCGTTCTCCAGGGCGATGGCCGGATATTCGACGGTTGCCATATCCATGACCCGTGTCATCACGGTCTCGGCCAGTTCCTTATCCGCCTCAATCTGGGCTCGGGCCAGAAGTATTTCTCGCGTTCGTTCGCGCAGTTCCTCCAGCGTATCGAACTCACCCACCGTCTGTGCCAGCTCATCATCGAGCTCAGGCAGCTCGCGCTCCTTCACTTCGTGCAATACGACGTTGAAGTTCCCGACTTTGCCGGCCAACTCCTCATCGCCGAAATCATCGGGATATATCAGCGTGAACTGCCGCTCTGCGCCCGGTCTCATCTCCACAAGCTGCTGGAAGAAGCCTTCTGGGACACCGGTGAGTCCTCCAGGCGCGAGCACGAAACTGATGTTCTCTCGATTGTATACTGTCATTTCATCCACTTCGATCTCGAGATCGACGATCACTTGATCATCTAACTCGGCACCTCGATCGACCGGCACAAGTTGGGCGTTTTCCTCTTGATATGCACGCAGTACTTCGTCAATGTCCGCCTCGGCGACTTCGACCGTTGGGCGCTCAATGCGTATGAGGTGGTAGTCGCCAAGCTCCACCTTTGGCACCAGGGGTATCGTCGCTGTCAGGGTGAGCGGATCATAGCTGCTAATACCAAGGGGTTTCAGCTCATAAGGTTCAATGCCGGCCTCTTCGACAGCCTCCTCGTAGATCTGCGGAGCAATCTCCTCCAAAGCGTCTTGCAGCAGGCGGTCCTGGCCAACCCGCTGGGCGACGATGGTATATGGAGTTCTGCCAGGACGAAAGCCCGGAATCTTGATCTCCCGGGCATACCGGCGAGCAATAGTGCGCATGGCGCTGTCTACACGCCCATCATCGAGTTCGATGACCAGTTCAATTTCCCGGTTGCCCAGCTCTCGCGTCGTAACCTTCACGAACTACTCCCTCGTACTTGACGTCATGTGGGTCCGATTATAGCATAGATTGGGGAGAACGCGAAAAGACCAATGAATCTCATGGAAAAAGAGGCCGGGAATGGAAGCACCATTCACGACCCCTCTCACAAACTAGTCATAGGTGGGGAAGGGGAGACTCGAACTCCCACGGGTTGCCCCACATGATCCTAAGTCATGCGCGTCTGCCAATTCCGCCACTTCCCCCAAGTGACACAGATACATGATTGCGCAGGATTATAGCCGCCGGCCGGCTGACTGTCAAACCGTGAGGCTGGCTCCTTGGCTGGCCGACCGAGTCCTACGAGGAGCTTGTCCCCAATGGGTACGCTCCCTGGGCTTGCGCAGCGAATGCTCCGAGGCCCGTCCTCGGGCCGGCATGATCTGTCACAGCCTTGCAGAGCCGGCCCGAGGACGGGCCTTCGAGCGGCAGAATTGGATTCGCTGCGCAAGCCCTCCCTGTACCCTCGTTGTGGCTCACAAAGAAGTATGTTATAATTCGACGTGGTTCAGAGTCGTGTGTATAAACCATGCTGGCCTTTAAAGGAGAGGTGCAACTGGAGAGCGCAGAACTAGCGCACACGATCGTAGACACCATGGATGATCGGCAGGCTGCCGACATCGTGATGTTGGACATCCGATCTATTTCCCTGATTACCGACTATTTTGTCATTGGAACAGGCGAAACGCGGCGTCAGCTTTCTGCCATCACCGATTCTATCCTCAGGACCGTAAGGGAAAACTCGGGGAATAAACCGCTAGCTATAGAGGGCGCACCAGAGTCTGGCTGGATCATCCTCGACTACGGTGATGTTGTGGTCCACGTCTTTGCCCCGGAGGAACGCGAGTACTACAAGCTCGAGCAGTTCTGGGAAGAGGCGACTCTGGTTGTGCGAATCCAGTGAACGCCG
>JBHIAO010000266.1:0-8057 GCA_046758565.1 Anaerolineae bacterium
GACTAAGACGAGTTGGTAAGAAGAAGCAAGCTAGCTTCCGCGTTGTGGTGGCTGACGCCCGGTCGCCCAGAGACGGCCGGTTCATTGAGACGATCGGGCACTATAACCCGCGCACAGATCCACCGACGATCGTTATCAAGGAGGATCGTGCCCTGCACTGGCTGAGCCACGGCGCGCAGCCCACCGACGCCGTAGAGCGCATGCTTCGAAACATGGGCACCTTTGAAAAACTGAAGCTGGTGCGCCAAGGTGTTAGCATTGAGGAATTGGTGACGCCGCCCGAGCCCGAGGTTGAAGAGGTCGAAGCCGTCGCCGAGGTGATTGCCGAGGCAGAGCCAGAACTCGCAGCCGAGGAAGTCATTGCGGAGGCTGAAGCCATCGTGGCAGAGGCCCCCGAGGCAGTTGAAGAGGTTGAAGCCGGCGAAACGCCGGCTGAGGAAGAAGGCGTCGTCGAGGAAGCCGAGGCTGTGCTGCCCGAGGAGGTGGCTGAGGAGATTGAAGAGGCCGTGGAAGCCCCTGAGGAAATCGAAGAGGCTGCAGAGGTGCCTGAGGCCGCTGAAGGTCCGGTCGCCAGTGGGGTGTCGCTGGAGGCCCTGGGGCTTTCAACCCGCGTGCTGAACGTGCTCAGCGATGCCGGCCTGGAAACGGCCCAGGATGTTCTGGACAAGCTCGCTGAGGGCGACGCCGAATTCCTGTCGATCCCTGGTGCCGGCGGGGCAACGTTGCAGGAAGTCCAGGAGCGGTTGGCTGAGCACGGATTCCTGGAGCTTGTAGACGAGGAGGCGACCTAGATCGATGAAGGATCTCATCGAGTACATTGCCGAATCCCTGGTAGAGAACCCCGATGCGGTCAGGGTAAGAGAGCGCCGACGCCGGGGCGCGTTGAGCTACGAGCTGAGCGTGGCTCAGGAAGACATGGGGCGCGTCATCGGCAAAGATGGCCGCGTAGCTCACGCAATGCGGCAACTCCTGCGTGCCGCGGCGACTGCGCAAGGTAAGGGTCGAGTCGAGCTCAACATCGTTGACTAATGGCCAGCGAGGAGCCTCGATTCCTGGCGGTTGGCCAGGTTGTCAAGCCCCACGGCATCCGGGGTGAGGTCGCGGTTGATATGTTAACCGACTTTCCCGGGCGGTTTGCTTTGCTGGAGAGGGTATATCTCAACGAGGATGATCCTCGCCCAGTGCCGTTGGAAAGTGTGCGCTTTCACAAGGGGCGGGCGCTGCTGAAGCTGGGCGGCTACGACGATCGCACCGCTGTCGAAAGGCTGCGGGGTGAGATGATCCTGGTGCCAATCGATGAGGCAATGCCGCTGGAGCCGGACCAGTACTACCAGGATGACTTGATCGGGCTGGAAGTGTGGACCACGGGTCAAGAATATCTGGGCGATGTGGTGGAGATTCTCGAGACCGGTGCCAACGACGTCTTCATTGTCCACGGTGACCGGGGGGAAATCTTGCTGCCGGCTATCGCGGATGTGGTCCAGTGGATCGACCTGGAAGAGAATCGTATGGTCGTCGAGTTAATGGAAGGTCTTATCTGACCAGCCCGAATAGCCCTGGCGCGATATGCCCCCTATCGGCCCTCTGGCTATCCCCAGAGGGCTTTGTACTGCGGGATCAGTCCTTGACAAACGGCCGGCGACCGCGTATATTATCAGTCATCAGTCATCAGTGATCAGTGATCAGTGATCAGTGATCAGTAATCAGATTCTGACCACTGATCACTCAGTGTCATTAAGATAAGACCTCCGAGGTCTCCGGTAGAGCCACACAGGTTCAAATTGCGTCGTATTTGCTGAAATTCCTGTCGTGCAAGGGCCACACGAGACCTCGGAGGTCTGGGCGCTTGCGTAGCTTAATGACATTGCCTGATCACTGGTAACTGATCACCGATTACTGACTACTGGTAGTGGGGGACCTATGCGGGAGGACCTGAAATACTGGATCGGCTTTAACATGGTGCCAGGCATTGGCCCGAAGCGGTTTGAGGCGCTGCTCAAGTACTTTGGCAACGCTGGCGAAGCCTGGCAGGCCCGTGTCGGTGAGCTACAGGCAGCCCGCCTCGATCGCCGCTCGCTGGAAAGCTTGCTGGCGGCGCGCTCGGAGCTGGATCTGGAAGCTGAGGTCGAGCGAAACGCCAAGGCCGGCATCACAGTGCTCACCTGGGACGATCCCGATTATCCGCCACTGTTGAAGCAGGTTTATGATCCCCCCTTCGTTCTATACGTCAAGGGCGAGCTATTGCCGGCCGATGAGTGGGCCGTCGCTGTCGTCGGGACACGGCGGGCGAGTGCCTACGGTCGTGAAGCGACGCGCCGGCTGGTCAGCGACCTGGCAACAAACGGGGTCACAATTGTTAGCGGGCTAGCCCAAGGTATCGATTCTCATGCGCATAAAGCGGCCCTGGAGGCCGACGGTCGCACCATCGCTGTCCTGGCGCACGGTCTCGATCAGGTCTATCCGCCACAGAACCGCTCGCTGGCGGCCAAGATCGTCGAGCGTGGCGCGCTGGTGAGTGAGTTTGCGTTGGGAACGCGTCCTGAGGCCAAGAACTTCCCGGCCCGCAATCGTATCATTAGTGGGATTTCACTGGGGACACTGGTGGTCGAGGCCGGCAAACGCAGTGGCGCACTCATCACTGCCGAGTTCGCCGCGGAGCAGGGACGCGACGTGTTCGCTGTCCCGGGTAACATTTTCGCCGCCGGCGCCGCGGGCACAAACCGATTAATTCAGAGTGGCGCCAAAATGGCACTCAGTGTCGAGGACATTCTCGAAGAGCTCAATTTAACGATGATTGGGGCCTTTCAGCAAGCGCGGGAGATTGTTCCCGACAACGAAATGGAATCACGCTTACTGGAGCACCTCTCTGACGATCCAATCCACGTCGACGAACTCGGGCAGGTGGCCGGCATGCCAATCTCTGAGGTGTCCAGCGCACTGACCTTGATGGAGCTGAAGGGAATGGTTCGCCAGGTGGGCGGCATGAACTACGTCGTCGCCCGCGAGTCGGGAGCGCACTATCGTATCGAATGAACCAGTATTCAGTCATCAGTGACCAGTAATCAGTGACCAGTGAGCGAAAACTGATCACTGATTACTGGTCACTGGCTACTGACCAACGGGATGAACAGAACTTAGTGAAACAACTTGCTTAACATGTCAACGACGTATGCACTGATTTTGGCCGGCGGTGTTGGTAGCCGGCTCTGGCCGCGCAGCCGCGAATCGCGCCCGAAGCAATTGCTGGAGCTGATCTCCGATCAATCGATGCTTCAGGAGACGGTCGCCCGCGTGGAGCCATTGGTGTCGCCCGAGAACATTATCATCATGACCAATGAGGGCTACGTGACAACGGTTCGGGGACAACTTCCCGATGTCCCACCGGAGAACGTGATTGGCGAGCCCGGGGTGCGCGGGACCGCGTCGGCTGTCGGCTATGGAGCGGCGGTCATCGCTCATCGTGATCCGTCGGCAGTGATGTTTTCGCTGCATGCTGATCACCACATTCGTGACGTCGAGGGCTTTCGACGCGCCCTTCAAGCGGCGGCCCAGGTGGCTAGCCAGGGCTATCTGGTGACCCTCGGGATCGCACCTGCATACCCCGAGACCGGATATGGTTACATCGAGCGGGGCGGGGAACTGGCCACCTTTGAGAATCATGCGGCCTATCGCGTGATCCGCTTCACCGAGAAGCCAGATGAGGAGCAGGCCCGAGCATTCATTGAGAGCGGCCGGTACTACTGGAATAGCGGCCTGTTTACCTGGCAGGTGTCAACCATCCTTGAAGCTTTTGCCGCATACATGCCGGACACGTACGACAAATTGCAGGTCGTGGTGTCGGATATCGGGACGGATCAGGAGTTGCAGACGCTTGCCCGGGTGTGGCCAACGCTTGAGAACCAGACGGTTGACTATGGCATCATGGAGCGCGCTGACCGCGTGGCGGTCGTGCCGGCTGACTTTGGTTGGAGCGATGTCGGCACCTGGAATGCACTGTATGATCTTATGGACGGCGACGACAAAAAGAATGTGATCACTGGCGACCACGTCGGCGTGGACACGCGTGGCTCGTTGATCTACAGCGACAGCCGGCTCATCGCTACCGTCGGTGTCGACAATTTGATCATCGTCGATGTGGGCGATGCAGTGCTCGTATGCTCACGCGACCGGGCTCAGGATGTGAAAGCTATCGTAGATCGGCTGCAACAGGAGAAACGGACGGATGTATTGTGAGTATTGCATACTGCGTACTGCGTATTGCGTAAGACACAGAATACGCAATACGCAGTACGCAGTATAAGCATCACCCCAGACTGCTAAATTCTGATCCGGTGTATTAACAAGGTGAGTATATGCAAGCTTACTGTGTCAAGTGCAAAGAAAAACGGGAGATGTCGAACCCGGAGGCGACTTACACCAAGACCGGGACGCCGGGGACGCGTGGTGAATGCCCCGTGTGTGGTACCGGGATGTTCCGGATGGGTGAAACGCCGGCCCACGCTGGTGTGCCGAAGCCGAAGGTAGCCGCCAAACCGAAACGCAAGAAGGCAAGCCGAAGGCGCAGTGGCAAGCTGGTTATCGTGGAATCGCCGGCCAAGGCTCGCACCATCGGGAAGTTTCTCGGGCCCAGGTATCGGGTTAGGGCGTCCATTGGGCACGTTCGAGACTTGCTGAGGTCGCGCCTGAGCGTGGATGTGGATAACGACTTCGAGCCCCAGTACCGGGTGCCCAACGAGAAGCGCGATACCGTGAAGGAACTGCGCAAGGAAGTTGAAAAGGCCGCCGAGGTCTATCTGGCAACGGATCTGGACCGAGAGGGTGAGGCCATTGCCTGGCACCTCCTCGAAGCGGCCAACATTCCCGATGACGTTGCCCGACGGGTTGTGTTTCAGGAGATCACGCAGGATGCCATCGATCGGGCATTTGCCCAACCGCGCGGGATCAACATGGAATTGGTGAACGCGCAACAGGCGCGGCGTATCCTCGACCGCCTGGTGGGCTATAAGATCAGCCCCTTGTTGTGGGACAAGGTGCGCGGCCGGCTCAGCGCCGGCCGTGTTCAGACCGTCGCGCTCCGGCTGGTCGTTGAACGCGAGCGGGAGATTCAAGCCTTTATCCCTGACGAATACTGGAGCATCGAGGCCGAACTGGCGAAGCAGGACACACGGACCCAGGATCCTCGGCCCAAGTTCATCGCCTCACTCCACCGAATCCGTGGCGAGAAATTCGAGCTGAAGACCGGCGAAGAGGCACGGCAGATTGTCGATGATTTGGAGGGAGCAGCCTACATCGTTGGCAAAGTGCGTCAGCAGGAGCGCAGGCGCCGGCCATCACCGCCCTTCACAACTAGCACCCTGCAGCAACGGGCCTCCCGCCGGCTCGGATTTAACGCGAAGCGGACGATGCGCATCGCGCAGCAACTCTACGAGGGTATAGACCTGGGCCCTGAAGGCACCGTAGGTCTGATCACCTACATGCGAACGGACTCGGTGACGGTGTCGCAGCAGGCTCAACAGGAGGCGCGGCGCTACATCGCCGGCCGCTTCGGCGAGGAGTACCTGCCGTCTCGACCGCCGTCGTACAGGACCAAGAGCAAGTTGGCCCAGGAGGCACACGAGGCGATCCGACCCACGTCAGTCATGCGTCAACCGCACAATATCAAAAAGTATCTATCGCGGGACCAGTACCGGCTGTACGACCTGATCTGGAAGCGCCTCGTGGCCAGCCAGATGGCTGACGCCGTCTTCGACTCGACGTCGGTCGACATCAACGCCGGTGATCCAGCCAGGGAGATGCCATACCTGTTCCGGGCGACGGGGTCGGTCTTGAAGTTTGCCGGCTTCCTGGCCATCTACGGGCGCGATCCGGAGGACGAGGACCACGACCTGCCGTCGTTGTCCGAGGGTGAGGACCTGGACCTGATTCAACTGCTGCCACAGCAGCACTTCACCCAGCCGCCCCCGCGTTACAGCGAGGCGACACTGGTCAAGGCGCTGGAAGAGTACGGAATTGGTCGGCCCAGCACGTACGCCCCCATCATCTCGACCATCCAGAACCGAGGGTACGTGGAGACGGTGGAGAAGCGGCTGAAGCCAACAGAACTGGGCTTTGTGGTGAATGATCTTCTGATCAAGCATTTTCCGGACATCTTCGACGTCACGTTCACAGCCCAAATGGAACAGGAGTTGGATCTGATCGCCAACGGCCAGCGCGAGTGGGTGCCGGTGCTCAGGGAATTCTACGGTCCTTTCGAGAGGGATCTGAAACGGGCCGAAGTCGAAATGGAAGAGGTCCAGGTTGGGAATGAGCCCACAGGTGAGATGTGCCCCGAGTGTGGCCAGCCGTTGGTGATCCGATTTGGTCGCTACGGAAAGTTCATCGGCTGCAGTGGTTTCCCGGATTGCCGGTATACCGAGCCGTTCCTGGACAAGATCGGAGTCGCGTGCCCCGAGTGCGGTGGTGACCTTGTCGAAAAGAAGACGCGAAAAGGCCGCACTTTCTATGGGTGTGCCAACTACCCAGAATGCGAGTTCGCCTCGTGGCAGCGTCCGCTGCCCCAGCCATGCCCAGGTTGTCAAGGACTCGTGGTACAAAAGGGCAAGGACAAGGCTCAATGCCTTGCCTGCGAAGAGTGGCACGCGCTGGATGACTTGCCGGTAGAGGAGCCAGAACTCGAAACTGTTGCGGGTTAGGCTAGACGTGAAACGTAAAACGTGAAACGTGAGGATCTTCTAAAGAGAGCTGCAATCATGATGCATCACGTTTCACGTTTCACGTTTCACGCCGTTCCTTGGCTCGGCGACTTGGTTCTATTAGGGAGTCGTTTCCACGGTCACTTTCGGTTTAATGGCCATGAATGAACATCTGGAGCACTTTGTCAAATACCTGACGGCTGAAAGGGGTGCGTCGGAGTACACGATCCGGAACTACCGGGCGGAGATCGATGAGTTCCTCGAATTTCTCAGGCGTGAGGGCATTGAGGACTGGGCCGGCGTGGATCGGCTGGCGTTGCGACGCTACCTGGCCTGGCTTCAAGCGGAGGGGTACGCTCGGGCCAGCATTGCGCGGCGGGTGTCCGAGCTTCGGTCCTTTGGGCGATTTCTGGCGCGCGAGCGAATATTGGAGGTGAATCCCTTCCAGGCAATGTCAGCGCCAAAGACGCCGAAGCGTCTGCCGAGGTATCTGGAAATTGCCGAAGTGCGACGTCTCCTGAATGCACCGGAAATCGGCGATGTCGGTGGCCAGTCTTCCCCTCAAGGGTTGCGCGATCGGGCGATTCTGGAGCTACTCTATGCCTCGGGGATGCGGGTGAGCGAACTGACCAGCCTCAACGTGGGTGACATCGACTGCAAGCGCGGTCAGGTGATTGTGACTGGTAAGGGTGACAAGGAACGTCTCGTTCTCATCGGCGAGCCGGCTCAGCGGGCTCTGACTCGCTATCTTGCCGACGGCCGACCTCAACTCACGAAGAAGCAAGGGCCGGCCTCGCGGGCACTGTTCTTGAGCCGGCTGGGGACCCGCCTGTCGGATCGTAGCGTCCAGATGATTCTGGAGAAGTACAGGAAGCAGGCCGGCCTGAAGAAAAAGGTCACACCGCACACGCTGCGACACACCTTTGCCACACACATGCTTGACGGCGGCGCTGACTTGCGCGTCGTGCAGGAACTCCTGGGACATGCGCTTCTCAGCACTACTCAGGTCTACACCCACGTCAGCCAGAGCCGAGCGAGGGAAGTGTACTTGCGCGCACATCCCCGCGCACAAACTGAATCAGGTTGAGAGGACATCGCCACAACCGTACTTTCTGCTCACCTGGGTTTTTGAGCATTTTGGGCTGCTTGTGCCGCGAACACACTATATGTAGTGGTTTCACTCTCAAGATTACCCCTGCATATAGTGGTTGAGTAAATTGGCGGAAACCGGAGTACAATGCAGAAGGATCAACCTGCTTCAGCAGGTTTCGAAGTAGCAGACCCCGAATTCATTCGGGGGGGCTTCTCCCGAGTTCCCCTTTACGGAGGACACACGTGTCTGAACGACTTACCGCTTTGCGTGAA
>JBHIAO010000267.1:0-8030 GCA_046758565.1 Anaerolineae bacterium
TGAAGGTGCCCGTGGTAACCACCAGGCCCGAGCCGGGGATCAAAACGTCGATCAGATCCGGACCGAATGCCAGCAGGGCATCCCGCGAGAACCCCACAGCCCGTTTCAGCCGCGATTCGTTCTCCTCAGAGAGGGTTTCGGCCGCCGCCTCTTCGACAGTATCACTAGTCAGCAGTTGAATGACTTCGACGAAGGGCAAGTAGGGCGTGCCGGCACCGGTCTGGGCATCACATTGTCCCAAGGCGACGAGGATATTCGCGTGAACATCCTGCACCTGCCGGCAGAAGTGATGGACCAGGGCTGTCTTGCCGCTGCCGGCTTCGCCGGTCACGAAGGCTACTTGGCCGTGGCCGGCCAGGGTACGCTCCAGGAGCGTGAGAAGTCTTCCGAGCTCTCGCTCACGTCCAACAAAGAGCACGTCTCCGTTTGTGGTCATGGTTGGTACAGTCATTCATGCCGGAGAATGGGCCGGCGCGCATGATCACGGAATAGAGCCAAGTATACGTGAAGTCGATCCTTTTGGGCAAGTGATTGAGCTATCAACAATTAGCCCGCCTTTCGCTCTTTCAGACTTCAATTCCACTCATGACCTCTCAAAACATCGTCGGCCCTCGAGTGAAGCAGGCCCGAAGAGAGCAAAAACCGACGCTGACGCAAGACGACCTTGCTGCAAAGCTTCAAACCCAGGGCTGGACTATTGACCGATTCGGCGTCTCAAGAATTGAACGGGGGGTACGGCAGGTCACAGACAAGGAGCTTTTGCAGTTAGCGAAAGCTCTTTCTGTCTCAGTGGGATACCTTGTGGGGGAGAAGGCAAATGGCAATTGAGAACTTGCCCGAATTCATACGTACCCACTATGAAGTGCAGGAATGGAGGCACGCCATTGCAATTCTTCAAGGCGACTTCCCGGAAGAATGGAATGATATTGTTGAGGTATTGACAAGTTTTCGTCTACACAAGAAAGACATTCTTGTAGGTGGAGGAAACAAGTCCCCTATGGCCCGCGCAATCGACCAAGCATTCTTTGATCGTGGTTGGATTGAAAAGTCGTTTGATACTAGAATTGTAATCGACCAACGGGCACTTGAATCTCCAACACACGAGGTGGATTGCTTCAAGAACCGGATTGCTATCGAGGTAGAGTGGAACAACAAAGATCCATTCTACGACCGGGACCTTAACAACTTCCGTCTGCTCTTCGAACTTCGAGCCATTAGCGTTGGAGTCCTAATCACCCGCTGTACCGAGCTGCAAGAAATCTTTAACGATCTAGGCAAAGGAAGCTCATACGGCGCTTCAACAACTCACATGAGTAAACTGATTCCACGTGTCGAGGGCGGTGGAGGCGGCGGTTGCCCCATAGTTGTGTTTGGAATTAGCAAGAAGCTCTACGTCGAGGACGGAGTGCCTTACTCAGAGAGACCGTAGCGGAGGCAATTTAATGGTAAACAAGAATGATCAAATGCGTACGGCTGGTGAAGACTTGTTACTTCGCACCAAGGACCTCGGAAAGTTTGGTACCATTCTTGCTGACCCACCGTGGCGATTTCAAAACCGGACTGGTAAGATGGCGCCTGAGCACAAGCGGCTGAGCCGCTACTCAACGTTGTCCCTTAGAGAAATAAGAGCGCTGCCCACTCGGGAATTAGCTCTTCCAGAAAGCCATCTGTATTTGTGGGTCCCGAATGCCCTTATTAAGGAGGGCCTCGAGGTCATGGAAGCCTGGGGATTTACGTACAAGACCAACCTAATTTGGTACAAAATCCGCAAAGATGGTGGTCCAGATGGTCGCGGTGTCGGATTCTATTTCCGCAATGTTACGGAGATGGTACTTTTCGGTGTACGGGGAAGTCTACGTACTCTGAAACCAGGACGGACCCAAGTGAACATCATGCTGGCAAGGAAACGAGAACACTCAAGGAAGCCAGACGAGATCTATGACATTATCGAGGCTTGTAGTCCTGGGCCCTATCTTGAACTATTCGCCCGTTTTGGGAGGCCTGGTTGGATTCAGTGGGGAGATGAGATCGAAGAGTCGGAAGACAGAATCGATCTGGTGGCAAAACAAACGGGACAATACAAAATGCCTCTATACAAAGACAGTTCTATGAAAGAATGAATCGTATTCATTAGCCTACGGAATGCGACTCACTAGCCTAATGAAAGTGGTTCACTAGGCTAATGAATGCAATTCACTCAGCTAGTGAATGCGATTTTCCCTGTAGACAGACGTGATTGGCCTTGACGATCATCCCCTTTTCGCCTTTGCTGCGACACAGGGCTATTCGCTGCCGGCCACCCGCATGGTCCCGTCGCGCATGATCACCGTATCCTCGGGATGCAGCTCCAACCAGCGCTGGGCGAAGCCCTCCTCGTCCAGGCCGGCGTTCTGACCGTTCACGAACTCGCCCCGAAACCCGTTCGCCAACTCATCCCTGATGGCTTTCAAGGCGTGGTACCTCACCTTCAGTTGCCTGTCCTTGTCGCACCCCACGCGAAAACCGCCGATTTCCCCCAATTTCACATAGTCGGCGTGGTTCAGGTGGTTGACGAGCGTCTGGGCGAACTTGTAGGCGAAGTCGCGCACATCGCCCCGGTCGAAGCCGGACTGCCCGGCGATTTGGTCGGCCAGGTCGTCCAGTTCCACCACGCGACCTTGCTTGACCCTGGGGCACAGCTTACTGATGACGCCAATGATCTTGATCTCAGACACCGCTAAAACTCTCCTTAACCACGGGGGTTGATTTGCCGGGCACAGTGCTGTATACTCAGCAATCGAGAAAAGCGCAGCAACCATACCAAGGTTGGTAGTAATCCACGTAGCGAAGCGGAGTAGCGCAGTCGAGGTTGGTAGTAAGCCACGCAGTTGAAACTGCACCAACCTTTGCGAAGTCGGCTCCTTCGACAGGCTCAGGACAGGCTTCGGCGACCAGGGTTCAACCGACGAAGGTCGGTTTCGCAATGGTTGCCGCGAATTCACTCGCCAGGCTGAGCGAGACTTCTTTGAGAAAAGAGGTGACCAGAAGACCATGAGATACAGACGCTTTGGACGCATGGGTTGGCAAGTGAGCGAAATCGGCTACGGCATGTGGGGCATGGCCGGCTGGACGGGCTCAGATGACGAAGAGTCACTGCGCTCGCTTCAGCGATCCGTTGACCTGGGGTGCAACTTCTTCGACACGGCCTGGGCCTACGGCGACGGCCACAGCGAAGCCCTGCTGGGCCGGCTTGTCCGTGCTAATACGGATAAGAAGTTGTATACCGCCACCAAGATCCCGCCGAAGAATCGCAAGTGGCCGAGCCAGCGCCACTTCACCCTCGACGATGCGTTCCCTCCAGACTACATCGAGCAATACGTGCACAGCAGCTTGGAAAACGCCAGCTTGGACCAGTTTGACCTGATCCAGTTCCACGTGTGGGAAGATGCGTGGGTGGAAGACGACCGTTGGATCAAGAAGATGGAAGACTTGCGCGATCACGAGCTGCTGAAGGCCATCGGTATCAGCATCAACCGCTGGGAGCCCTGGAACGGCGCCCGCACCGTCCGCAGCGGGCACATCGACGCGGTTCAGGTCATCTACAACATCTTTGACCAGAACCCAGAAGATGAGCTTTTCCCGGCCTGCCAAGAGATGGACGTGGCCGTCATCGCCCGCGTCCCTTTCGACGAGGGAACACTGACGGGCAAGCTTACCAAGGACAGCGCCTGGCCCGAGGGTGACTGGCGAAACACGTACTTTGTGCCCGAGAACCTCATCCCCAGCGTGGAACGTGCCGACGCATTGAAGCCGCTGGTGCCGGCAGGCATGACGATGGCCCAGATGGCGCTGCGCTTCATCCTGGGCAACCCAACAGTGAGCACGATCATCCCGGGCATGCGCAAATTGCATCACGTGGAGGACAATATGGCTACCAGCGACGAGGGGCCGCTGCCGGCAGACTTGCACCGCGAACTGCGCAAACACCGTTGGGACCGCGAGCCCACGGAGTGGTCCCAATAGAATTGACACACGTTACCCTGTGCCTGTATAATCTGGCCGTTCCCCCCATCTGCCCGCATGTTAGCCAACGTCAGAGGAGGTTATGCTTGCCAAGATTACGAGCTGCGCCCTGATTGGCCTGGAAGGTGCACCCGTCGAAGTCGAAGTGGACATCTCGCGGGGTCTGTACAGCATGGTCATCGTGGGGCTGCCGGACACGGCAGTGCAAGAGTCGCGGGAACGCGTCAGAGCAGCTATCAAGCATAGCGGCTTGCGGATGCCCGAATCGCGCGTGACCGTGAATCTGGCGCCGGCTGATCTACGCAAGGTGGGGCCGGCCTACGATCTCCCCATCGCTGTGGGCCTTCTGGTGGCCTCGGAGCAGGTCTGGCCAGATCGGGTGGAGAACGCCATGTTTATCGGCGAACTGTCGCTGGACGGCACGCTGCGTCACACCCACGGCATTCTGCCCATGGCCAGCCTGGCCAGGGAGCTGGAAATCGGCATGGTGTATGTGCCGGCTGAGGACGCCGCCGAAGCTGCCCTGATCCCCGACCTGGAGGTGATTCCAGTGGAGCACCTCTCGGACCTGGCAATGCACCTCCAGGGCATCCGCGAAATCCCGCCCTACAAGCCGGACTACGATGCCGGCGACGACCTCCCCGAGTACGCCGTCGATTTCCGGGAGATAAAGGGGCAAGAGCATGTAAAGCGCGCGTTGGAGGTGGCAGCGGCCGGCGGCCACAACCTGCTCATGAACGGTCCGCCCGGGGCCGGCAAGACCCTGCTGGCCCGGTCCATGCCGTCGATTCTGCCCACGATGAGCGTGGACGAATCGCTGGAGGTGACGAAGATCTACAGCGTGGCCGGCATGCTGCCTGGCGACGTCCCGTTGATCCGCCACCGACCCTTTCGCGCACCGCATCACACCATCAGCCATGCCGGCCTGGTTGGTGGTGGTGCCTGGCCGCGGCCGGGCGAAATCAGCCTGGGCCATCGCGGCGTGCTCTTCCTGGACGAGCTGCCCGAGTTCAGCTCGAAGAGTTTGGAGACGCTTCGCCAACCGTTGGAAGACAAGATTGTGACGATCAGCCGCGCCCAGGGCACGCTGACGTTCCCTGCCAACTTCATGCTCATCGCGGCGCAGAACCCATGTCCATGCGGTTATTACGGGGATTCTGTGCGCGAGTGCACCTGCTCGATGGCGACCATCACGCGCTACCAGAAGCGGATCAGCGGGCCGCTGTTGGACCGGATCGACATTCACATCGAGGTGCCACGGGTGGAGTACGACAAGCTGACCAGCGAGCGGCAGGGCGAACCATCGGCCAACATCCGGGAGCGGGTGGAGGCGGCGCGGGAGCGACAGCGGGCGCGCTTCGAGGGGACATCGATGCTGTGCAATGCCGACATGGGGCCGGCGGAGGTGCGAAAGCACTGTGAGCTGGACGAGTCAGGTCGCAGTCTGGTGCGGGCGGCGATGCAGCAGTTGCAGATGAGTGCCCGCGCCTTCCACCGTATCCTCAAGCTGGCGCGCACGATTGCGGATCTGGAGGGGGCCGGCGAGATTCAGACCCACCACCTGGCGGAGGCGATTCAGTATCGGCCGCGGCGGGAGGTGTAGCGAAAAGCATCGGACATCACCAGGTAGCTGCGGCCCAGCACGGCCACACGCTCCCTCCAGCCGGTGGCCACGTCCACCATTTGCAGGCTGTGAGCATACTCGCCCTCGGTGCTCACCCCACAGTGGTGCACCAGATCGATTTCCAGCAGCAAGGCGCTGCGCGCTTGGTGATCGGCTTTGAAATAGCGTGGTTGCATCAGTCGTAGGTACTTGTAGCGTTCGTCAATCGTCATCTGTTCCTCTGTGGACATGGCTCCCTCCGGTAACATTATCATTTGAGGGAACTATACCACTTCGGTAACATTTTACGTGAATGAATGCGCGTTCTTGACGGGCGATTGAATCAGGTGTATACTTGCCGGCGCCTACCTCTCCGAATCGTTGCCCCCGGACACCGTGAAGGAGTCGGAACATACCCATGCGTGAAGTGACTGTTGCCGTCGTTCAAATGCAGCCCCGCCTCGCCGACGTCCAGGCGAATCTGGAGCGCATGTCCAAATTCATAGAGCAGATTTGCCTGCGTCGGAAAACGGACCTCGTCGTCTTCCCGGAGCTTGTCACCACCGGCTACGAATGCGGCGTCCAGTTCACCGAGTTGGCCGAGCGTGACTCCGGTCCCATTGTCAACTTCGTCGCCCAGCGCGCAGCAGAATTCAGCACGCACATTGTCTTCGGGATGGCCCTGAAGGCGAAGGTCGAGAGCATCCTCTACGACGCCGCAATCCTCATTGGACCGGACGGCGAGTTCATCGGGGACTACCGCAAAGTGCATCTGCAAGACGAAGAGCGTTTGGCTTTCCGGCCCGGGTACCGCTACCGAACTCTGGAGTGCACGTTTGGGGAAATCGGCGTCATCCTCGGTTGGGACCTGGCGTTTCCCGAGACAGCACGCAGCCTGTCCCTGGACGGCGCGGAAATCCTGTGCGTCCTGGCCAACTGGAAAGAGCCACATGCCGACGAATGGCGAACTTATCTCCTGGCTCGGGCTTACGAGAATGCCATGTTCGTGGCTGCCGCTAACCGGGTCGGGGAAGAGTACACTTATCGGTTCTTTGGCCAATCAATGATCGTGGGACCTAGGGGCGACATCCGTGCGCTGGTCGATGAACCCGACGAGGGATACGGTGTGGCACGCGTCGACCTGGATCAGGTCCGCGCAACTCGGGAGGAGTTCCAGTTGATCCAGGCCCGGGAACCCAGGACCTATCGGGCTGTGGTGCGAAACTACTGAACTCACGGAACTGGAGGAACCGGGCTATTACCCACGACAAATGCCTTCCGCTTTCAGACTCGAGTCAGGCCAAAGAGAGGGCGTTGAGATGAATAGCCTCAAGGTTTTCTGTGGTAGCGCCAACCAGCCTCTTGTCCAGGAGATTGCCGACCAGTTGGGCATAGAACTCGGACGCGTCATGGTGACCACCTTCAAGGATGGCGAGATTCGAGCCCGAATCCTGGAAAACGTCCGAGGTCACGACGTCTTCATCATCCAGCCAACGTGTAACCCCGTCAACCAACACCTAATGGAGCTCCTGCTCCTGATCGACGCCGCTAAACGTGCGTCAGCGGAACGGATCACGGCGGTTATTCCATACTACGGATACGCCCGGCAGGAGCGAAAGACCGCCGGTCGCGAGCCGATCTCTGCCAAACTGGTGGCGAATCTCATCACCGTAGCCGGCGCCAACCGAGTGCTGACGATTGACCTGCACACGCCGGCCATCGAGGGCTTCTTCGACATACCGGTGGATCACCTACGGGCCGGCCCCATCTTGGCGGACTACTTCGTGCGCCACTGTGAACCGCCGTTGGTCGTCGCTGCGCCGGACGAAGGTGCCGTCGAACGCGCCCTCAAGCTTCAGGCTGAACTAGGACGGGAAGTCGGCCTGGCTGTGCTGATAAAGCACCGCCCGGAGCCAGATCAGGCAGAGGTGGTTGGCATGGTTGGCGAGGTCGAGGGCCGGACGGTGATTCTCATCGACGATCTGATCTCCACCGCCGGCACAGTGATAGAGTCGGCCGAGTACCTGCTCCACGCAGGAGCCACTGCCGTGTTTGCTGGCGCCGTTCATCCGGTGCTGGCCGGCGACGCCGCTGCACGATTGAGCGAGTCGGTACTGAGCCGCGTCGTGGTTACCAATACCATCCCTGTACTACGCACCATGCAGAATGACGGGATCACGGTTCTCAGCGTTGCTCCGCTTCTCGCCGAGGCGATTGCCCGCATACACGAGAACCGCTCGGTGAGCGTTCTATTCGACTAAAGAGGAATTTGGCCGTGATCTATTGCGTATTGCGTACTGCGTAAAACGGCGGCTGGCAGATTACGCAATACGCAGTACGAGTATGATGTACTATCTGAGATGACAACGATGATTGATTTGCGAAGCGACACAGTAACCCTACCTACACCTCACATGCGTGAAGC
>JBHIAO010000268.1:0-8028 GCA_046758565.1 Anaerolineae bacterium
CCATGTGTCCCGACCTGGACGGCGACCGCCAGGTGGGCATCGCCGACATCCAGGCCGTGGCCGGCCGTTGGCGCCTCACCGCCGCCGACCCGGACCCGGACGGCAACCCCGACACCCCCAACTACGGCGCCGCCTTCGACCGGGACGGGGATGGCGAGATCACCGTGGCGGATATCATGGAGGTGGCGGCGCAGTGGGATCAGGGGTGTCCGTGAGGGAGCAGGATGTCGCTGGCTGGTGTGCTCTGGTGAAGTCGGTTGAAAACCATAGGTATGGTGAAGCTGTGCAGGCGAGGCATGCAGTTGGTAGCCTATGCCTGAGCTAACTCCGGCAGCGGGGGTACTCGAGGAGCGATCGCCAGCTCAGCCGCCAGGAAGTCACTCACAGGCGGACTGGTGATCACCCGTACCACGACAGGCCACAGGTCGTCCGGCAAGTTTCGCAGCCGCTCCAGTGAGATGGTCAAAGGCCGGTCGCAGTGCGCGGCCATCAGCCGTGAGAAACTGATGAAGGTAAGCCCCACGGCTCGAGGCGGCCCTCCTGTAGCCTTACCGGTGTCCAGTCGTAACAGGACGTTGTCTGCCAGCTCAACACCGGTTACATGCTCACTGTGCCCGAAGGATACGTAAAGCACGTCAGCGTCTTCGTCGTAGTTGACCCTGGTCTCTTGCATCGTTCATTCCTCAAAGCATTGAAAATAGGCCGTGGTCACAAACTTCTCTTCCCGCACGGTACCATCTGGGTCAGTAGGCCAGCGAAAGCGTACCCAAACCACCACGTGGGTGTTGTCATCCGGCAGGTCCGGGAACGCCCGATAGTATTGATAGCCATGAGGATCATATGGATCCTGGCGACGGCGCCCCAGTCGAATCGTTTCCCTCACGTGGTCCAGATACGGCTCGAGCTCCGGATGGTTGTCAGGATCAATGATGTGCTGCCAGCGCTCCCGGGTCAGATAGATATCATTGCCAAGGCGGTCATGCTGGGTCCAGAGCTTGCCATCAGGCATTGTATCGATTTCCTGAGTTACGAGGAGTTCGAGTACCTCACGGCCCTCGAAATTGTTGTGCAGATACATTATACTTGAACGATGTAACCACGTCAAAGCGACAACCAGCCCATGCCGCCTCCGCCACCCATCTGGAGGCGGGCGCGCTGCCACCGGTGCGACGCTCCCCAGCGGCCCAGTTCTAGCCCGCGATGGCCTACCCGCCGTATCCCCCGGCCTTCCCGCCGGGCTACGGCCTGTCGGGCGTGCCCGCCTGTCGCGCCACCTGCCCTGACCTGGACGGCGACCGCCAGGTGGGCATCGCCGACAGCCAGGCCGTGGCCGGCCGCTGGCGCCTCACCGCCGCCAACCCCGACCCGGACGGCGACCCCAACACCCCCAACTACGGCGCCGCCTTCGACCGGGACGGGGATGGCGAGATCACCGTGGCGGATATCATGGAGGTGGCGGCGCAGTGGGATCAGGGGTGTCCGTAATCAGCGTTCCACAAAGCTGACGCAGGCATGACGTCTCCTGCTACACAGGCCATTTGGTCCCACCCCTGCGGGTAAGTGCCAGGGATCCGTTTGACTTTGACCTCCGGTTCATCTATCATACCTGAGAGGTTGAGAAGCGAGGACAGCGCAATTGATGGGTGCACAGATCAAACAGACGTTCATCCGCAGAAAGGCAACCGAGCGCAAAGTCAAGTGGTCAAGACACGCACTGAACGAGCTTGCCTCAGAACCAATGTCGGTGGGCGACGTAGAAACGGCTTTGCAATCAGCAGAGGTTATTGCGGACTACCCTCATCTGCATCGATACTTACCGGATTGCCTGGTTCTGGCTTTTGTCTCTCCTGACGAACCGATACACTGCGTGGTTGCCATCAACGAACCTCATGACTACATCTTGATCGTGACAGTTTATCGGCCAACAACACAGGAGTGGGAAGATGACTGGCGAACCCGAAAGTGATCGCTGCTATTTTTGTGGTGGCAGGCTAACGTCTGACCTGGCGACGCTACCTTTTGTTGTGAATTCAAGCGTAATCGTGATCAAGGATGTCCCCGCTGAAGTGTGCACTCAGTGTCGGGAAGCCGTTCTGGTCAGCGAAGTCGCTGAAGTGGTAGATCGTCTGCTTAAGCAGGTAGAGCGAACGGGATTCGAGGTCTCCATCATCAGGTATGAGCACCTGACGATGGAGCCTGCATAGGTCGGCTGTCTTCACTCCAGAGCTGCGTGTGAAGCAGCCGCTGCATTCGAACGAGCGATTCCGACAAGCAGCAAAGCCCCCCTGTCGCCTCTGTCACCCACCTGGAGGCCGGCCTGCTGCCCACAGGCACGACGCCCCCTACCCCGCAGCCGGCACAAACCCAACCCGTGACGGCCTACCCGCCGCAACCGCCGGCCTTTCCCCCGGGCTACGGTGAGCCGGGCGTGCCGGCCTGCCGTACCACGTGTCCCGACCTGGACGGCGATCGCCAGGTAAGCGTTGCCAACATCCAGGCCATAGTCGCTCGGTGGCGTCTCACCGCCGGCGACCGCGATCCGGATGACGACCCAAGTACGCCCAACTACGGGGCTGCCTTCGACGGAGATGGGGACGGGATGATCTCCGTCACAGACATCATGCGTGTGGCCGCGCAATGGGGCCAACCTTGTCCGTGAGATTCCACGGTTCTTCTTGCCGGTAGCTCCGCAGGCGAGCTACTCGCAGCTCACTTGACGAACTGACCTCGGTGTATTACAATGTATCACGACGGGAGCAACCATGACCTACATCACGGAGCTTGTTTTCGACGAGCGCAACATCGAGCACATTGCCCGTCACGGGGTTACACCCGAAGAGGTTGAGGAAGTGTGTTATCTGGCCCCGCACTTCTCCAGGGCAAGAAGCAAGCGAGGTAGGCGTCGCTATCGCGCCATCGGTCAAACCGAAGATGGACGATACCTGACCATCTTCCTGGAACACCTGGGCAAGGGTGTGTTTTACCCGGTCACGGCAAGAGACGCCAATACAAGCGAGCGCAGAGAGTACCAGCGGCACAAGGGCAGGTGAGAAGATATGGACACACAGGTGAAAAAGCAGATCCCGGATTTTGAAAGCTATGAGGAGGAAGCCGAGTACTGGGACACCCATGATAGCACCGAATTCGGGTGGGAGCCCATCGAGATGACGGTATCCCGACCTCTCAAGGTCACTTACGCCATCCGCCTTGAGCCTCAAACCATTGAGAAGATACGAGAGATCGCAGCCAGCATGGGTATTGGCCCGACCACCCTGGCACGGATGTGGATTCTCGAAAAGCTACGCGAGCACACGGCCAGCCCCTAGCCTCGACTCCACCTCCCCTGTTACCCAACCCAAAAAGCCCGTCTTCGTTGTATCCGGCCAGGGCAAAGGCCAGCTTCCTTTCCACGGTGACATCCATTCCCAGCGTGCTGACCCGTTCCTGGAAACGGTGGAGGTCCCCTCGGTCCAGTGGTGTGGTCTTGATCTCGCCCAGCCACAAGGCACCGGTATCGCGCCGCCGGGCGATGAGGTCGAACTCGTGGCCCTGGAGTGTACCGGGTGCGCACGTTGGTGAACTCCTCATCCCGGTCGTAGAAAGCCTCGCCACGCACAGGATTACCCAACATGGTGCTCCCTCCGTCGGTGTATGGTGAGCGCATCTTTGCGGAATCTTCACGCCTTTTTTACTCCCGGCTTATGCCAAACCGCGTCAGCTTGGTCTATACTGGTTCTGATGCAAGAGTGGGGTGGACTTTCCAGTCCGCCCGTTAGCAGGGTAGAGCAAGAACCCTGGACCACGTCGGCGGGGATCGGCCGCTACTGGCAGGAGGTCCGTGGCATCATCGAGACCAATCAGGCCACCATCCAGTGGTGGGAGGAGGACGCCAGGGGGCCCATCCGCCAGCAATGGCATCGATGGAGAGAGTCCGATGCGTGGCAAGTCGTTGTTTCACTCTGTGATCGCGCTGCTCATTCTGCTGCTGGGTCTGGCCGCAGCCATAGCCCGCACCAGCTTGGCCGACGGAGGTGCTTCCGCTAGCGGCGATGTCCCGAGGGAAAGGCTGACATCGCGTCCGGGCGCAGTCTCCGCCGGCCCGGCCAACGCCTGCCCGCCCCGGTGGCCGGGCAATGAGATCCACGTCGAGTTCACCGGTGAGTCGTACACCGTCGCCACTACCCGCCGTACTGGCTTCTTCCAGACCGGTCAGGACGCGGACATCCTGCTCTCTGGCGTGGACTTCAACAACACCGGCGGCCCCCTCCTCTTCAACCACCTCAGCGGCATCGCCAGCGACGGCACCCGTCTGTTGCTGGCGGATCGTTTTAACAACCGCGTCCTCATCTGGAACAGCCTGCCCGCGGGGAACCAGGAACCGGACCTGGTGCTGGGGCAGCCGGACTTCACGGGCAACGACCCCGGTGCGGGCCGGGATCGCTTGAACTGGCCGGGGCAGGTCGCTGTCACGTCCGATGGGCGTGTCGTAGTGGCCGACACCGAAAACCATCGCGTCCTCATCTGGAACAGCTTCCCAACCCAGAGCGGCCAACCCGCCGACCTGGCGCTGGACCTGGAGGCCCTCGTTCCTCCGGGTCCCCCCATGCCCTTCGGCTGGCCCTGGGGGGTGTGGACCGACGGCCAGCGGCTGGCAGTATCCGTCACCCGTGGCGCCTCGCTCCTGATCTGGAACCAGTTCCCCACCCAGGACGACCAGCCCTACGACCTGCTTCTAACCGGGCAGGGGCAGTTCGGCACGCCCCGGACCATCACCAGCGACGGGAGCCACCTCATTGTGGGCGACCACAACCCGGGATCGGGGGCCTCCCCCTCAGGCGCGCAGGGGAGTTTCTTCTGGACGACCTTCCCCACCGCCGACGACCAACCCTACGACTTCTTCATGTCTGACCCCACCGATCCCCGGTACGCCTGGATGCAGGGGGACTTCAGCGCCGCCGGCAAGCTCCTCCTGCTGGGGCGCACCCTCCACATCTGGAACACCTTCCCCCAGAGCGCCAACACGTTGCCGGACCTCTCCATCTGGGGGTACGATTTTCAGGGCGGCGACGGTGCGGACCTGACCGTGGCGGGAAACAGGGTTTACATCTCCCTCTACAACGGGAACAAGGTCGTGGGCTACAACGCGGTACCCACCGACCCGAACCAGGCCCCTGACTTCACCATCGGCAGCCCTGACATCTGCACCAACACCCTGGAGACCCACTTCTTCATCACCAACCCGGTGGTCGCCTCCAACGGGACGAATCTCTTCGTCTCCTCCGACTTTGACAGCAAGCTCTTCGTATGGAAGGAGATCCCGGACGAAAGCGGCGCCTACCCGGACATCGTGTATCACCTGCCGGAGAGTCTGTGGGACAACGCGCTGTGGGGGGATACCTTCGCCATGGGCGGGAGGGATACGGTTTACATCTGGACCACGCTCCCCCTCAACAGCGAACTGCCGGATCGCGTCTTCAAGGGGCAGATCGGCAGCGTCCAGTTGCGCAACCTGCAGGGTGTCGCCATCGACAACCAGTATTTCTACCTGGCGGACATGGAGGCCAACAACGTCTACATCTGGGAGGGCATTCCCCAGCAGGATTCCGAGCCCGTTGCCGTGTTGCAAGTGAACCAGCCGCGGCGTCTCTCCAGCGACGGAACCTACCTGGCGGTCACGACCACCCATGATCACTCCATTAAGGTGTACCGGGTTGCGGACCTGACCTCGAACCCCGTGCCCACGGAAGTGCGCGGGCCGGGTTTCAACCTGCCGGAGAGTGGTCTCGTTACCGGAGGGCACTTCTTCGTGGCCGACACCAGCTTCCATCGCGTGCTGGTCTGGCAGGACATTGCCGATGCCCTGGCGGGGAACGACCCCGACGTGATCCTTGGCGCGCAGGACCTCCAGGACACCACGCCGGAGATCGGTCGGGACAAGCTCTTCTGGCCCGCCACCCTCTCTTTCGACGGCGGTTACCTGTGGGTGGGCGAGTTGAAGTTCTCCAACCGCATCCTCCGCTTCAGCCCCACCGGGCCGGTGGTGACCCTCACCCCCACGCCGACACTCACGCCGACGGCCACACCCACGCCCAGCGCCACGCCTACGCCCAGTGCTACCCCCACGCCGACCAGCACGCCTAACCAAACCGCAACGCCAACGGTCACAGCCACGCCGACACCGTGTTACGACTTCGACGGGGACCGCTTCGTGAAAAGCGCCGACATCCAGGCCGTGACCACTCGCTGGCGTCTCACCGCTGACAACCCGGACCCTGACAGCGACCCAAGTACACCCAACTACGAAGTCACCTTCGACGTGGATAGGGACAACGCCATCACCGTGGGGGATATCATGCTGGTGGCGGCTCAGTGGGACCAGCCCTGCCCGTGAGGAGCCCCACATCCTGGGCAACGGACAGTTTGGTGGGCAGCGCGTGTAGTTACCAGGAATGCTGCCCATTCAGCCACCGGATCTGGCGATCCGGCAGCAGCAAGTTAATAATCGGGCGGCTTTTGCAGTACTGCGATTTTACACTTCGTTCACACAGACATTACTCCCACATAATCCTATCGGGCTATCATAACAACATGAAACCGAAAACTGGCCTGCTGACAGAGTAGAAAGTAACTTCCGCTTGAGTTTGCCCGCGACACCGTGAAACGTAAAACGTGAAACGTGAAGACGCCTTCCCGCACTTGCATCACGTTTCACGCATCACGTTTCACGTGGTTGCTACGGCTGGCGACCCGTCTCACCGGAAGTTACTTTGTTCGCTTCCCGGCCAGTAGAAAGGAACTGTTGTCATGCGCACCCATCTCGTGCTACCCATCGGCCTGGCCGCCCTTCTGCTCCTGGGCCTGTGCACGGCCCTCGCCGGCCAGGCTGTAGCCATCTCGGACTACACGCTAGCAACAGACGACGGCCTGGCCCTCTCCCTCTCCGGCGACAGCCAGATCACCAGCTTGCAGATCGATGGCACCGAGCTGGTAGCCGCCCCGGGGCCTGCCCTGCTACTGCGTGATCTCAGCCAGGCCGGCGCTGTCACTCAGCCGAACCTGATCGGCAACCCGGGTTTCGAACAGGGCATGGCCGGCTGGACGGAAGCATCGAACACCGGCCTGAACGTCAGCGTGGCGGTGTCACCCACCCACGACGGTGGCTATGCTCTGGAACTGTCGAATCCCCTCACGGTTACCTATGGTTTCGCCGCCTATGCCAGCGACCCGGTGTTGGTGACGCCGGGCCAGCGCTATCGTGTCTCCGCCTGGTGGCGTAGCGCCACCGGCTATGTCACCCGTCCCGCCGGACCGCCCACCTTATGGCAGATGCGGCTCGGGCGGGAAATGGAGCGGACCAACGCCCTGTACGTGCAGTGGCTCGACGCGAGTGGCCGGCCCCTCGACGATGCGCAACTCGCCGTGCCGCTCCACTGGAACGCCGGGCACTGGCGCCTCATCCGCCGCGAGCTGACCGCGCCACTGGAGGCGGCGCAGGCCAGAGTGGCCATCGGTGCCCGCCTCAGCGGTGAGACGGTATGGGTAGACGATGTGACCTTCGTGGCCAGCCCTGAGACGGAGGTGCCGGCGACGGGAACAGTAAGGCCTTGCTTGCCCGAGCTCGCAGGAAGTCAGAGGAGTTCATGGGAAGTCGGAGGAACTCGTGGAAACTCAGCGGCGTGTCTGATCCAGTCGATACCGCTCCCCGAGGCCGGCCTGGCCATCACCGTGACCTACACTGCCCACGCCGACCACATTGCCGTGCACGGCGAAGTGGTAGACACCACCGGTCAAGATCGCGCTCTGGACGTGATGTGGAGTGTACCGGTAACCGGGGAGGGCTGGACCTGGTGGGACGATGCCCATACCTCCCTTCCCATCACCGACACCCGCACCTACGCCAACGCCATCAGCGCCATCTACGACGGCTGGCTGTCGATGTCCCTGTATCCCTACGCGGGGATCGCCCTCTCCCCCACCCCCCCAGCCGCAAGGCCCCCCCCCCCCCCCCCACCCACAACCCACCCCCCT
>JBHIAO010000269.1:0-8025 GCA_046758565.1 Anaerolineae bacterium
CCGCCTCATAGTATGGCATCCGTCCGGTGTCGCGCATGAAACGGAAGAACCGTTTGAGGCTGGTGCGACTGGCTTTGGGCTTGACATCGGGGGGAAGGTTGCCGGCGAAGTAACGCCGCACGTCCGCCGCCGTAACATCGTGTAGTGCCATTGGCGGTTCACATCGTGCCAGATACGCCACGGCGAAGCGTCGTACGTTCCGCTCGTGGCGGTCCACGGTTTCGCGGCGTAGGTCATAGCGACCCAGGTAGCGACGAAAGGCAGTGAGAACGCGGTCGTAGCCGGCCTCGATGATCTCGGAATCCGCCTCCGGCTCAAAAGGAAGGGACGTGATGATACCGAAGCGCTCCTTGGCGATCCGGTACTCTTCGTTGAGCCGGCGCTTGATGCCGCCACCGAAGCGAACATTGTACGGCTGGAGGATACCGTCGAAGACGATGTGCTCCCGGAAGGGCAGAAGCACAGCCTTGGCCAGAACCGGTGGCTTCATATAGACGATCTCATCAATGTCGCTGTTTAACCCCAGCACGCCATAGGCCTTTGGCGGTTCACTGTCGTCAAGGAAGACAGTGTACTTTTTCAAGTACCGGAAGATGTAGAAATCGCCGGCCACGAAGTCCCGCCAGCTTCGCGCGATCTCCAGATGGCCAGCCGGCAGGTCGCCGGGGTTGGCTGCGGCGAATTCGTCGAACAGCCCTCCATCGCTGTAGAGCGCCTCCCGAAAGGCGAGGAAGTGCTCCATATCGGCGTTGGCCTTGATGTCGTCCGGTGTCTTGAGCTCCGGAAACAGCCGGCGTTGCTGATTCACAAAGCTGAACAGGGCCGGCTGAATCTCGTAGAAAACCTCGACGTCCTCCGGGGAAAGTTTCATCGTTAAGTCTCCTCTTTTGTCTCTCTGCAACCTCCTGCTCGGCCGATCGCTGCCGGCCCAGATCAATCAGGTCGTAGAATTGTCTTCATTTTCCAGCCAGCCACGCTCGTGCAGGAATTGTTCAAGGCGATGCACCAACTGCTCACATTGCTCCAATATGTCGCCAGCCGTCTCCTCAGAAAACGTTGCACCGATAGCATAATCGGCATCTTCGCGCCACTTCCGGGCCAGTTTGTAGGTTGTTCCGTGTTCCATTTCGATCAAGCCGGGCTTGATGAGGTATTGGTGGAATGCTGACTCTACACCAGAATGCTTGCTGCGGTCATGTCCCATCATGGCCAGTGTAGCAGAGACTATGTGGAAGGCAGCGTAATAGGCTCGATTGACCGAGAATCGGTACTTGCCCTGTTCGAGTAAATCGCGGGCTTCTGTCAGGTCCTCGTGGCTTCGGGCGAGCTTCTCTCTCAAGTAGTCGGCTGAAGTTCCGCCTTCCACAAATCAACTCCTTCCCGCTCTATGCTGCGATAGAGCGGTTCATTTCGAGTGACCATTTGAGCGTAGCGTTCAGCGTTTACAATGTGATCGGACAGAACCACATCATGGGCGAGATCAGTTTCGACTGCAACTCGCGTCATCACCTTTTCGAGCGTCCAATCATAATCGTGCACCACAATCAAGAGATCAATGTCCGAGTCCGGCTCGGCTTCTCCCCGAATCTTTGAGCCGAACACCCACACGTGGCGAATGTTGTCATGGTTGAATTGCCGGCGCAGGCGTGCCACGAAGTCTACCAGTGCTTCTCGGTCGCGCCCAGATAGACGTTGCAAAGGCTCGTTACCCTTCAAGATCTTGCCTCCTTTTCTCAGTATCTATTCACAACCCCGCCTCCACCACCCGCTGCCGGCCCAGGTCGACCAACTCCCGCACGGCGGCTACGAGAGTCTCGGCGGCTGTGGCGGAGAGGGGGACCGGTTCATCGTCGTCCTCCGGCGGCGCGGTCAGCTCGCGGACGTGGGACAGGCGGGCGGCCAGGTCCGCCGGCAGGTAGTCGGCGTCCACCAACACGGCCTGCACCTGGCGCGGGGATGGTAGGTCGGCCGATGGGGTGTGGTCCTTCTCGAGGGCCAGGAAGGCGGTGAGACCCCAGCCCAGGGCCTCGCGGATGGGCCGGGTCGCTTCCTCGGGGAAGCCCCCGCTCAACACCACCTCGGCCAGTTGCAGTCGCCGCGCGGCCTGGGTGAACCCCTCGTCGGCCTTGCGCATCCGCTTGCGCTCGGCCTCGCGCGGATCCGCCTTCGGCAGCGCCGGTGCGCGATAGGGTTCGGCGGCCGGCTCGACCGCCGGCAGCGCGCCGCCCATCAGCGCGGCCAGCGCGCGATACCCCTCCCGCTCCATCAGGTGCAGGGCCGGCGGCGATTCGGTCCAGTGCTGGTTGAGCAGCGATTCCACCTCGGGCCGGAGCGTGGCCGGCTCCTGATCGACCACCACCAACACCGCCTGGCCATCCACAGCGCCGGGCAGTTGGGGTGCCTGGCGCACCAACAGCACCCGGCCGGGGTAGCGGGCTACCAGCAGGTCGGCGAAGGTTTCCAGCGTGGGCCGGGGTGGGGCGATGGCCGGCGCTTCCTCGGCAACCGGCTCCAACGCGATCTCCGTCTCGACCTCCCTGGGCCGGCCCAGCATCTCGTCCAGCGTCTTGAGCAGCTCCTGGCCGGTGTCGCGGAAAGAGATGGCGGTCACGGACTCCTCGGGTCCGAAGACCCCCTGGAAGACGTTGCGTTTGGTCGCCAGGGTGTCCAGCATGCGCTCTTCGATAGTCTCCCGCGCGATGAGGTTGACCACCTGAACGGTATGGGGCTGCCCGTGGCGATGCGCGCGGGCGATGCGCTGTTCCAGCACGGCCGGATTCCAGGGCAGGTCCAAGTTAATGACCAGGCTGGCCGCCTGGAGGTTGAGTCCGGTGCCGCCGGCGTCGGTGGAGAGGAACACCCGGCAGTCGTCGTCTTCGAAAAAGCGTTCTACCAGTGCGCCGCGCTTGGAGGTGGGCACATCCCCGGTCAGCTTCTCGTATCCCAGGCCAACGCGCTGCAGGATAGGTTCCGTCAGCGCCAGCATGCCGCTCCACTGGCTGAAGATTAGGGCCTTGTGGCCGTTCTCGGACACCTCGTCGATCAGAATCTCCCGCAACTCACGCAGTTTCGGGGACGTGCGCTCGCGCTCTTTTTCGTCCAGGGTCTTGATGTGCAAGGCCAGTGCGTTGCAAATGACCCGCATCTTGACCAGCGCGCCCAGCAGGATGTTGCGCTCCTTGGGGCTCAGGGGCCGGCGCCGGGCTGTCGAGATGAGCCGGGCGACGGTTGCCGCGTACTCTTCGTAGGCGTTCCACTGTTCGTCGGTCATCTCCACGAAGAAGTTGTTGTCCGTTCGCTCCGGCAGGTCGTGCAGCACCTCGTCGCGGACACGGCGCACAACGTAGGGGGAGATGCGATTCCGTAGCTCGTCCAGGTTCTTGTAGCCCAGCACCTTGTACGAGCTTCTGCCTTTCGGCTCCAACTGGAAGTACTGTTCGTTGAACTTCCACAGCGGTCCCAGGATGCGCGGGTCGAGGAACTGGAAGATGCTGTACAGCTCGTCGAGGCGGTTTTCCAGCGGCGTCCCGGTCAGGACGAAGGCGTAAGGGCTCCGCAGGCGTTTGACCGCATCGGCGGTCTTGGTGCGCCAATTCTTGATGCGCTGGGCTTCGTCCAGTATGATAATGTCGGGCTGCATGCGCTGGATCTGCTCCACGTCGCGCAGCACCAGCTCGTAGTTGATCATGTTGAAGAAGGCCGGGTTGGCGTATAGCTTGCGGCGCTTGTCGGGCGGGCCTTCGATGACCTGAGCCTCCAGATCGGTGAAACGGCCGACCTCCCGCGCCCACTGGTGCTTCAGCGAAGCCGGACAGACGACCAAAACCCGCTGGATGTCACGCAGTTGATGCAGGAGGACGGCCGCGGCGATGGCCTGGATGGTCTTGCCCAGGCCCATGTCGTCGGCCAGCATGGCCCGCCGGCCAAAAGCCAGGTGCATGGCTCCTTCTTCCTGGTAGGGGTACAGTTGCGTGGAGAGGACGTTCAACGAGCGGTTACCCTCGCGCACCTGCTCCGTGAACCAGGCTTTTTGCTTGCGGATGGCCTCGCGGTCGCGCAGTAGCTCCAGGTGGTCTCGTATCT
This sequence comes from Anaerolineae bacterium, assembly GCA_046758565.1. Taxonomy (GTDB): domain Bacteria; phylum Chloroflexota; class Anaerolineae; order Epilineales; family JAANWY01; genus JBHIAO01. The sequence continues at coordinate 4,084 of JBHIAO010000269.1, forward strand.
GGTCGGAGACGTGCAGAGCTGCGCGCTGGCGGTTCGGTAGGGTGTCGATTTCGTGCAGCAGGGCCGGCAAGGTGCGCAGGATGGGTCCCTGGAGCACCCCCTCGGCGTCGAAGTAGCGGTTGAGCAGCTTCTGCAACGCCGGTGATTTCGGAAGGGGTTCGGAGATGCGGATGGTGATGTCTCGGGCATAATGCAGGTAGATTCGGGTGACAGCCGGCCGGTCACCCGCCAGTGTGTCCAGTTCGTCGGCGTATTTGTCCCGCAACTGGATCAGCACACCCTCGATGTGCTTGCAGGTGCCGATGAGGTTGGTGCGGTAGTCGGGGCACGTGCACGTATTGTGGAGTTCCTCCAGGTCGTGAATCCGCACGCGATAGGTTCGGCCGGAGATGGAGGTGACTTCGAAGGTGCTGTAGATGGGATGGTGGCCGCGGTTGACGATGCGTTTCAGTTCTTTTTCGCCGCGCTTGCGTCGGCGTTCGATCTGTTGTTGGATCATGTCCATGGTCTGCTTCCTCCTCGCGACGTTGGACCTGCGGACGGACAACAACCACAGCGCTCCCCCTGAACGCCTATTAGGATTCTATCACATCTGGGGTGCGAGAGCAAAACAGATTCATGACTCGGGCGGTTGAACAGTCAGAGTGGTGGGCGCGAGAGCTTGGCGTCGACAAGGTGTATGAATTGACTGGTATGCCCATCGATGCCCACTTCAGTGCGAACAAGCTGCTCTGGATCAGGAAGCACGACCCCGAAGTCCTCAGGCGAGCCCGCTGGTGGCTGTCCGTGGCCGATCTCGTTAATAACCGTCTGTGTAGGGCCTTTGTGACCGATCAAAGCCTGGCCTCGCGAACGATGCTATTCGACCAGCGCACCCGGTCGTGGTCGCCCGAATTGCTCAAGGCGGCTGGGCTTGATCCCGAGCTCTTCCCACCTCCCCTGATCAGTGGCACTCGGGTTGGTGAGATCACGCCGGACGCGGCCAAACTCACGAATCTGCCCACTGGCACACCCGTAGTTCTTGGCGGACACGATCACCTTTGTGGCGCCTATGTGACCCGGCAGGGCCAGGACATGGCAGTCGACTCTACGGGCACGGCCGAAGTGGTCGTCCTACCAGTCTCATCGTACTTCCCGCGAAGGCCGGCTGAGGCAGGGTACATACCGTGCTACGCAGATGTCGTTCCTGGCCGGTACGTCTATGTGGCCAAGGTGGGGTATGCGGGAGCACTCGTTGAGTGGCTTCGGCGCGAGATCTTTCAGGGGAGTGGTCATGAAATGGAGGAGGAGGTTGTATCCGAATACCAACTCCTGATGGACCGCATTCCGAGCCCTCTAGAGTTCTCTGGGCTCGTCTGCTATCCGACCTTTGGTCGACCGATAACGCCAACCTGGGAGCCTGACGCCGTCGGGGGCGCTTTCCTTGGCCTCACGATTGCCCACCATAACGGTCATCTGCTTCAGGCTGTTCTGGAGGGGAACGGCTACTCGCTCCGTGCGAACATCGAAGCGATAGAGCGTCTGGCCGGTTTGTCCATTCGCGATTTGCGTGTTGTTGGAGGAGCCACGCAGAACACAATATGGATGCAGCTCAAGGCAGACATCACTGGCCGGGTGGTTGAATCAGTCCGGATGGAAGAGGCTACCGTACTAGGGGCAGCAATCCTGGCCGGCGTCGGAGTCGGCAGGTACGGCGACCACCTTGAAGCCGCACGTGGAGTGGTCATCGAATCGCGAAAATGGCAGCCGGACAATGTGCGGCAGGCTGTATATGACCGCATTTACTGCCAGGTCTATCGATCCCTGCCCGAGACCCTTGGGCCGCTCAACCGCGTTCTCGAGAGGGTGAAGGAGAACGATGATGAACGATGAGACGATGTGGGCGTTGCGGTACCACGGACACCCTGAGCTTCTCCTCGAAAAATTGCCGTTACCTGAACCAACCCCCGAGACCGTTCGCATCCGTCCATTGGCAGTTGGCATCGACGGCACCGATGCCCACGTTCTAGCGGGCGAATTCCCTGTCGTCATTCCCATCGTGACCGGGCATGAGATCGCCGGAGTCGTGGACCGCGTGGGCGACGGCGTCTTCTCCCTTCGTGAGGGCGATTTGGTCAGCGTCGAACCGCATGAGTACTGCGGCAAATGTCGCTACTGTCGCACCGGCCGAGAACACCTCTGTCTCCACAAGAGGGCCTTCGGCTTCCATCTAAATGGCGGCCTGGCAGAGGCGATGGTCGTTCCCGAGCACGTGGCCTATGTGCTCCCCGATGGCATCGAGCCGGAGATTGGCTGCCTTGCGGAACCCGTCGGATGCTGCATCCATGGCTTGGATCGACTGCAGCCGGTATCAGGTCTGGGGCTTCTCATCTTCGGAGCGGGCACAGCGGGTTGTATCCTCACGAAACTGGCGCAGTTGGCCGGCCTCTCGCCCGTCGTGGCCGTGGAACCGCAAGCCGAAAGACGCGAGATGGCGCGCCTCTTCGGAGCTGACCCTGTGTTCGACCCCAGATCTGATGGATGGAAGGATCAGGCACTTGAACTCACAGATCGACAGGGGTTCGACTTTCTCATTGACGCCGTGGGCTCTTCACAGGTCCTCGAAGATGCCCTGAGCATGACCGCGCGAGGCGCTCGGGTGCTGGTTTTTGGTGTCGCAGCTCCCGAGGCTGTGGTGACAGTCAAGCCTTATGAGATTTTCGCCAAAGAGCTGTCGATCGTGGGGTCGGCGATCAACCCGTACACCCACCACCGCGCAGTCGAATTGCTTCCTCATCTAGGACTCGAACGTCTCGCAATCCGCCAATTTCCCCTAGACGAATACGAAGCAGCGTTCGGTGAGCTGGGTCGCGGGGGCAAGGTCGTGATTTCACCCCAGACGATGTCTTCAGCGTGAAGGAGGTTAGGAGCCATGTAGACTGAAGACGCAGGAAATCTTCCGGGCAAGAAGGGAAACAGCTAGATAACTGACACAGAGAGAGGAGGGCACAAATGAGAATCAGGTTACTGGTCGGCCTCCTGATATTGGCTATAGGGACGGGGGCCTGCGTTTCTGCGACACCCACAGCGGAGGAAGCGACCGCACCTGCAGCGGAGGAAGCTGCTCCTCCCGTATCTGCGGAATCCATCAAGGTTGGCTTTTTCGGTCCTCTCACAGGGCCGACCTCTCAGGCCGGACGAGCGCTGATGCAGGGTGCACAGTTGAAGTTCGAGGAAGTGAACGAGGCCGGCGGCGTGCTGGGTCGCCAGGTTGAATTCATCACCTGCGACGACAAGTCGACGCCCGAAGAAGCGGTGAAGTGCGTGCAGCGGCTGATCAATCAGGACCGCGTCGTGGTCAACGTGGGGTCCCTCCACAGCCCGCACCTGATGGCCACCGGTCCGATCCTGGACGAGTTCAAGGTGCCCACGGTTGCCGCCGGCACAAGCCCCACCTGGTGCCAGCAGGGCTTCCAGTACCTCTGGCGCGCCCTTCCAAACGCCGGGCAGGCGACGAAGGCCCTGGCGGCGGCGCTGGAGGGAACAGGGCTCAACAAGATGGCCATCCTCTATCAGAACGATGACTACGGTATCAGCGGCGCAGAGGCGATCAAGGAATCCCTCACCTTCGCCGAAACCGTATCCGAGGAGGCCTACAACCTGGGTGATAAGGACTGGAGCGGCCAGATCATCAAGATGGTCGCGGCTGAACCCGATTTCCTGGTCGCCTGGGGCCTCGGCGACGATCTGGGCCCCATCTTCAATCAGATGAGAGGTCTGGGATGGACCGGGCCCATTGTGGCTGCGGAAGGTGCCACTCTACCTCAAATCGTCGACGTTGCCGGCGAAAACGTCGATGGGGTCATCTTCGGCGCACTCTACTACATCCCGGAAAAGGCCGAGGATATGCCCAACCCGCTGATCCGTGAGTTCCTGAAGAAATACGAGGCAAGGTACGGAGAG
>JBHIAO010000270.1:0-8014 GCA_046758565.1 Anaerolineae bacterium
CAGCCGGCGGTGAAGTATGTAATATTCGCTCGTGGCGGAGGACACTCCGCCACCTGGACGGGGACTGTCGTCCCCTTGGAGCAGACATGTTGTACGAGGAGGCAACAATCATGGCACAGAGCACGATCATCGAGCTTGACGAAGTTGAGCCGAGGGCCGGCTACTGCGGGGCCGTCTACGAGCTGATCAAACCGCACAATTCCGGGGCCGAGCGGCTGAGCTGTGTGTTTGTTGAGGTGGCCCCAGGCGCACGGTCCAGGCCGCACCGGCACATCACGTGCGAGGAGATCTACTTCGTGGTATCTGGAACAGGAGTCGTGTACTTGGGGAGCCAGACACAGGCCGTGTCTTCCGGATACGTGATTCACATCCCGCCGGGGGTCAGGCACATGGTGGAAAATGACTCCGCCATGCCCCTGCGACTTTTTGTTGTGAACGCTCCTCCTTACCAGGCCGACGACGTTATCTTCGAGGAGGATGAATCATGAGCACTGCGTACACGATCCACGAGATTGAGAACTGCTCTTCGCTGGAGGAGGCCGTCCAGCGGTTGATGCGTGAGCTGGGAGAAAGCAGGGCTGTCTACCGGCAGGTTCACCGACTGGGGCCGCACCAGGGCTTTCCCGTTCACCGGCACTTCACGACTAACGAGTGGACGGTCGTCTACGACGCTGAGTTCGATTTTGTAACCCGCAAGGAGAGTGTACACCTGCAGTCCCCCAACAAGGCCACCGTCATTCATATCCCCATCGGCGTCTGCCACACAGTTCGCAGCCGAGCCTCAGCGCTCAGGTATGCGGTGGTCAAAGATGGACCGGACGACTTTAACCTCTGTTGAAGAGAATGCAATTTCATAGCTATGAAATGCTGTTTCATAGGTCTTAACGCAGCCTTTGGCCGCAACCAAACTGCGTAAAACGTGAAACGTAAAACGTGAGGATTTCCGGCGTGAGCTCATCACGTTTCGCGTTTCACGTTTTACGAGGCGATAATTCACGCACATGACGCAAATGTTGCGGAGTAACGCCATAAAGTGCCATTTCATAGCCTATGAAACGCGGTTCACTCACAGAGTAAATAGCGTCCGCCATTCTCCACACCAGCCAGCCCCGTTTCGACAGGTTGAGGATGTGCATGTATACTTGTGGTTATGAGCACTGGGTGGAAGAGCGGTCGATACCGGATCGAGGAGAATGACGGCGTTAGTCAACTTGACACAGCCGGCTACATCGCCGGCTTTCTCAAGGCCCAGGGGGTCCAACGTGTCTTCGGGCTCCCAGGCGGCGACAACCTACACGTCATCGAGGCGCTTCGGCGGGTGGGTATTGACTACGTCCTGGTTCATCACGAGGCGGCGGCCACCTTCATGGCCGATGCCGATGGCCAGCTCAACGGCCGGCCCGGCGTGTGCATGGCAACGCTGGGACCCGGCGCCGTCAACCTGCTCGCCGGCGTAGCGAACAGTTTCCGTGAACGTGCGCCCGTCCTGGCCATCACCGCCGACATCGATGAGGCCGAGCGACCCCAGCGAACGCACCAGGAGATCGACATCAACGCTCTGTATCAGCCAGTCACCAAGCTCAGCTTGAGACCCGCTGGCGACACCGTACCGGAGATACTTCCCGCTCTATGGCGTCTAGCCATGGACCCACCCTGGGGGCCAGTCCACCTCACCCTTTCGCCAGTGGAGGTGAATCGACCCGTGCCGGCATCGACTTCCGAGCCAAAATCGCTGCCCGACGAAGCGAGTGAGTCGCCCCCTGATCTATCGGAAGCGGTGCAGCGTATCGAACAGGCCGAGCGCATCTTCATTGCCGCCGGCATCGGCGTGGAGCAAACCGGCGCCCAGGCGGAGCTCCTGGCGCTGTCTGAGGCGTGGGGGACGCCGGTCACGGTCACGCCCAAGGCTAAGGGCCACTTCCCCGAGAACCACCGGCTGTTCGCCGGCACCTACGGAGCCTATGGCGATGAGCCACTGCGGGAAGCGTTAGACGCGGCTGATCTGATCCTGGCCGTTGGGCTCGACGGCATCGATTTCATCAAGCCGTGGACCTTTCCGGCACCCGTCGTGAGCCTCGGCCAGGCCGGCGCCGACGACCCGACGTTCCGACCTGTTCTGGCCTACGACGGCAATCTGCAGCACATGTTGCGGAACTTGACGCCGATACGTCAGGGCGACGATGCAAGCTGGGCCGCAGCCATCCGCGACAACATCGCCAGACGCGTAACTGCAGAAGATCTCTCAAGCGATGGGACGGTGGCACCCCATACCGTTTTCCGTGCTCTGCGGCTGGCGCTGCCGGCCAACAGCATGGTGACCGTCGATGTTGGGTCACACAAGCTACTCATCCTGCAGACGTGGGTGACGACACAACCCAAGACCTTGTTTGTGTCCAACGGGCTTTCGGCCATGGGCTACGCGCTGCCGGCCGCGATGGCTCTGAAACTGGCCCGTCCCGACGTGCCCGTGGCGGCAGTTACCGGCGACGGCGGCCTGCTGATGTACGCCGGCGAACTAGAGACCCTGGCACGCCTCGGGACACCGGTCGTGTTAGTCGTCCTGGTGGATGCGTCGCTGGCGCTGATCCACATGAAGCAAGCCGCGGCCGGCCACGAATCCGGCTACGGCGTCGATTTTGGTGGGGTGGACTATCGCGCGCTGGCCGGCGCCTTCGGCCTGGCGTACCGCTGCATCGACGATCCCGAATCCGCCCAGAATGTGATGGCCGAGGCTGTCGCGCTGGAACGCCCCGTGCTCGTGGAGGCCCGGATCGACAAAGAGCACTATCGGCGATTTCACCAAACGTGATGCGTATTGCGTGAGTGGATCTCAATCCGTTGACAGGCTCAGAATGCCGACTGGTAAGTCTTCACGTTTCACGTTTCACGTTTCACGTTTTACGGAGGCACAAGCAGCAGCAAACCTTGCTCACTTGCTGGATTCACTGCGCTGGGTGTCGGAGGTACGCTGAATGCTTTGCTACATCGACATCGAATACGAGGGTGTGCTGAATGATCCGGAGCGCCGAGACGCACACGTGGCGATGCGCATGCGTGAGAAGCTACGGTTTGAGGAACTGGCCGGCATGCCGTGCCTGGTGCTGCGCTATGGGTTTGTCGGCCAGGGCTGGATCGACCGGATCAACCCCGACGCGGTGCTCATCAGCGGCGCTCAGACAGATTGGTCGCTGTACCAACCTGGAGATTTCGACGCCTTGATCGAATTCATCCGGTGCTGGGATGGCCCCATGATCGGTCTCTGTGGTGGTCACCAGGTAATCGCCCACGCCTTTGGTGCGCCGACAGGACCGATTCGCCCGCTATGCCCTGGTGAACCCGACCCCCGACCCGACCAGGGGCCTGGTTTACTCAAAGAGTTAGGACCGACGGAAATCAAACTGGTGCGCCGCGCCCCACTGTTCGAGGGCCTGCCGGATCGGGTGTACATGATCGAGGACCATTACTGGGCCGTCAAGGAACTGCCACCGTCTCTGGAGTTGCTGGCGACGAACGAAATCTGTCCCATCCAAGCCTTCCGACATCGCGAATGCCCGATCTACGGAACCCAGTTTCACCCAGAGCGCTACGACAGCAAGTATCCACAGGGCCGGCTGTTGCTGCAGAACTTCTTTCGTTTGGCTGGATGACAGAAGAACAAGCAGTGGACGGCAAGATAAAACGGTGAATTTTATGCCGGGTATAATCCGACCGCTAACGCCTCGTACCAACTCCTAGATCTCAGATTATGGCCGGAAGTCAGGTTGATAGGCGACCCTTGACAAGCAAACATTGATCAGTATAATACAACCAATAAAATGGCGTTATACCCAGTATAATACACACCGGGAGGTAATGCCCACTGCCTGAATACACCATCGCCGTCGTAGAAGATGCTATCCGCGTGCTGGAAACCTTCCTGGACGGGGAAGACCGTCTCACTCTGGCCCAAATTTCCCGAGACTCCGGCCTCAGTAAAAACAAGACGTTCCGGATTCTCTCCACCCTCGAGAAGCACCGCCTCGTGAAACGGGATGAAGTCGGTGCTTATCACCTGGGGGTACGCTTCTTAGACTTTGGGCAACGGGTGCGCAGGGAAATGGGCCTTCTGGAGGCCAGCCGGCCCGTCTTGGACTGGTTGGTGGAGCAGACCCGTGAGACTGTCTTCCTGGGCGTCGTTGACGGCAGCGAGGCGCTCTGCGTGGACATGCGGGAGTCCCCCCAGTCGATCCGGCTCTTCGCTGAGGTTGGCCGGCGAGCACCCCTCTATACCGGTGGCGTGCCCAAGGTTCTGCTGGCCTTCCTGCCCGAGGAAGAGCGGGACGCTATGCTCGAGACCATTGAACTCAAGCCGATCACTCCGCATACGATCACCGATCGGCGCACTCTTGAGAAACTTCTGCGGGTAATTCGCAACCAGGGATATATTGTGACAGCAGATGACCTGGATGTAGGTGCCCACTCCATCGCAGCCCCTATCCTGGACCATCGCGGCAAGGTTATCGCTGCCATCTCGGTTGCCGGCCCCTCCAACCGCTTCACCGACGAGCATATCCAGCGATACGTCAAGCTCATCCGCCAGGGTGCGGCTCAGATCTCACGCGCTCTCGGTTATCGAGGCTCCTACCCAACGGCAGGTTCCCACATGGACCCGGACTTCCCATCCAAAGACCCATCAGCCAACGTCCCTGCACAATAGAGAGGAGATTATTTATGGAGACACTGTATCGGCCGACCAGACCCGCTTTTGAGGAGATACTCCTTGGCGACCTATCGTCGGACGTTCCCTGGGCACTGATCGAACGCTTCAGCACCCTGGTAAGAGAGTCGGGGAGCGAGGATGAGCGGGAGGCGGCACGGTACATCACCGGCCAGCTTCGTGAATTCGGGGTTCCCCACCAGGTTTATGAGCCGGAGCTCTTCCTGAGCGTGCCTGCGTCAGCTTCTCTCGAGGTCGAGGGGCAACGTATCCGCGCCAAGACGCCGGCTTTCTCCGCCTCTACCGGACCCGAGGGCGTGAGCGGGGAGGTAGTGTACGTTCCGAGCAAGCGCCCGGAATCGGAGAACTTCTTCCACTTCACCTCTACCGAACAGCAAGCCGTGCGCGGCAAAATCGTTGCGACAGACGGTTTCGGCTTTCCAGGCGCCGTGCAAGTCTTCGAAACACAAGGGGCCATTGGCCAGATCCACATCAACCCTGGGGAAGACATTCACTGGGGGATTTGCACCACCATCTGGGGAGCACCGGATCTGGATTCGGCCCCACGTCAGCCTCGCACACCGGTGGTGAGCATCAGCCAACCAGATGGCGAAGCCCTCCTCAAGCGACTGCAAGAGGGGGAAATCAAGGTTACGCTCCACACCGAGCTCAAAGAAGGTTGGTTCGCCTGCCCGCTGGTGGTGGCGGAAATCGAGGGCCAGGAGGAGCCAGAACGGTTTGTGCTGATTCACGGTCACTACGACTCCTGGGATGTAGGTGTGGGGGACAACGCGGTGGGGAATGCCTCACTGCTGGAGCTGGCCCGCCTCTTCCACAAGCATCGAGATGGTCTGGCCCGCAGCCTGAGAGTGGCCTGGTGGCCCGGTCACTCCACCGGTCGCTACGGCGGCTCCACGTGGTTCGCTGATACCTTCGCCCTGGACCTGGCGCGCAACTGCATCGCCCAGGTGAACATCGACTCCCCCGGCTGCCGGTGGGCCACCGATTACCACGACGTCTCCTGGATGACCGAGGCGGAGGATTTCTGCATCCAGGCCATTCGGGATGTGACCGGCAAGGAGGCCTCTGGGGAACGGCCTCACCAGGCGGGAGACTATTCCTTCAACAATATCGGGTTGTCCAGCTTCTTCATGCTTCTGTCCACCATGCCCAGGGAGCTTCTGGAGGAGAAGGGCTATTACCCGGTGGGCGGTTGCGGTGGGAACATCGCCTGGCACACCGAGAACGACACACTGGAAATCGCCGACCGCGAGAACCTGATGCGAGATCTGCGGGTGTACGTGGCGACTTTGCAGCGAGTGCTCAACAACCCGGTCTACCCGTTCGATTTCCGCAAGCTGGGCCAGGAGTTCCACGAAACCCTCACCCGCTATGCAGAAGGTGCCGGCGACGCGGTGGACTTCGCTCCTGCCTTCGAAGCGTTGGATGCACTCCAGGCCGAGCTCAACAGCCTGTACCAGCAGGTTCCGGCCCTCCTGGAGCGACCGATCGCCGACCCGTCAGTGCGAGCGGTGAATGACGCTATCCTGGAGATGGGGCGCACTCTCATTCCGATCAACTTCACCCGCCAGGGTCGGTTCCGCAATGAGCCGGCAGTTCCCATCCCGCCCCTCCCAGACGTAGCGCCCGCTTTGGATCTGGCCAGCGCGGAGGGACATGAGAAGAATGTCCTGCGCACCCATGTGGAGCGGGGACTAAACCGTGTGGTCTGGGCTTTTGAGCGTGCCGCCGAGGCTGTTCGAGCGGCGAGCCAAAAAGGGAACTAAATGAGGAACTAAGGGAAACTAAACGAGGGACTTGGGAGGAAGAGAGATGAGAATCCTTTACCTGATTCCCGGCCCCATGGGTCGCAGCCCTGAAGGAAGGGCTGAAGTGGAGCGCCGGGGGAATCTGTTGAGGTCGTATGCCGCTCCGTTCACCGAAGTGGGCATCGAGGATGTTGCCGAGGTGCCCGTCCTCAATCCCGCTCGGGTCTCCCTCAAGTTTGCGGAGGCATTGGTGGGCGCCGGCCTCACCCACTCCCGACGGGCCTACATGACCCCACCCAAGCTGGCCATGGGAGAGGTCGGGTCTGCTCTCAATCTTTTGCACAGCCATCTAGCCTAACGAGTACGCCACCCTGGATGGCATGCGGCTGTGTGAGAAGTCCATTGCCGCTTTTGTGATGAACCTGGCAGCGGCATGAGGGGAATGAGATGATTCTCATAGACAACGCTACATTGATAGATGGCACTGGGGCTGACGCCCGGCCCCGCACCTCGGTTCTTGTTGACGGGGAGCGCATCACGTGGATCGGCCCGACGGACGCGGTGGATCGCAGTCAGCCCATCGAGCGCACGATTGACGCCACTGGCAACTACGTGATACCCGGACTCATCGACGCCCACGTTCACGTGTGCTGGAACGGCCGGGAGAGCGTCCTGGAACTTGTCAGGCGCGATCGGGATGCGCTGCTTCTGGAGGCGGTCGAAACGTTACGCCGCATTCTGGCTTCGGGCACCACGGCTGTACGGGACATAGGTGGGCAGGACTACATAGAGATGTCGCTGCGGCGGGCCATCGAGGCCGGCCACATCCCAGGTCCCCGCATGCGCACTTCCGGGAAGCTTATCGCCATGACCGGCGGGCACGGTCACTTTGCCGCTCGGGAGGCCGACGGGCCGGAAGAGCTTCGCAAGGCAGCGCGGGAGCAGATCAAGGCCGGGGCAGACACGATCAAGCTGATGGCCACCGGCGGCGTCGCCACCCCGGGGCAGGATGTGCAGGCCGGCCAACTGACCGTGGAAGAAATGGCGGCTGCAGTGAAGGCGGCTCACGCCATGGGGCGCACCGCTGCTGCCCACTGCCATGGCACGCTGGGCATCAAGAACGCTCTCCTGGCGGGGATTGACTCCATCGAGCATGGTAGTTACCTGGATGAAGAGACGGCGGACCTCATGCTGGAGCGGGGGGCTGCCCTGGTTCTCACGCTGGGGGTTGCCAACCCCAACCTGGAGGACCTGCCCCCGACTGCACGGGCAGAGGCGGAGCGGATGCGTGAGCCTCTGCATACCCTCCGTGACCGTGTGCGGGAGACGGTTGCCCTCGCGCAAGATAAGGGAGTGCTCATCGGCTCCGGCTCCGATGCCGGCGGGAACCCCCTCGCTCCGCACGATTTCAGCATGGCGCGGGAGCTGGAAGAGTTGGTGGATCACGGCTTCTCCCCGCTGGAGGCCATCACCGTGGTGTCCCGCAACAACGCCCGCATTCTCCGTTGGGAGAACGACCTAGGAACCCTAGAACCTGGCAAGCTTGCCG
>JBHIAO010000271.1:0-7947 GCA_046758565.1 Anaerolineae bacterium
TTCTTATCACCAAATATGTTCTCGGAATTTGTAACTCCTTATCTTGCGAAACTCGTTAAGGGATACCGTGACTTGGGTGCTTATGTTATCAAACACACAGACGGCAACATAATGCCTATCCTGGATCAGCTTGTTAGTACTAATCCACATGCACTTCATTCCCTTGATCCAATGGCAGGTGTTGATATCAGGGAAGTAAAAAAACTCTATGGGACAAAGATATGCCTGGTGGGTAATGTTAACTGTGCCTTAATGCACACAGGAACAGATGAAGAGATAATCGAATCTTGTAGATATGCTATGGAAAATGGCAAACCAGGAGGAGGATATATTTTTTCAACAAGCAACGTCATATTTAGGGGGATGCCTGAGAGAAGTTATGACATGATGTTTGATTTTTATTGTAGAAATAACGTGTAAGGTCTATGTTCGACGTGACGTGCCTGGGCATCATGGTGGCCGATGTGGTGGCTCGACCGGTGCGAGAGCTACCCGACAAGGGGAGGCTGGTATTGGTCGGCCGGGTGGAGTTGCACACCGGCGGCTGTGCTGTTAACACTGGCATCGCCCTGGCCAGGCTGGGCTGCAAAGTGGCCGTGACAGGCAAAGTGGGTCAGGACGGCTTCGGCGATTTCTTGATCGAAACCCTGAGTGGATACGGCGTCGATACCCGAGGTGTCGTGCGCGACCCCCTCGCAAATACCTCAGCCACCATGGTCATGGTCGACCCCGATGGCGAACGCAGCTTCGTTCATTACCTGGGGGCCAACGCCGAACTCACGGAGCAGGAAATCGATCTCGACCTGATCGGTCGAAGCCGCATTCTGCACATTGCCGGCGCTTTCCTGATGCCCAGGTTCGACGGCCAGCCGACGGCCCACGTGTTGAAGTGGGCCAGGGTGGCTGGCGACCATTGAGCCCTGCCTGCCCCATATCGACATCTTCATGCCCAGCTTCGAGGAGGCAAAGATGATCGCCGGCCGGGACGAGCCAGGAGATGTTGCCGATTTCTTCCTCGGCTACGGTATCGAGGTGGTGGCCCTGAAGATGGGGGAGAGGGGCTGTTTCGTCAGGACGGCGGGGGAGGAGATCTCCTTGCCTGCCCATTCGGTGGAAGTGGTAGATGCGACGGGGGCGGGCGATAGCTTCGCTGCCGGCTTCCTGGCCGGGGTAGCCCTGGGGTGGGGTCTGGGGAGGACGACGAGGCTGGCTAATGCGGCGGGGGCAACTTGCATCACCAGCTATGGGGGCGACCACGGGGATTAAGTCGATGGAAGGAACTTTGGCGCTTGTGGCGTCCTATGATTAGATTGTATGGAAGGCATTAACACCCATGGCCAGTATCACGGAACGCTCCCCCTGGATGACAATCCAGGGGCCTGGACGCGGACTTTCGTCCGCTCCGAGCATGGAAGGCATTAACACCCATGGCAGGGTTATGAACAGGAGGAACTCATGATCGCCAAGGACGAATTACAGAGGGCCAGGGCTAAAGCGCTCGCCTATTTAGAGAGGGCCGGGATCGTGCTGACGCCTGCCGAAGCCGCCAACATTGAAGTGGCCGATCTCGGACTGGGGGAACTGGAGCAAACCGGGCTGCAATTGGTGACTTACGTGAACACGGATCGTGTCTGTGCCAAGGAGCTGATTCTGTTCCCCCGTCAGACGTGCCCTGAGCACCGGCACCCTCCGGTGGAGGGCGAGCCTGGCAAAGAGGAGACCTTCCGCTGCCGTTGGGGGCGAGTGTATCTATATGTGCCTGGCCCGCCTACCCCTGGCCCGGCTTGTCGTCCCCCGGCTGGCCGCGAGGCCCATTACACCGTCTGGCACGAGGTGGTGCTGAGTCCGGGAGAACAGTACACTATTCCCCCGAATACCCTACACTGGTTCCAGGCGGGGGACGAGGGGGCGATCGTCTCGGAGTTTTCCACCACGAGCCGGGATGAAAAAGATATATTCACCGACCCCGCCATCCGGCGCGTTACCGTCATTCGATAGCACTTTAAGGAGCTTCTTTTGCATCGCATCCGCCTGACTGAACAGAAAATCGCCCGCCGCCTGGAGTTGGTTGAGACGCTGGTTTACCGGCGACGACAATCACTGCCTTCCTTCCGCTTTCACGCCGGCGATGAACCCCTGGTTGCCCCTGATGTGGACGATGGCGATTGGCCTGTCATAGAACCCGGCGCCGGCTGGGGCGAGCTGCGCCAGGATTTCACCCTGCGCACCACCTTCACTGTGCCCAGGGATTGGCAGGCACCTGTGGCGCTCTTTTCGCCCATTGGGAATGCTCGTCAGTTCGTCCACCCCGAAGCATTGGCCTACATTGACGGCCACGCTTATCAGGGCGTTAACGCCTATCACCAGGAAATTCTGTTGCCGCCCCGTTGGTGCGACGGCGCCACGCACGTGCTGGCCTTGCCTGGTTGGTTTGGCTTCGGGGACGAACCCGTCTTGATGGGCCAGCCTGAAATCGTACAGGTCCACCAGCCCACGCGCGATTTTGTCGCTGCCGCTCGCGTGGCGCTGGGCGTGCTCACGGAACTGGACGAGCACGATCCCGTTCGCGCGCGCTTGCTGAACGCCCTGGATGCGGCATTTCACCAGTTGGACCTGCGTGAGCCTTTCGGGGATGGCTTCTACAGCAGCGTCCAGGGCGCGCAGCAGACCCTCGACGGTGCCCTGGCCGCCGCAGGGCCTCCTTTGCTGGTGGACATCATCGCTGTGGGGCACGCCCATCTTGACATCGCCTGGCTGTGGCCCATCAGCCAGACCCGGCGCAAGGCGGCGCGCACCTTCAGCAGTGTCTTGCGGCTGATGGAACAGTTCCCTGATTTTCACTTCACTCAAAGTCAGCCGCAGCTTTATCGCTACATCGCCGAGGACCACCCCGACATCTTTGAACAAATTCAGACGCACGTGGCGGAGGGCCGTTGGGAAGTGACCGGCGGCATGTGGGTCGAAGCCGATTGCAACGTGATCGGGGCCGAATCACTGGTTCGACAGTTCCTGCTGGGGCGAAGCTATTTCCGTGAACACTTTGGCGAGGCCGAAACACCCATCCTCTGGCTGCCCGACGTGTTCGGTTACCCCTGGGCGCTCCCCCAACTGATCAAGCAAGCTGGTCTGAAGTATTTCATGACCGCCAAGTTGAGTTGGAATCAATATAATCGTCCGCCGTACGATAGTTTCTGGTGGCAGGGCCTGGATGGCACGCGGGTGCTCGCCCACTTCATCACCACGCCAGACACAGAGGGGAACCCGTATAACACGTACAACGGCGATCTGTCGCCTCGGCAAATCATCGGCACGTGGCGCAACTATCAACAGAAGGAAACGCACGCCGAGTTAGTCACCGCCTTCGGCTGGGGAGATGGTGGCGGCGGTCCGACTCGTGAAATGCTGGAAAACAGCCGGCGGTTGGCAAACCACCCAGGCGCACCGCGCGTACGGCTGGGGAGCGCTGGCGAATTCTTCCGGAACCTCGAAGCACGCGCTGGTGAGCGGTTACCTGCTTGGAACGGCGAGCTATACGTGGAAAATCACCGTGGCACTTACACCAGCCAGGCCCGCATCAAGCGCGCCAATCGCAAGGGTGAGTTCCTGTTGCACGACGCCGAGTTTCTGGCTGCCTGGGCTGCCGTAGTGACCGACTATGACTATCCCCACGCTGAATTGGCCCGCGCCTGGGCGTTACTGTGCCTTAACCAGTTCCACGATATCGTTCCCGGCTCGTCCATCGGCCAGGTTTACGAAGACAGCGTCCGCGACTACGCGGCCATCCGTGTTATCGGTGAGCAGGTGCGGGAGACAGCTCTGGTGGCCCTGGCTAGACGGTTGCCCGAAGCGACGGCGTTTGTGGCCGTCAACCCTACCTCCTTCGGGGGACGGCACGTCGGCTTACTGCCGGAGCGGCTGGCCGAGGGGCAAACAGCCACCGACCTGGCCTCGGGTGAACCCCTGGTCACTCAGCTCGTTGACGAGGGAACCCTGGTAGAAGTGCCTCACGTTGACCCTTACGGACTGGTCGCGTTGGGCACGGGGGACACGCCCCCACCACCGCCCGCCGGTACGCTCGTGGCCCATGTGGGCGACGGTGTTGCCGCGTTGGAAAACGATGCGCTCCGCGTCGAGTTTGACAAGGCTGGTGACATCATCCGTCTGTTCGACAAAACCGCGGAGCGCGAAGTGCTGCCACCAGGCCAGCAAGCCAATGTCTTCCAGGCCTTCGAGGACCGCCCGTTGGACTTTGATGCGTGGAATATTGATATCTTCTATGATGATAAGCAATGGATGGCCGAATCTGCCCACAGCTTGACGGTCGTCGAAACGGGGCCGCTGCGGGCTGGCCTGGAAATCCGTCGTCGTCTTCTGAACAGTGAGATCGTCCAGCGCGCCCATCTGCACCGGGGGCATCGCCGTCTCGATTTCGACACCTGGGTTGATTGGCGAGATCGGCACGTGTTGCTCAAAGTCGCCTTCCCGGTAGACATACTGAGCCCAACGGCGACCTATGACATCCAGTGGGGGAACGTGCAACGCCCCACGCATCGCAACACCTCCTGGGACTGGGCGCGCTTTGAAGCCTGCGCCCACAAATGGGTCGACCTGAGCGAGGGCGACTATGGCGTCAGCCTGCTCAACGACTGCAAATACGGTCACGACGTACAGGGAAACGTCATCCGGCTCACTCTGCTGAAAAGCGCCACTTACCCCGATCCCGATGCCGATCAAGGCGAGCATCGTGTTACCTACAGTCTGCTACCTCACGTCGGCGACTGGCGTACAGGCACAGTGCCAGCTAGCTATGCTCTGAACGATCCGCTGATCGTGCGGCGCGTGAGTGGTGGTGGTGGCGGTAACGCGCCCCAATCGTTGGTGGCCGTTGACGTGCCGAATGTCATCATCGAGACGGTGAAACAGGCTGAGGATGGTCGCGGGCTGATCGTGAGGCTTTACGAAAGCGAGCGCAGCCGGGGGTCGGTCACGCTACGGGCAGGCTTTCCGCTGGCTGGTGCTTACCGCTGCAACCTATTGGAGGAAAACGAGGCATCGTTGGTCGTCGCCCAGAATGAGGTCTACCTTACGATGAGACCCTACCAGATCGTGACGCTGCGACTGATACCCGCGTTGTCAGGTTAGTCGGACAGTAGAACATAAAGCAGGGGGAAAGACAAGAAGTCGGTGGGAGGACAGAGAGGTTGCGTGAGCGGTGAGAGTGTGGTACAATCAGTACTTGGGAAAACTCAACGCTAACCCTCCCGCAGGTTGTCGATTAGACGCCAAGATCGGTTTGGAGCGCGTGTTGCATGACATAATCAAAACCTGCGGGAGGGTGATCAAAGGAAATTTCCAAATCCGGTGCTGATCATCGTCGTCTACATCATCGCAGCCGTCCTGTTGGCGGCCTACAGCCTGAACACAGTTCTGTTGACAGCCCTGTTTCTGCAACACCGGCACCACCGGCGTCCAGCACCGCCGCTGTCGCGATTCCCCCGAGTTACGGTCCAACTACCCATCTACAACGAACGGTACGTTGTCAACCGGCTAATCAGTGCCGTCGCACGACTGGACTGGCCCAGGGATCGGCTCGAGATCCAGGTGCTGGATGACTCGACAGACGTCACGACGAGCATCGCGCGTGCCGCCGTCAGGCACTGGCAGCAGCGGGGTATCAACATTCACCTTATTCACCGTGACAACCGAACGGGGTTCAAAGCCGGCGCACTAGCACACGGCCTGACCACCGCCGCCGGCAAGTTCATTGCTATCTTTGATGCTGACTTTGTGCCACCGCCGGACTTCCTTCGCCGTACGATCCCCCATCTCGTAACTGAACCGGACCTGGGTCTGGCCCAGGCCCGATGGGGTCACCTCAACGCCGACTATTCACTCTTAACCCGCGCCGAAGCGCTGGCTATCGATGCTCATTTCATCGTGGAACAATCAGCGCGCGATCGCTCCGGATTGTACCTGAACTTCAACGGCACCGCCGGCGTGTGGCGGCGCGAATGCATCGAAACGGCCGGCGGCTGGCACGCGGATACGCTGTCCGAAGACGTCGACCTCAGCTATCGTGCCCAACTGGCCGGCTGGCGCCTCCGCTACCTGCCCGCCGTGGTCGTCCCCGCCGAACTACCGCCACAGATTCACGGTTTCAAAGGCCAGCAGTTCCGGTGGGCCAAGGGATCCATCCAGGTCGCTCGCAAGCTCGCGCGGCCACTTCTCACCCACGATTGTCCCCTCTGGGTGCGCCTCCAGGGGCTGATGCACCTGACCGGCTATCTGATCCATCCGCTGATGGTCGTGCTCCTGGTGGCGGTGGTACCACTGATCATCACCCACCGCCAGGCGCCGGCCGGCTTCGCATACCTGAGCCTGGCCACCTTGGGACCGCCGTTTCTCCACACGGTGGCTCAGCGCGCTGTCTACTCCGACTGGCGCCGGCGAATGCTAAGCTTTCCGGTCCTGGCATTCATCGGCACGGGCATTGCCTTGAGCAATACCGTGGCCGTTGCTGAGGCATTGCTGGGTTACGAGACCGCGTTCAAGCGCACGCCGAAATTCCGGATCGAAGATCGGCACGATCACTGGACCGACAAGTCTTACGCTCTAACGTCGGACCCACTAGCACTCGGAGAAATCGCCCTGGCGGCCTATGCCGGCGTGGGGATCGTTGCTGCCTGGCAAACCGGTCAGTGGCTGATCATCCCCTATCTGTTACTATACGCCCTGGGATTCGGCCTGGTTGCATCGCTGACGCTGCTCCATTCGAGGAGGAACGGAAGAATCAAAGATTGCGTATTGCGTACTGCGTACTGCGTGTTGCGCAACCCGGGAACAATCATCTTTGAACACGCAATACGCAATACGCGATACGAGCTCCATGCCAAACCTTGGTGGTCTGGCCTGGTAGATTCAGTAGAACAGCGTGATGGTTGAGGAAGGCAAAATGACCGCACGGATTATTGACGGGCGAGCTATTGCGCGCGAGATGCGGCGCGAGGTCATCGAAGAGGTGGAGGAATTCAGAGCACGATACGGCCGGCCACCTGGCCTGGCTGTCATCCTGGTGGGTGACTACGCGCCCAGCCTCTACTATGTCCGGACCAAGGCGCGGTATTGCGAAGACGTGGGCATGTACTCCGAGATCCACCACCTGCCAGCCCAAACGCCTGAAGACGAGGTGCTCGACCTGGTCGACCAGCTCAACAACGATGAGAACATCCACGGGTTTCTGGTACAGCTCCCCCTGCCCGCTCACATCGATCCGCTGCGCGTGCAATTGGCTGTCAATCCGGAAAAGGACGTGGACGGGCTGCATCCGATCAACATCGGACGGCTGGTTCTGGGCGAGGATTGTCTGGTGCCGGCGACGCCGGCTGGCATCATGGAGGCACTGCGCCGCGAGGGCATCGCGGTCGAGGGGAAGCGGGCCGTCATCGTCGGGCGGAGCAACATCGTTGGCAAGCCGATGGCCATGCTGTTTATGCATGCCAACGCGACGCCAACAATCTGCCACTCCCGCACCAGACCGCTGGGCGACGTGACAAAAGAGGGCGATATCCTGGTGGCGGCCGTCGGTGTCCCGGAGCTGATTAAAGCCGACATGGTGAAACCCGGGGCCGTGGTGATCGATGTAGGTGTCAATCGCGTCGAGGATGAGACGGCGGAGAAGGGGTATCGGCTGGTTGGCGATGTGGCGTTCGACGAAGTGAAGGATGTGGCAAGCGCCATCACCCCGGTGCCAGGCGGTGTCGGCCCACTAACCATCGCCTACCTGCTGGTCAACAACTTGACTGCAGCCCGCCGGCAGATGGAGAATGCGATGCGTAAAACTTAAGGCGGCGCGGCCGCAACCAAACTGTGTAAAACGTGAAACGTAAAACGTAAGGATTTCCGGCGTGAGTTCATCACGTTTCACGTTTCGCGTTTTACGAGGCAATA
>JBHIAO010000272.1:0-7903 GCA_046758565.1 Anaerolineae bacterium
ATTGCCCTGCTGGACGGCGAAATCGACCTGGCAGTGCACTCGTGCAAAGACCTACCCACCGACCCGGTGCCCGGTCTGACGCTGGCCGCTTTCCCCCGGCGCGCCGATCCACGAGATACGCTGGTATCCCGAGACGGCCTGAGACTGGCCCAACTGCCGGCCGGCGCCGTCGTCGGTACCAGCAGCGCCCGGCGAAGGGCTCAGCTTCTGAGGCAGCGGCCAGACTTGCAGGTGGCCGACATTCGCGGCAACGTGGACACGCGGCTGCGCAAGTTGCGCGGCGGTCAGTATGACGCCGTGATCCTGGCGGCAGCCGGCCTGGATCGCCTCGGCTGGCTCGACCGCGCCATCGAGGTCCTAGAACCCGAGGTGATGTTGCCGGCACCGGGCCAGGGGGCTCTGGCCATCCAGGCGCGCGAGGATGACGACGCAACGCTGGCTCTTCTGGAGCCGCTGAACGACGCAGCCACACAGGCCGTCGTCACCGCCGAACGCGCTTTCCTGCGCGCGCTGGGCGGCGGCTGCCGTGTGCCCATCGCTGCCCACGCCCAGGTGGAAGATGGGTGGCTTGTACTCCACGGTCTCGTTGCATCTGACGATGGATTGGAACACGTTCAGAGTCGGATGGAGGGGCCGGTGGCGGAGAGTGCGGCGATTGGGATGAGATTGGCAGACCAATTGCAGGGGACAGGGATACTAGAGATTGGAGATTAGAGATTGATGGTCGGCGAAGACAATCTCCAATCTCTAATCTCCGATCTCTAGCCACCTGCGCAAGGACAGAACATATCGTGATCGAACAACCGTTGCACGGAAAGCGTGTGTTGGTAACCCGCCCAGCCCACCAGGCCGGCCCCTTCTCGGAGAAACTGCGTGCGCTGGGGGCTGAGCCGATTGAATTCCCCACCATCGGGATCGTGCCGCCAGAGGACACCGCGCCGCTGGACCAAGCCATCTCGGAAATCGAGCGCTACGATTGGGTCGTCTTCACCAGCATCAACGCGGTAGCACCGTTCTGGGAGCGACTCACGGCGGCCGGCAAGGATGCGCGGGCACTAGCTAGAGCGCACGTCGGGGCCATCGGACCCAAGACCGCCGCCGAGTTGAAGAACATCGGGCTGCTAGCTGACTTTGTTCCCGACACCTACGTCGCCGAAGCCGTTGTGGAGCAGATCGGGAACGTGGCCGGCCAGCACATCTTGCTGCCCCGATCCCACATCGCGCGTGCGGCGCTAGTCGAGGGGTTGGCAGCGAAGGGCGCCATCGTCAACGAAGTGATCGCCTATCGCACCATGGCCGGCGATCCGTCGGACGCGGCGTGGCAGCGACTGCGCGATGGTCACATCGATATCGCGACCTTCACGGCGTCGTCCACCGTGCGCAATTTCGTCGACCTGTTCAACGGCGATCACGCGATCCTGCGCGGCGCCCTGGTTGCCTGCATCGGCCCGATTACGGCGGCCACCGCTGCAGAATTCGGCATTCGCGTCGATATCGTAGCTGAGGAGCATACCATCGATGGCTTGCTTGATGCAATGATCCGAGGGGTTCAGCAAAAACAACGTGAGGCGTAGTTCGTACTGCGTACTGCGTAAGACAACAACCTACGCAATACGCAGTACGGAATATACAAAGTTTCAACTTAAGGACACGACCTATGATCGTTGATACGCAGAAGAGAGTAGAACTGACATACCGCCCCCGCCGGCTCCGACGCACGCCGGCCATCCGCCGGATGGTGCGCGAGACCAGCCTGTCGGTCGACGACTTCATCTACCCGTTGTTCGTCCGGCATGGCCACGACGTGCGCCGCGAAATCCCCTCCATGCCCGGCCAATATCAGTGGTCTGTTGACAGATTGCCAGCTGAAGCCAAGACGATTGCCGGGCTGGGTATCCCGGCCGTGATCCCTTTCGGTATTCCAGCCACCAAAGACAGCATCGGCAGTGAGAACTTCGCCGCCGATGGCATCGTTCAGCAAGCCATTCGGGCCATCAAAGACACGGTGCCCGACATGGTAGTCATCACCGACGTGTGCATGTGCGAGTACACCGATCACGGGCACTGTGGCATTGTTGAGGACGGTCGCATTCTGAACGACCCCACGCTGGAGATCCTGGGCCGGGTGGCGGTGTCGCACGCCGAGGCCGGCGCCGACATGGTAGCACCCAGCGGCATGATAGATGGCATGGTGGGCGCGATTCGCCAGGCGCTGGACGAGGCCGGCTTCCCCGAAGTCGGGATCCTGTCCTACGCGGTCAAGTACGCCTCGTCCTTCTACGGACCGTTCCGCGATGCGGCTGAGAGCCCGCCCCGGTTCGGCGACCGCAAGAGCCACCAGATGGACCCAGCCAACGTCCGCGAGGCGATCCGTGAGATCGAACTCGACATCGACGAAGGTGCCGACATCCTGATGGTCAAGCCGGCGCTCCCCTACCTGGACGTGATTCGCCTGGTGCGTGATGGCTTTGCCCTGCCGTTGGCTGCCTACAACGTGAGCGGCGAGTACGCCATGATCAAGGCGGCTGGACAGAATGGTTGGATTGACGAACGAGGTGTAGTGTTGGAAGCGCTGACCAGCATCAAGCGGGCCGGCGCTGATCTGATCTTGACGTATTTTGCCAGGGAGGCTGCGGAATGGTTGATGAACGAATACGGACGTTGAATCACTTCGCCATGTTCTCGTTCAATGACGTGTATTGGTCGTTATCATCGGAAGAGCGACACAAACTTGGTGAGACATGGCACGCCGGCCTACGACAGGCCGCTCAGCGCGTCGATGTCTACCAGGTGTTCCCAGCCCGCACTGACGCCGATGTGCTGGTCTGGAGTGTAGTGCCGGCCGAGCAGAACTGCGATGCAGCCGGCTTCTTCGAGCGATTCGCCCAGGCGATCAACCCCCATCGCCTGTTCATGCGCCCAACGCTGACGCTTTGGGGCTTCACCAAGCCGTCCGTTTATTCAAGAGGGCGCTCAGCACAAGAGATTGACCCCTTCGCCGAGGAGCGGAAGACCTATTTCATCCTCTATCCCTTCGTGAAAACCGTGGACTGGTACCTGATGAGCCGCGACGCTCGCCAGGGCATGATGAACGAGCACATCCGCACCGGTCATCAATATCTCGAAATCACGCAGCTCCTGCTGTACTCCTTCGGCCTGCAAGACCAGGAATTCATCGTGTGCTACGAAACCGACGACCTGGTGCAATTCTCGGATCTGGTGACCGATTTGCGAAGCAGCGAAGCCCGGCGCTTCACCGAGCGTGACACGCCCATTTTCACGGCGGTCTATCATCCGGTCGAGGAGACCCTGGCGCTGTACCAGTGATCAGTAAACAGTGATCAGTATTCAGTATCCAGCCACTGGTTACTGAGATCTGGGTATCCTCGAACAGTGGACGGTGATTGTCAAGCGTGATATAATCTCACTCGATGTGCGGGAACAGCATCACTTCCGAGGAGATCAGGTAGATGATCCAAAACGAGGAACTGACAGCCCAACCTTACATTGTGCGCTTGAGCGGCGATGGGCAAATAACGCTTCCAGAGGAGCTTCGTGAAGAGCTAGCCGTCACAGAAGGAGACTTGT
This sequence comes from Anaerolineae bacterium, assembly GCA_046758565.1. GTDB lineage: Bacteria > Chloroflexota > Anaerolineae > Epilineales > JAANWY01 > JBHIAO01. The sequence goes on from JBHIAO010000272.1 coordinate 3,589, forward strand.
TCAGTCTGGTGAGAATCAACTCCTACTTACTGCTCTTCCCCAAACGCCTTGTCGTACCGGAAATGGCTGACAAGATCGCGGAACTCGCCGAGACGAAAGGCGTAACGCTGGATGACTTGCTGGCCGGCCTGGACGAAGTCGGAGAGCAACTATATCGCGAACGATATGGTCGAAGCTCGAGTACCTGAACCACCCCGAATTTTCGCTGACGCCAGTGTCCTGATCGCAGGAGCAGCGTCCTATACGGGCGCCAGCCGTGCACTTTTGACGCTAGCCGAGTTGGGACTAATAACACTAGTGACCTGTCCCTACATCCAAGAAGAGGCTCGACGAAACCTGGCGTTGAAATTGCCCGACGCCGTTCCTTACTTTAATCATCTGCAACACAGCATCCCATGGGAGGCGATCGACGATCCGACCCAGGACGAGGTAGATACGTGGTTAGAAATCGTTAGAGCCAAAGATGCACCCGTGTTAGCGGCCGCTGTTGCTGCAACTCCAGATCGCTTTGTTACCCTCGATAAGACAGATTTTCTTGAATCCCCTGAGATAGCCGAACGTTCCAAGCTCAATATCTGCACGCCCGGGGAATTAGTACGCGAGATCAGAAGGCTCTTGGGCGGTCTTAGTGGCAGAGAGGCATAATCTCACCATGTCTAACCGTTTTTTACGCGCCTGCCGGCGTGAACCCGTAGACCGCACCCCGGTGTGGTTTATGCGCCAAGCCGGCCGCTACATGGCCGACTACCGCAAGCTGCGCGAAAAGCACCCGATTCTGGAAGTCGTCAAGACGCCAGAACTCGCTGTTGAAGTGACGATGCAGCCCATCAACGCTTTCGAAGTGGACGCGGCCATCATCTTCGCCGACATTCTGCCACCGCTCGAGGGGATGGGCATCGAGCTGGAATTCGTGAAAGGCGCGGGGCCAGTCGTCCACAACCCGGTGCGTCGTCCCGCCGACGTCGAGGCGCTGCAGGTGCCGCCGGCCGAAGAAAACGTGTGGTTCACGTTGGAAGCCATCCGCCTGGCTCGCCGGGAACTCGACGGCAAGGTGCCCCTCATTGGCTTCTCAGGTGCCCCGTTCACGTTGGCCAGTTATATGATCGAAGGCGGATCATCCCGCCACTACAGTCGCACCAAGGGGCTGATGTACGCGCATCCCGGCGCATGGCACGTGCTGATGGGCAAACTGGCTCAACTAGTCGGCGATTACATGCGAGCCCAGGTCGAAGCCGGCGCTCAAGCACTGCAGTTGTTCGATTCATGGGTCGGCGCACTTAGCCCCGACGACTACCAGGAATACGTGTTGCCCTACTCCCAGCGAGTCATCGAAACGGCTCAGAGCACCGGAGTGCCGGTCATCCATTTTGGGACCAACACCAACGGCATGCTGGAGCTGGTGAAGGAGGCCGGCGGTGACGTCGTCGGCGTCGATTGGCGCATCAACCTGGATGATGCCTGGCGCCGGCTGGGATACGACGTCGCCATCCAGGGCAACCTGGACCCGATTGTGCTATTGGCCCCCCCACCCGAGATCGAACGCCGGGCGGCTGACATCCTGCAAAGGGCCGGCAACCGTCCTGGCCACATTTTCAATTTAGGGCATGGGGTTTTGCCGCAGACGCCGGTGGAGCACGTGGCGGCGTTGGTGGACTTTGTGCACGGATGGTCTGATAGTCAGACAGTCGAGTAGTCAGTTAGTCGGAGAGTCAACTAGTCCATTGTCGAGTAGAGATTCAGCGATGAGTAACGGAGAAATCCGAAATCCGAAATCCGAAATCCGAAATCCAAAGTACGCAGTACTCCTCATGGCCTACGGCGGTCCAGACTCCCTCGACGACATCGAGGAATACCTGCTGGACATTCGAGGTGGACAGAAGACACCTGAAGAGCTGGTGGAGGAAATCAAAGAGCGCTACGCACAGATTGGCGGCAAGTCGCCGCTCCTGGACATCACGCGGGCACAGGCCAAGGCCCTGGAAGAACGGCTGAACGAGCATTCAGATGGCCGGAACTATCGTGTCTATGTCGGCATGCGCCACTGGTATCCATATATCGAGGAAGCAGTGGCACACATCGTCGAAGATGGACTCCATCGAGTGGTGGCGCTGTGCATGGCACCTCACTTCTCGCGGATGAGCATCGGCGCCTATATCAGGAAAGCCGAAGAAGCACAAAAGGAATTGGGGGTAGAACTGGACGTGACGTACATCGAGAGCTGGCACGACCACCCACTGTTCCTTCAAGCTATCGCCGATAAGGTCAAGGCGGCGCTCAAGAAATTCCCACCTGAGGCTCGTGACGATGTGATAGTGGTCTTCACGGCCCACAGCCTGCCGGCGGCCATCCCTTCGACAACCCTTCGACAGAGCTCAGGACAAGGCTCAGGACACCGCCTGGAACAGGGCGACCCGTACGACAGGCAACTCCGTGAAACGGCCGCCGGCGTCGCGAAGCTGCTGAGCGACATCGACTGGCAGTTCTCGTACCAGAGCAGCGGCGCGAGCAGTGCCAAATGGCTCGGCCCCCAGATCGAAGACGTGGTAGTGGAACTGGCCGAGGCCGGCCACAAGAACATCCTGGTGGCCCCCATCGGCTTCGTCGCCGATCACGTGGAGGTTTTGTACGACATCGACATCGAGGCGCGGGGCTACGCCGAACAGGCTGGCGCACGTCTGGAGCGCACTGATTCGATGAATGTGACGCCGGCGTTCATCGAGGCACTGGCCGACGTTGTGCGACAACACACGCCGGTGAACAGTGATCAGTGAACAGTGATCAGTGAACAGTGATCAGATTCTGAGCACTGATCACTGTTCACCTGCAATTCCGCAACTGTGGAGCGAGAGTATGAATAAAGCAATCATCGTCGGCGGCGGGATCGCCGGCCTGGCCACCACCTACTACCTTCATAACAAAGCTGCGGAGGCCGGCACGCCCGTTGACTGCACGCTGATCGAAAGTGAGCCCCGATTCGGCGGCAAGATCGCTACAACACGCCGCGATGGCTTCGTAATCGAGGGTGGCCCCGATTCCTTCATCACCCAGAAGCCTTGGGCACTGGAGCTGGCCCGCGAGTTGGGCCTGTCCGACCGCTTACTGGGCACCAACGATGAACGGCGCAAGGTTTACGTGCTGTCCAATGGCCGGCTGGTCGAACTGCCCGACGGCGTGATGCTGGTCGTGCCCACCAAAATCACGCCTTTCGTCACATCGTCGCTGATCTCGTGGCCGGGCAAGCTGCGCATGGGGCTGGACCTGGTCATCCCGCGCCGGCACGACGATGGCGACGAGAGCCTGGCCGACTTCATTCGCCGTCGCCTGGGCCAGGAAGCCCTGGACAAGATCGCCGAACCGCTCATGGCCGGCATCCACGTCGCCGATCCGGAGCACCTCAGCCTCCAGGCAACATTCCCCCGCCTCATCGACCTTGAGCGGAAATACGGCAGTCTGATCCGCGGAATGCTGGCCGCACGCCGCGTCCGCCCCAGGGATGGAACAGGGAAAGGGGAAATCCGAAATCCGAAATCCGAAATCCGAAATCCGAAATCCATGTTCGTGTCACTGCGCGGTGGTCTGGCAGAGCTGGTCAGTGCGCTGGTCGATCACCTCAATCAGCATGTGAGGCTGCTGGCCGGCCGGCGCGTCGAACGGGTAGATTTCCGACCGAATGGGCCATCGGCCTACGGGGTGAAACTGAGCGATGGGACCACGCTTCAGGCCGACGCGGTCGTGTTGGCAACGCCGGCCTTCGTCGCGGCGAACCTGGTGGCAACCTTCAACCCGCAACTCGCCGCCGGTCTACGGCAAATCCGATACGTTTCGACAGCCACGATCTCCCTGGGCTTCTGTAGGTCGGACTTCGGTCATCCGCTGGATGGGTTCGGCTTTGTGATTCCAAGCAGCGAGAGCCGCAAGATCGCAGCCTGCACCTGGACCTCCGCCAAGTTCGACCATCGCGCACCGGACGATCACGTGCTGCTGCGAACCTTCGTCGGCGGGGCCCACGACGAGCACCTGGTTGATCTCGACGATGATACGATGATCCAGATGGTTCAGGACGAGTTGGCAGACATCATGGGCGTGACGGCGGAACCGACGGTGATTGAGATATTCCGCTGGGAGAAGGGCAACCCGCAGTACGATGTGGGCCATCTGGAGCGCGTGGAGGCGCTGGAAGCGATGTGCGAGCCCGGCCTGTTCCTGGCCGGCAGTGCCTACCATGGGGTCGGGTTGCCAGACTGTGTTCGGGGTGGAAAGCAGGTGGCGGAACAAGCGGTAGTATACTTGAACGATTCGAGTCAGAGAGATTAGA
>JBHIAO010000273.1:0-7882 GCA_046758565.1 Anaerolineae bacterium
CGGAAGACACATCACCAGACTTCCGAAGTCTTATTTGAAAGGTATTGGTCTTAGGCCCATTTTGAATGTCCACCTGAACGGTTACTCAAACAGTTCAATGACACCTACGTCCATCTGATTGGGGATCAGGTACTCCAGGTGATTGCTGAGACCATCCAAGAAAACGTCCGCGGACTGCGTATGGTCAAGTAGGGTCGTTATACGCAACCGTGGCAAAGACACAGCGCGCATCTCGGAAAGATGTCAGTAGTCAGATTTGATCTGGCTACTGACTACTCATCTCCATAGCCGCGCCCATCGCCCGCCCACTGCCAGCGCCTCCGCAATCAATGCACCTGCCGCTTCACTATCCAACGGCTTGGAAAAATGATATCCCTGCCCATATTCGCATTCCAACGCCCTGAGTCGGACCAGTTGCTCCGCCGTTTCCACCCCCTCCGCGATCACATCCATGCCCAGATCACGGGCGAGCATCACGATTGCCTGGGCAATCTCCGAGTTGTTGCCATCAACGCCCATCTTGCCGATGAACGAGCGGTCAATCTTTATCGTATCGATCGGAAACTGGTGCAGATAACTCAACGATGAATAGCCCGTCCCGAAGTCATCCATATGTACTTGTACCCCCAGGGCTCTCAGTCGCGAGAGCATGACGGCTGCGGATTCACCATTTTCCATGATCACACTTTCCGTGATCTCCAGCTTCAGACTGCGTGCATCCAGGCCGGTCTCCCGCAGGACCTGTTCGATCTGCTCGATCAGATCGGGTTGCGCGAACTGTTTGCTGGATAGATTCACGCTGATCGTCAAGGGCGGGTCTGCGGGAAATTGCGCCTGCCACGCGCGCATCTGGCCGCATGTCTCGCGCAGCACCCACTGGTCGATGGGGACGATCAGTCCGGTTTCCTCCGCCACCGGGATGAACTCGCCTGGGGAGACGAGACCATGCTCGGGATGCTGCCAGCGCAGGAGCGCCTCGAAGCCGGCGATCCGGCCGTCCGCCAGTGACACGATGGGCTGGTAGTGGATCTCAAACTCCTGGCGCTCGATGGCCCGCCGCAGGTCCGTCTCCAACCTCAGACGCGCCACGACGTGGTCGCGCATGGCCGCGTCGAACAGCTCATAGCGCGCCTTGCCCAGCGCCTTGGCGCGATACATCGCGATGTCGGCGTCGCGCAGGATGTCCTCTGGCTGCTCGTAACTCGTGGCACTCAGCACGATGCCGATGCTGGCGGTGGTGAACATCTCATGCCCATCCAGGTTGAAGGGCACCGTCAGTACCTCTCGGATCCGCCCGGCAACCCGGGTTGCATCGCTGACGGCTTCGATATCTTCAAGCAGGATCACGAACTCATCGCCCCCCAGACGCGCAACCGTATCTGTGGCGCGCACACACCCCTCCAGCCTGGGAGCCATGGCGATCAGCAGTTGATCCCCGATGGTATGCCCCAGGCTGTCGTTGACCACCTTGAACCGATCGAGGTCCAGGAAGAGCACCGCGAACAGGTGGTCCTCGCGTCGCTTTGCGCGCTCGATGGACCGCCCCAGGCGGTCCATGAACAAGGCCCGATTGGGCAAACCCGTGAGCGCATCGTGAAAGGCACCATGCAGCAACTGTTCCTCGGCCCGCTTGCGCTCGGTGATGTCGCGGATGATAGCCAGGCCGCCTACGATTTCACCTGACTCGCCGCGCAGGGGAGAATAGTGGCCTTCGAAAAACCCTTCTCGACCGGTCTCCGGCACGGTGTAGGGCCTGTCCTGCGCGACGACGGTCCTGCCTTCAAGGGCTGCGTACAAATACCTGTCTTCACCGATGTCCTTCAAGAACGGGAAGACGTCGAACGCGCATTTGCCGAGACACCCTTCCTGGCTGACGCCTGATATACGCTCCATCCCAGGATTCCAGACCGTGATTCGACAATCACGGTCAAACGCGAGGATACCGTCAACGCTGCTATTGATCAGCATTTCGGAAAACTCTTTTTCACGGCGAATTTGCTCCTCGGCCTGCTTGCGCTGGGTGATGTCCACCGCCATCGCACGGCTTTCCACGACCCGCCCTTCCGCGTCCCGGCCGGGTCGCACTGTCAGGTTGATCCACACCGACCTGCCGTCTGCCGTGCGCCACTCTAGCTCTTCGCCACGGGTCTCCTTGCCAGCAAGAAACCGCCGAAACACCACGTTCCTTGCCTTCTCTTTCCCTGACGGCGTGTCGGCGTACAAATCGAACACCGGTCGCCCAACCAGATCATCCCGGGTATACCCGCTCATTTGTGCAGTATACGGGTTGACTCTGGTGATACGGCCGTCAATGTCAACCGAAAAGTACGCGATGGGAGCCTCTTCGTACAGATCGCGGTACTGCTTCTCACTCTCTCGCAGCGCCGCCTCCGCCCGCTTGCGCTCGATGGCGTAGTGGATAGAACGTTGCAGTAGAGGCCCGTCGATCTGACCTTTGATCAGGTAATCCGCCGCTCCAGTCTTTATCGCTTCGACGTCCACTTCGTGATCCCCCTGCCCGGTCAGCAAGATCATCGGCGCCTGGCAGCCATTCACAACCGCTTCGCGCAAGAGTTCCAGCCCGTTGCGATCGCCGAGGCGGTAGTCGAGAAGATAGACGTCGTGCCGATTGCTCCCAATCGCCTCCAGGGCGGCATCATAAGTGGCCACCCATTCCAGATCGAATCTCCCTCCCTCGATTTCAGAGAGCAAATCCCGAGTCAGGACATAGTCGTCCTCGTCGTCATCGACGAGGAGTATGCGCAATCGGCGGCTCTCCATGTCCATCTCCAATCCTTTCGGGCGGCAGCTCGACAATTTGGAACCAGTATTTCGCCAGGGTCTTCATAATGTCGACCAGCGATTCAAAGTCGACTGGCTTGGTGATGAACGAGTTCACGCCTAGGTCATAGGTGCGATAGATGTCTTCCTCCGCCTTCGACGTCGTCAGCACCACGATCGGGATTCGCCGCAGATCGGGGTCGGCCTTGATCTCCTTGAGCGCTTCACGCCCGTCTTTCCTGGGCATGTTCAGATCGAGCAGGATCAGGCCCGGGCGGGGCGAATCGACCAGCTCGGCGTATTTGCCACGGCGGTACAGATAGTCCATCAGGTCCTCGCCATCCTCAACGAAGTGCAGACCGTTGGCCAATCGGCTCTCTTCCAACGCCTCCTTCGTCAACATGCAGTCGTCCGGATCGTCATCGGCCATCAGGATCGTGATTGGTTCTCCGCGGTTTTTCATGATGTGTTTCCTCCGAACCAGAATTTGACAGCCTGACTGCGTAAAACGTGAAACGTAAAACGTGAGGATTTCCGGCGTGAGCTCATCACGTTTCACGTTTTACGTTTCACGCAGTTTGGCTTGTTTCACAGGCAGCGTTACAATAAACGTCGCTCCCTGCCCCGGCGTGCTTTTGGCCGTGATGCTTCCGCCATGGCGCTCAGCGATCTTACGGCAGATTGCCAGGCCGATGCCCGCGCCCTCGTAGGCGCTGCGGCCGTGCAGGCGCTGGAAAGGGGTGAAGATGCGGTCGAGATACTTTTCGTCAAAACCGATGCCATTGTCTTCCACAATGATTTGACAGAGCTCATCAACTGGACAGCCCCCAGCCGGGCGTCGTTCCTGACCGTTGAGGAGTTTGCCACGGATCTTTACGACCGGCATCTCTTCCTGCCGGTGGAATTTCAGCGCATTGCCGATCAGGTTCTGCAGCAATTGCCGCATCTGCGTCGGATCGGCGTCAATGGTCGGCAGCTCGCCCACGTCCACACGCCCGCCGACCTGCTCGATGCGCATCTCCAGGTCGGACACCACCTCTCGCGCCATCCCGGCCAGGTCCACCGGAACGAAGGGCTGGGCCTGGGTCGTCACCCGCGAGAACGTCAACAGGTCGTTGATCAGGGTCTGCATCCGCCCCGCCGCATTCTGCATCCGCTCCAGGTAGTCGCGCCCCTCATCGCTGAGTGCCTCGCCACATTTGGCCTTCAGCCGGTCGCCGAATGCCTGAATCTTGCGAAGCGGCTCCTGCAAGTCATGCGACGCCACCGAGGCAAAGTCCTGCAGCTCGCGGTTGCTCCGTTCCAGTTTTGCGGCGAATGTTTTCAACTCCTCCTCCGCCCGCTTGCGCTCGGTGATGTCGCGTGCCACACAGACGATCCCGTGAACCCCGCCAGCCTCATCCCGCATCACAGAACTGGAGAATAGCACCGGGATTACCCGGCCATCTTTGGCCAGGTAGGTTCTTTCCACGCCGCTGCTAGAACCTTCGCGGATTAGCTCTTCATTCCCGGGATCTGCAAGGCTCAAAGGCCCGTCCTCGGGCCGGCTGTGCTGCGAATCCTGTCCAATAATCGTTCCAATCGGCTGGCCGATCAGTTCCTCTTCGGCGTAGCCCAGCAGGTGACAGGTGGCCTGGTTCACAGTTTGGATGGCGGCTTCTGAGTCTACCACAATGAGTGCTTCGGTCATGGAGGTGAGGATATTGTCCACGTAATCCCTGGACACGGTGGTACGCTGCAGATCCTCCGTCATCTGATTGAATGCAGCAGCCAATACACCGATTTCGTCTATCGAAGCTACGTCAACCCTTGTCGAAAGGTCGCCCTTCGCAATGGCTCTGGTCACTTCGGCCATCGCGGCCAGCGGACGAATCGCGCGCCCCGTGGCCCACAACACGAAACCGAATATGAGCATAAAGACCACGGCCACACCGACCAGGAACTGTAGCATCCGCGCAACCTTGCCTTGCGCTTCTTGCTGAAAGAGCCTGGCGGCCATGTCGCTGGCCTGGAGTAGCGGTTCGCTGCTCGCGACGACCGCGCGACTGGCGTGCAGTGCCTTTTCATAAGAAGCCAGCAACGCCTGCACGTCGGCGGAGAACGGTTCCCAGGCGGCCTGCACCGCCAGCAGTTGCTCCCTGGCTGGGCTGCCGGCCTGGTCGCTACCGAGCAGTAGCACATATAAGATCTCGTCAAAGCGCTGGGTCTCCTCCGCCAACTGCGGCGCAGCGTCGATCTGGCCCTGGCTGATTGCCAGGACGAACCTGGCTAAGCGTTCGGCGGATATGGACAACTGCTGAGCGAAGGAGATGGTCGATATGGCGGCGTTGGCATCTTCCAGCGCGGTCACAGCGGCCTCGCTGGCAGCCAGCAGCGCTTCATTCCTTTCGCCCAGGCTGAGCGCCAACGCCTGGACCTGACCTCCGACCGCAGCCGCCTCTAGCACGATCTGCACGTTCTGGTAATCCGGTTGCCACATCTCATCAATAGCGTCCAGTTGCGGCCGCACCGACGCCGGGGCCGGCGGCAAGCCGAGTGCGGCGTCGCCGTCCCGCAGCCCTTTCAAAGACCGATCGAACTCGTCAGCCGCCGCCTGCAGCTCGTCGATGGCCTGGGCTTCGCCGCGGATGGCGCGCAGCGTGTAGTTGGCAATCCGCTGGCTGAGCATGCGCTGCCGGCCGGCGACGTAGATGACATTGGCGTCGCTCCGCTGCTGCTGAACCTGGCGGAAAATTGCGCCGATCGCCAGCAGCAGCAACACGGCCATGGCGACCAGCCCGGCCCCTACCTTTCGGGTCAGGCTTGCGCCGATCCAACCCATGATGCGGTTTTCGCTTGAGTCTGACATGATGGCCTGCTCTCACAAAGCGTTTCTCGAGGTGCTATCTCATGAAACCGAAAACTGGCCTGCTGACGGGGTAGAAAGTACTTCCGCCTGACTTTGCCCGCGACACCGTGAAACGTGAAGACGCCTTCCCGCACTTGCATCACGTTTCACGCATCACGTTTCACGTGGTTGCTACGGCTGGCGACCCGTCTCACCGGAAGTTACTTTTTCACCCCAGTTTCGGTTTCATGTATCTGTATATCGGCATATCATGTCGTCTTACCCACAGCTTATCCATGAAGAAAGCGTGAATCTTCAGGATGGGTGGGCAGCGGATGGCTGACGGATGGAGGGTCAAGCGTTTTGACCAGGCTGGGTTCGAAGTTTTCCTGCTCGGCTGCTCGATGCGCGATCAACGCCTCCGCCGCTTCACTGTCCAACGGCTTGGAAAGATGATATCCCTGCCCATACTCACATTCCAGTTCCTTGAGGTAGGCCAGTTGCTCCGCCGTCTCCACCCCCTCCGCGATCGTATCCATGCCCAGATCACGGGCGAGTGTCAGCATCGTGTGGACAATCCCCGAGTGGTTGCCATCAACGCCCATCTTGCTGACGAAGGTGCGATCGATCTTTATCGTATCGATCGGAAACTGGTTCAGATAACTCAATGACGAATAACCCGTCCCGAAGTCATCCATTTGCACCTGAACACCCATGGCCTTCAGTTGCGAGAGCATGGCGGTTGCGGACTCTGTATTCTCCATGATCACGCTCTCCGTGATCTCCAGCCTCAGACTCCGTGCATCAAGCCCCGTCTCCTGCAGAATCTGTTCGACCTGCTCGACAAGATCCGGCTGCTGGAACTGTCTACGGAAAAGATTCACGCTGATGGTGAGCGGTGGGCCTCCAGGGAACTGTACCTGCCAATCACGCATCTGCTGGCAGGCCTCGCGGAGCACCCACTGGCCGATGGGGATGATCAGTCCGGTTTCCTCCGCCACCGGGATGAACTCCCCCGGGGAAACCAAGCCGCGCTCTGGATGCTGCCAGCGCAGAAGTGCCTCGAAGCCGGCGATCCGGCCGGCCGCCAGCGATACGATGGGCTGGTAGTGAACCCGAAACTCCTGGCGCTCGATGGCCCGCCGCAGCTCGGTCTCCAACTCCAGACGCGCCACCGCGCGGTCGCGCATGGCCGTGTCGAACAGCTCATAGCGCGCCTTGCCCCGCACCTTGGCGCGATACATCGCGATGTCGGCGTCCCGCAGGATCTCCTCTGGTCGGTCATACCCTGTCGTACTCAGGACGATGCCGATGCTGGCGGTGGTGAATACCTCATGGCCGTGAAGATTGAAAGGCAGCCTCAGTTCCTCTTGAACCCGCTCGGCAACTCGTGTTGCGTCGCTGACGTCCTCGATATCTTCGACCAGGAGTACGAACTCGTCGCCCCCGAGGCGGGCGACCGTATCTATAGCGCGCAGACACACCTCCAGCCGGCGAGCGATGGCGATCAGCAGTTCGTCGCCGATCGTGTGCCCGAGGCTGTCGTTGACCACCTTGAAACGATCGAGGTCCAGGAAGAGCACGGCGAACATATACTCTTCGTGCCGCTTGGCACGCTCGATCGCCTGTATCATGCGGTCCACGAACAAGGCACGGTTGGGCAGGCCCGTCAGCGCATCGTGAAACGCATCATGCAGCAATTGCTCCTCGGCCCGCTTGCGATCAGTGATGTCCACCGCCATCGCACGGCTTTCCACGATCCGCCCTTCCGCGTCCCGGAAGGGCCGCACCGTGATACTGATCCACACCGACCGGCCGTCTGCCGTGCGCCACTCCAGCTCTTCGCCACGGATCTCCTCGCCAGCGCGAAACCGCTGAAACACCTCTTGTGCCTTCTCTTTCCCGGCCGGCGTGTCGGCGTACAAATCGAACACCGGTCGCCCGACCAGATCATCCAGGGCATACCCGCTCATTTCCGCAGTATTCCGGTTGGCCCTGCAGATGCGGCCGTCGACGCCAACCGAGTAGTAGGCAATAGGAGCCTCTTCGTACAACTCTCGAAACCGTTCTTCACCCTCCCGCAGCGCCTCCTCCACTCGCTTGCGCTCGGTGATTTCCCGTTGAAGTCGCTCATTGGTAGCCTTTAGCTCGGCGGTTCGTTCTTCGACCCGCAGTTCCAGTTCCGCGTTAAGCTTTCGCATCGCCTCCTCCGCCCGCTCGCGCTCGGTAATTTCGGTGGCATAGAGATGTACAACGTCGAAGGCGCTGAGGGGG
>JBHIAO010000274.1:0-7835 GCA_046758565.1 Anaerolineae bacterium
TTTACGAGGCGATAATTCACGCACATGACGCAAATGTTGCGGAGTAACGCCGTACTGCGTATTGCGTATTGCGTGACGCCAACCGAATACGCTATACGCAGTACGCAGTTGAAAGGGACAATACTGTGGCTGTAGTCGAACGGAGTGCGCCAGGAGTAGCGATACGCCCATCTCGTCTACGTCGCATCTGGGAGAGCATTTCTATCATCTTTGAGTCCAAAACAGCCATGATCGGCCTGATCATCGTTTTGTTTTGGGTCTTTGTGGCCATCTTCGCGCCTCTCCTGACACCCTATACTTCGACCTACCAGGACTTCACAGCCCAGAATCAAGGGCCATCAGGGGCACATCCACTGGGCACTGACAGCCTGGGACGGGACATCTGGTCGCGGCTGATCTACGGCGCTCGGGTGGTCCTGGTAATCCTGCCCGTGACCGAGGATTTCTGGCTGCCAGGCGGCACGGCACTGTGGGGAGTTTTTCTGGGCCTGATCGCCGGCTCCACATTGGGGCTGCTGGGCGGCTACCTGGGAAGTTGGATCGATGAGATCATCATGCGCCTCCTGGACGCCATGATGGCCTTTCCTGTTATCCTTCTCTACATGATTATCATTGCTGCCGTTGGGGCCTCAGCTACGAACGTGGTACTGGCTATCGCCATCGTCGGAACACCCGGGATCGCGCGCCTGGTGCGCAGCCTCGCCCTCGACATCCGCACCCGCGACTACATCCGGGCCGCCGAGACACGCGGGGAGAGCCCCTGGTACATCATGTTCGTGGAGATTCTACCCAACGCCCGCGGACCAATCATCATTGACGCTATGCTGCGCGTGGGCTACGCCATCTTCGCCATGGGGACGCTGGGTTTCCTGGGTCTGGGTTTGCCGCCGCCATCGCCGGACTGGGGGAGCATGGTCGCCAAAGGGCGTCAGTTCATCCTGGCCGGCAGCCCCTGGGCCGCGCTGTGGCCGTCGGTGGCCATCGCCACCCTTGTGGTAGGACTCAATCTGTTTGCCGATGGTTTGCGGGAAGAGTCAATGAGGTATCAGTGAACAGTGAACAGTGAACAGTTTCTGCAACACAGCTCACTGATTACTGATTACTGTTCACTGATTACTGTTCACTGTTCACTCTCTCAGGAGTGACAACTCATGCAGGACCACCGCATAAAAGCACCCATCTTAGAAGTACGAGACCTCGCAATCTCCTATGAAACACGTAGGGGTGATGTCGAGGCGGTCCGCAATATCTCGTTCGCTGTCCACCGTGCGATGACGTTCGGCATTGTGGGGGAATCGGGCTGCGGCAAAAGCACCGTGGCGTTCGGCATCGTGGACTTCCTGGGACCCAACGGCAGGATCGTCGGCGGCAGCATCAGGTTTCAGGGACGCGAGTTGATCGGCCGCTCCCAGGCCGAGCTGCGTAAGCTGCGGGGTGACCAGATCGCTATGGTCTACCAGGATCCGATGCAGGCCCTGAACCCGTCGGTCACCCTTGGCGATCAGTTGGCCGAGGTTCTGACGACGCACCGAGGGGTCAAGAAAGCGGAAGCCTGGGACAAATGTATCGCCATGCTGGAACGGGTCTACATGCCTGACGCTGCCGCTGTCATGAACCGTTATCCTCACCAGATCTCTGGCGGGCAGCAGCAGAGGGTCGTGATCGCCATGGCGCTCCTCAACAACCCGGCTCTGCTCATCATGGACGAGCCAACAACAGCCCTGGACGTGACGGTTGAGGCAGTCGTGCTCGATCTAATCGAAGACCTGAAACGCGACTTTGACACCGGTATCATTTACATCACGCACAATCTGGGCGTGGTAGCGCGCGTAAGTGACTATGTCGGCGTGATGTACGCCGGCGAGTTGGTCGAGCGAGGGTCCGTCGAGGCTATCTTCGATGATCCCCAGCATCCCTACACCCAAGGGCTCATACGCTGCGTGCCCCGGTTGGGGGTCACCAAAGAGAGCAGCCTGCTGTACCCTATCCGCGGACGTGTGCCGGCCCCGAAGGATCGGCCCAAACATGCCTGCATCTATGCGCCGCGCTGCGACTACGCAGAAAAGCGCTGCTACATAGAACATCCGGAACTGCGCGAAATCAAACCCGGACACCATGCGCGGTGTTTCTTCTCCGAGCGGATTGATGTTGATGCGTGGGAGCCGCCGGCCGACCTCTGGGTCGGGACCGGCCTGGAGTTGCCTGACCTGTCGGCTGTCCGCGCAGAGGGAGATGGTCAAAAGCCCATCTTGAAGCTTAACCACGTCAAGACGTACTACGTACAGGAATCAAAGTCTGTCCTCAGCCTGCTTGGCCTGGGCGAGAAGCAGTACGTGAAGGCGGTAGACGGCGTCAGCCTGGAGGTGCCGCCGGGCAAGACCCTGGGCATCGTGGGCGAGTCCGGCTGTGGGAAGAGTACCCTGGCAAAGACAATCCTGGGCTTAGAGTCGCCAACTGACGGTGAGGCGGAGTTCTTGGGCTTCGACATCACCGAGCCGGTCTCGGAACGCGACGTGCAGTTGATCGAGGAATTGCAAATGGTCTTCCAGAATCCGGACTCAACGTTGAATCCTTCGTTCACCGTCGGCCAGCAAATTGCCCGCCCACTCCGACGTTTCAAAACGGTGCCGTCGGATCAGGTGTACCATGAAGTCATCCGGCTGCTGAATGCCGTGCGCCTGGACGAAGCCTACTACCACCGCTATCCGCGCCAGTTGAGCGGTGGCGAGAAGCAGCGGGTCGGCATTGCGCGCGCCTTTGCCAGCCGGCCCGACCTGGTCCTGTGCGATGAGCCGGTGTCGGCGCTGGACGTATCCGTACAGGCCGCGGTGCTGAACCTGTTGATGGACATCCAAAGACAATACGGCACGACGATGTTGTTCATCGCTCACGACCTGAGCGTGGTGCGCTTCTTCTCCGACTACGTAGCTGTGATGTACCTGGGTCAAATCGCCGAAATCGGCCCGGCCGAGGCCATCTATGCCCCGCCGTATCATCCCTACACGGAGGCGCTGCTTTCGGCTGTGCCCATCCCGGATCCTCACGCGGAGCAGAAGCACATCCGGCTCAGTGGGGCGGTGCCCAGCGCAGTCAATCCGCCTAGTGGCTGTCGATTCCACACTCGCTGCCCACGCCGAGAGCAACTGCCGGCGGGCGGCAGGATTTGCGAAGAGGAAGTTCCACCCTGGCGTGAGGCCGGCGATGGCCATCGCATCTTCTGCCACATTTCGCTGGAGGAGCTTCGCAAGGTTGAGCCTGTTGTGACGGTTGGTGACCAGGGGATTGCTTCGCTACGCTCGCAATGACACATGCAACATTTCGACTACACCACACCAGGAGACGACGTAGATGGCAGACATTCGCAGCAACGACCATATCTTCGGCAGCACTCAATTCCGACGACTCTCGGACGATCAGTGTCAGAGGCTCTACTGGGCCTGTTTAGAGATCCTGGAGCGCACCGGCGTGCGGCTGTACGACCAGGAGGCACTGGACCTGCTCGACAAGGCCGGTGTATCCGCCACCGACGGCAATCGGGTGCGTATCCCGGCTCGCTTGGTCGAAAAGGCGCTATCCACCGTCCCAAAACGGGTGATCCTGTGCGACCGGCATGGGAACCGGGTCATGCCGGTGGAGGGCCATCGTAGCTTCTTCGGTCCCGGCTCCGATTGCCTGAACGTCATTGACCACCGTACGGGTGAGCGCCGCAAGCCGGTGCTACAGGACGTGGTAGACGCCATGATCGTGGCCGATGCTCTGCCCCACATCGACTTCGTGATGTCCATGTTTCTGCCCGCGGACGTGCCGCAAGAGGCAGCCGACCGCCACCAGATGGAGGCTATGCTCAGTCACACTACCAAGCCCATCGTGTTTGTCACCCCTGACTTCTCGGGGTGCGTGGACGCGGTAGAGATGGCTGAGGCCGTAGTTGGCGGATCGGAGGCGTTGCGGCGGAATCCGATGGCGGTGTGTTACGCCAACGCCGCCACCGGGCTGCGCCACAACCAGGAGGCGTTGCAGAAGCTGCTGTACGTAGCGGGCAAGGGACTGCCAGTCATTTACGTGCCGTCCACGCAGGGTGGGGTGACGGCGCCGGTGACGCTGGCTGGGGCGCTGGCCGTGTCCCAGGCCGGCGCGCTGGTCGGGCTGGTGGTGTCACAATTGAAGCGGGAGGGGGCACCCTTCATCATGCCCGGCTGGGGCGGCAACATGCTGGACATGCGGACCACGACCCAGCCCTACGCCGACCCCGACAAGCGGGCTATGGCCGCTGATTTCGTTCACTTCCTGGGGCTGCCCATGTTCGCCCTGGCCGGCTGCAGTGACTCAAAAGTGGTGGATCAGCAGGCCAGCATCGAAGCCGCGCTGACTCTCATGACCGACGCCCTGTGCGGGGGAAACATCGTCCATGACCTGGGCTACCTGGAGTCGGGGCTGTCGGGGTCGCTGGCTCAACTTGTGATCTGTGATGAGATCCTGGGCTGGCTGGAACACTTCGTACGCGGGGTGGAGATTAACGACGAAACCCTGGCCCTTGATCTGATCGACACAGTTGGCCCCGACGGCCAATTCCTCGACAGCGAGCACACTCTGAAGCACTTCCGGGAGCGTTGGTATCCCAGCCTCTTCGAGCGGGACAACTACGACAACTGGCTGGCCAGGGGTGGCAAGACGCTAGGTCAACGCGCCGCCGAGCGGGTGGACACCATTCTGGCCGAGCACAAACCAGATCCATTGCCCGAGGACGTGGCCAGAGCCGTCCACGCCATCGTTGAACGGGCTGAGGGGCAGCGTAAAACGTAAAACCTAACGCAGCCTTTGGCCGCAACCAAACTGCGTAAAACGTGAAACGTAAAACGTGAGGATTTCCGGCGTGAGCTCATCACGTTTCACGTTTCACGTTTTACGAGGCGATAATTCACGCACATGACGCAAATGTTGTGGGGTAACGCCGTAAAACGTGTTGCGTATTGCGTTATGGCACGGAACACGCAACACGCAACACAATAGAGGAGATGACTTGAGTACTCAGCAGATTTACCACCCCCAGTTTTCGCTGCTCGACCGGCAAGGGTGCGAGCGGATTCATCAGGCATCGCTGGAGATTTTGTGCCGGACGGGAGTGCGGATCCACGATGAGGCGGCACTGGCTTTGCTGCAGGAGGCCGGCGGTCTCGTTGGCGATGCTGATCCTTCGACAGGTTCAGGACATAGCCTGGTCAAGCTCCCGCCGGCCCTGGTCGAATGGGCGCTCGGCAAAGCGCCGTCGCGCGTGGTGCTGTGCCGGCGCGGCAGCGACGAGGTCGCGGCAGAGCTAGCCGATCGCCACGTGAACTTCGGGCCAGGTTCGGACTGCCCCAACTATCTGGACCCGAAGGCTGGCCGGCGCAAGTTCACCGCCGCCGACGTGGCCGCCTGCGTCCGCCTGTGTGACGCCCTGCCCCAAATCTCTTTTCTGATGTCCATGGGCATCCCGTCGGATGTGCCGGCAGAGCAGCAGTACCAGCGTCAATTCGCGCTGATGCTGTCCAACAGCATCAAGCCGGCGGTCTTCGTGGCCGACGACCGCGCCGACTGCGAGGCCATCGTCGCCATGGCCGCCACAACCGCTGGCGGGATCGAACAACTGCGGCTAAACCCGACACTGCTGCTCTACTCGGAGCCGACGACGCCGCTGGTGCACAGCCAGACGGCCACCGAGAAGCTGTTGTATATGGCCGAGCAGCGGCTGCCCATCGTCCACTCGCCGGCCCCGATGATGGGCGGCACGGCACCGATCACCCTGGCCGGCGGCATGGCCCTGGGCAACGCTGAAGTGCTTAGCAGTCTGGTGATGCACCAGTTGAAACAGGAAGGCGCCCCCTTCATCTACGGGACCGGGCTCCACCACCTGGACATGCGCACCACCATCAGCGTCTACGGCGCGCCGGAGTTCCAGTTGGCGCGGGCGATGGTCGCCGAGATGGGGCGCTACTACCGGCTGCCGACGTGGGGCTACTCAAGTTGCACCGATTCACACGTCATGGACGCCCAGGCTGCCGCCGACGCCGCATACCAGGTCCGCGACGCGCTGCTGATGGGCGCCAACCTGGTCCACGATGTGGGCTACCTGGAGGCCGGCCTCACGACTTCGCCGGAGATGATCGTCTTCACCGCCGAGTTGATCGACATGCACCGTCGGTTCATGCAAGGCGTGAGCGTGGACGATGAATCGCTGGCACTGGACGTCATCCACGAGGTCGGGCCCGGCGGTGACTTCATGGGATCGGAGCACACGCTGAAGCACTTCCGCAGCTACTGGTACCCCACGCTGTTCGAGCGCCGGCGCGTCGATCAGTGGGAGGCCGCCGGCGGCCCTCGGCTGAGCGACCGTCTGCGCGACAAGACGATTGGCATCATGGACGAACACGAGCCGGAGCCACTGCCAGATAGTGTTCGCGAGGAAATCGGCTACCTCCTGGGCCACTATGAGTAGTTACCGGGCAAGACATTTCCCTTCCCTATGCAGGGAGGGGCCCAGGGAGGGTGGGACTCGCCGTCGTGAAGCAGCCTGGATTTTGCTCTGCGCCGCTGCCCCATCAAGAGACAGCATCCTCTGGACAGTTCACCAGAGAAGGTGTATACTGCTGTGGTTGGTGTAGACTACGTATGATACAGCTTATGTGCAAGGAGATGAGCCCGTGGCGTTCATCAATCGGGAACGAGAACTGGCGGCTCTGGAGGCCATGTGGCAACGCGAGGGGGCACAGTTGATGGTGGTCTACGGCCGGCGGCGCACGGGGAAGACGGCTCTTCTCCACGCTTTCACCCAGGATAAGCCCACCGTCTTCTGGACGGCTGAAATCACCTCGGCCACCAACCTCTTGCGTAGCTTTTCCCGCACTCTCTGGGACTACGCCAACCCGCAGGCGCCGGCCAGTGAAGACTTCGCGTTCGGGTCATGGGAACAGGCCCTCAGATACACTGGCCAGATTGCGGAGGATAAACGCGTGGCAGTTGTCCTGGACGAATTCCCCTATCTGGCGGGTGCCCAACCGGGCATCCCCTCTCTACTGCAACGTCTTTGGGACGAGCGTCTGGGCCAGACAAACCTTTTCCTCGTGCTGTGTGGCAGCCACATCGGTATGATGGAACGGGAGGTGTTGGCGTATCGTGCTCCCCTCTATGGCCGGCGCACAGGACAGCTCCTCCTGCGCCCACTGTCCTTCAGCGCAGCACGCCAGTTCTTCCCCAGGTACAGCCCGGTACAACAAGTGACCGCGTACGCTGTACTAGGGGGCACTCCAGGCTATCTCCAGCAATTCACCGACCGACAGCCCATTGCGGCCAACATCGAAGAGCGCATCCTCACCCCCACATCCTTTCTGTACTACGAGCCGCAGTTTCTCCTCCAGACTGAGCTACGGGACCCGCGCAACTACATGGCCATCCTGCAGGCTATCGCCACCGGTCATAACCGACTGGCCGACATCTGCCGTGCTGCTGGCATCGATCGAGGACAGGCCAGCCGCAGCCTGGCCACTCTGCGTGACCTGCACCTCGTTGAGCGCCGCGTGCCGGCTACCGAACGCCAGCCAGAGAAAAGCCGGAAGGGTCGCTATCTGCTGCGCGACAACTTCCTCAGATTCTGGTTCCGCTTTGTGTTGCCCTTTCAGGAGTTTCTGGATCTCGGCCGGACCGACCGGGCCAGGAAGACCGTCGAGGACCAGTTGCCAGCTTTCGTGGCCCGAGCCTTCGAAGACCTGTGCCGGGAATGGGTCCTGGTGGAGGGCGATGAAGGGCGACTGCCCTTTTACCCAGAGAGGGTAGGTGCCTGGTGGGGACCCGGCGCTGAG
>JBHIAO010000275.1:0-7810 GCA_046758565.1 Anaerolineae bacterium
AGCGAAGCAATCTCCTGCCTTCAATTGCTGTCAACGGTGGGGATTGCTTCGTCGCGGAGCCTGTCCTGAGCTTGTCGAAGGGCTCCTCGCAATGACAATTGGCCTGTAATCTAACAATGTCAAGTGACAATCTGCCTCCGGACTGCTTCCTGTCGAAGTTGCCCAAAACTTGCAGTTGCTGTACCATTAGATTAGCAACTGTATGGTTTGCAAACGATGTTGGGAGGTCACGATGGGCGTAACGGAACAACAGGAACACAAACGTGCGAATCGGTTGATCCACGAAACTAGCCCGTATTTGCTGCAGCATGCACACAACCCGGTGGATTGGTATCCATGGGGCAAGGAGGTCGTATACCACCAATATGCTGACAGTCAGTGGGATAGCCGAAACGCAACGAAGGAGGTTCTAACGTGACAAGCATGCCACCACACTTATCTGGGGTATACCAGATTCGCTGCGTACCTACCGGCAAGATTTACATTGGTAGTGCGGTTGATCTTGAACATCGGTGGGAACAGCACCGCCGCAGCCTGCGTCGAGGTGATCACCACAACATCTACCTCCAAAGTGCTTGGGATAAATATGGCGAGGCGAATTTCGAGTTCTCAGTGCTGGAGTTTGTGGATCCGGCAGATCTGTTGCGTGCCGAGCAGGAATGGATCGATAGAACCGGGTGTGCTGATAGAAACATTGGATTCAATATCTATGATGTTGCCGGTTCACCGGGTGACATAAATGCTCAGGTATGGGACGGGTTCATTGATCCTGACGGTAACGAGGTAACGATTACCAATCTTTATGACTTTTGCCGTCAGCACGGTCTAGATTTTCCATCCATGCACAGGCTGGCGACAGGAAGGGGTAAGCTGAGATCCTACAAAGGCTGGACACACCGAAACAGCCCCCGTCAACGGAATTATGTAAAAACATACGATGGGTTCATTGACCCTGATGGCCGTCCCGTAGGCCCAATTACTAATCTTGCCGCTTTTTGCCGCGAGCACGGACTAGATAACACTCATATGGTTGCTGTTGCAAAAGGCAGGATATACAGTCATCGGGGCTGGACCTATGACAATGATAGACAGAAACTTGGGCCTGCGAAGACGTACACTGGTTTTATCAATCCCGACGGACAGCGGGTGATCATCACCAACCTGAAGGCGTTTTGTCACGAGCACGGACTAGATCCGGTACACATGCACGAAGTGAAGAGTGGCAAGCGAAAAAGCCATAAAGGCTGGACATGGAGGGATGACAAATGAATAACCGGGAAAGCAAACGCGACGCGCCTCGACATACCAACCGTCTCATTAGCGAGAGCAGCCCGTATTTGCTTCAACACGCTCATAATCCAGTTGACTGGTATCCCTGGGGGCCAGAAGCGCTGGCGAAGGCGCGGCAGGAAGATAAGCCGATCTTGCTCAGTATAGGATACAGCGCATGTCATTGGTGTCACCAAATGGAGAAGGAATCCTTCGAGAACGAGGCCATTGCTCGCATCATGAATGAGCACTTCGTGAATATCAAGGTCGACCGCGAGGAACGGCCGGACCTGGATTCGATCTACATGGATGCCGTGCAGGCCATGACGGGTCGCGGCGGCTGGCCGATGACGGTGTTCCTCACGCCCGAGGGTGAGCCGTTCTACGGCGGCACCTATTACCCACCGACGCCCCGGCACGGCATGCCGGGCTTTCCGCAGGTGCTCGAAGGGGTTGCGGCGGCTTATCGGGAACGACCGGACGAAGTGGCGCGGGTCGCGAAACAACTGGTCGACCGCCTGCAGTCGACCCAGCAACTGCAGGCCGGCGACGGTCCGTTGACCGACGACTTGCTAGAAGCGGCCTATCGACAGTTGCGGGGCAACTACGATCCCGTGCACGGCGGCTTTGGGCCGGCGCCCAAGTTCCCCCAGCCGATGACGTTGGAATTCCTGCTGCAGCACTGGTACCGGACCGAAAACCCCATCGCGTTGAAGATGGTGGAGCAGACTCTTAGGCACATGGCCCGCGGCGGGATGTATGACCAGATCGGTGGGGGCTTCCATCGGTATTCCGTCGATGCCCAGTGGCTGGTGCCTCACTTCGAGAAGATGCTGTACGACAACGCCCTGTTGGCGCGGGTGTATCTGCACGCCTATCAGGCAGTGGGTGATCCGATATATCGTCGGATCGTGGTGGAGACGTTGGACTACATTCGCCGCGAGATGACCGACGTGGCCGGTGGTTTCTACTCCGCGCAGGATGCCGACAGCGAAGGGGAAGAAGGCAAGTTCTTTGTCTGGACGCCGGCTGAGATCCGGGGTGTGTTAGGTGAGGCCGACGCCAAGATCGTCATGGACTGCTACGGCGTCACGCAGCAGGGCAATTTTGAAGGCAAGAACATCCTGCACAGACCCCGCGACGCCGATGTGGTGGCGTATCGGCACGCCATCTCCGAGGCCGAATTGGGCGAGATCGTGGAGCGCAGCCGGCGGAAGCTCTTCGAGACGCGGACGAAGCGAGTCCCGCCGACAACCGACACCAAAGTGCTCACGTCGTGGAGCAGCTTGATGATCACTACATTCGCGGAAGCTGCCCGGATCCTTCATCGCGATGACTACCTTCAAGCGGCCATCGACGCGGCTGAGTTCCTGCTCTCCACACTGCGGCGGGACGATGGCCGGCTGCTTCACACGTATCGCCAGGGACGTGCTAAGCAACTGGGCTTCCTGGAGGACTACGCGTTCCTGGCCGACGCCTTGCTGGCTCTGTATGAAACCACGTTCGAGCTACGCTGGCTGCGCACGGCCGTTGAGTTGGCGGATGACATGATCAAGTTGTTCTGGGACGACGAGAACGGAGGTCTCTTCACCACCGGAACGGATCAGGAGCAGCTCGTGGCACGGCCCAAGGATCTAATCGAGAGTGCGACCCCATCAGGCAACGCAGTTGCGGCGCATGTCTTGCAGCGACTCGCGCTGCTGACGGCCCGGCCCGATTACCAGCGTCGTGCCGTGGAAATCCTCAGGCTCGTTCGAGACATTCTTGAGCAGTATCCCAGCGCGATGGGGCGTATGCTGGAGGCACTGGATTTCTATCTGGCACAACCGCCGGAGATTGCCATCGCTGGTGAGGCCGGCACTGAGGACACGGCGGCGTTGATGGAGGTCGTCCACAGCCGGTACCTGCCCAACAAGGTGGTGGCGCTGCGCACACCAGAGGCCGGCAACGAAATCGAGACGCTAATCCCGCTGCTCGAAGCCAAAACTATGCTGGACGGACAGGCCACGGCCTACGTGTGCCGGAACTATGCTTGCCGGCAGCCGGTCACCACGCCCGAGACGCTGGCCGAGGAGCTTGGTAGAGTGCAGTTGTAAGGTACAGGACCGACCCACACTTTGACAACCAAATTATTGTGCTATAACATATAGTTGTTCGAACAATCACGCTTTGACGGGGAGGGCCTGACCCCACTCATGTGTTTACACTCGCCCAATTTCGAGTCTATCAACACGAATTAAGGAGGCACATTGTAATGAAACTTGGAGTCTTTCTCCCGGTCTCCGGCCGGGCGGCAGTCCCCGAAGTCCTGATTGATGCGGCCCGCCAGGCCGAGACCTTGGGCTTTGATTCAGTCTGGGCGGCGGAACGCCTCGTCAATCCGTGGGTCATGGAAACCCCTTACCCGTACAGCGCAGCCGGCCAATGGTTCGTCCCCCCCGATATTCCTTTTCTGGAGCCTCTCACGTGCCTGGCCTTTCTGGCCGGTTGCACCGAGGAGGTCTCACTCGGCATCAGCGTCGCCGTCCTGCCCTTTCGCCACCCGCTCTATACGGCGCGGGTAGCCACCTCCATTGACACCCTCTCAAAAGGACGGCTGATCCTGGGCGTGGGGATCGGCTGGATGGTCGAAGAGTTTGAGGCGTTGGGGATCCCCTTCAAGCAGCGGGCGGGGATGTCCAATGAACAACTTCAGATCTTCGGCCTCCTCTGGGAGGAAGAGCGGCCGCGCTTCGAGGGCCGCCATTACCGTTTCGACGAGGTGGCCGTTAGCCCCAGGCCGGTTCAAGATCCTCGCTTCCCGATCTGGGTGGGTGGAGAAAGCGAACCCGCCCAGCGGCGGGCGGCCAGATACGGCGATGCCTGGTTTTCCTACTTCGTGAAAATCACGCCCCAGGATTTGGCCGCCCGGTTTGCCAGTGTGCGCAAGTTGGCCGCCGAGGCGGGAAGAGACCCGTCAGAAGTCCACCTCTGCTGTTGTCGCCCCATCGAAGTTACACAGGATCCGACGCCTCAGGAGGAGGATAGCCTCCGCGGGACCCCGGAGCAACTCGTCGAAGCGCTGAAGCGCTACCAGGAGGTTGGCGTTGAGCACATGTCCCTTCAGTTCATGGTGGGCCGCTGGCCGGAGCGGAAGGTGCAAATCGAGAGATTTGGACGGGAGGTCATTCCAGCCCTTCGGGATCAAGCAGCCTAAAGGTGGGAGTGCAAGCATGACGGATTCTTTGACTGGCCGGGTCGCACTCGTCACCGGTGGCAGCAAAGGGATTGGCCGCGCGATCGTGCTGGCGCTGGCGGAAGCGGGCGCGGACGTGGCGATCTGTGCACGGAACCTGCCGGAACTGGAAGCGGTGGCCGAGGAGGTGCGGGTGACCGGCCGCCGCGCGTTTGCCACGGTGTGCGACGTGACGGAGGCCGAACAGGTCAACCGGCTGCCCGCTGCCGTGGGCGAAGCACTAGGACCGATTGATATTCTGGTGAACAACGCGGGCGCGGCCGAGAGCCACAAGTTTGTGGGTCATCCCGACGATCTCTGGTATCGGATGTTGGAGATCAACCTGACGAGCGTGTACCGGGTTTGCAAGGCGGTCGCGCCGGGCATGATCGAGCGCAAGTGGGGGCGCATCATCACCATTGCCTCCATCTCCAGCAAGGTCGGGGCGCGCTACGTGGCGGCATACACCGCTTCCAAGCACGGCGTGTTGGGTTTGATGCGCGCTCTGGCCGTCGAACTCAACCCGCACAACATCACCGTCAATGCCATCTGTCCCGGCTACGCGGACACGCCAATGACCGACGCGAACGTCGCAAGCATTGTGGCGCGGACGGGGAGATCGGAAGCCGAGGTGCGCAAATATATAGAAAGCAGCAACCCACAGAATCGCCTGATCACGCCGGAGGAAGTCGCTGCTGTCGCCGTCATGCTGGCCGGCGACGCGGCGCGTGGCATTACCTCTCAGGCGATCAACGTGGACGGGGGACTGGTCTTGTTCTAAAAATGCCCAACTAGGATGAAAGCAGCCGACCTTCCACTTCAATACAACGTCGTGGACATCCTGGAGCACAACCTGGCCGCGCGCGCGGACAGGGTGGCCCTGTTCAGCCCGGAAGGGGCGATGACCTTCCGGCAGGTCTCGCATGAGGCGAACCAGGTCGGGAACGCACTCGAGAAACTCGGCGTTCGCCTGGGGGACTTTGTGGGCATTCTGTCGCTCGACTGCCCGGAGTGGGTTACATCTTTTTTCGGCACCTTGAAAATCGGCGCGATTGCGGTGGGCATGAACACCCTGCTGACGCCGCAGGAGTACGCCTACATCCTGCACGACTGCCGCGCCCGTGTCCTGATCATTCACGAATCCCTGTTGTCGGCGATTGAGGGAATCCGGGACGAACAACAGTTTCTGGAACACGTCGTCGTCATCGGCTACCCGGCCCGGGAAGGCGACCCTTCGGCAGGCTCAGGGCAGGCTCTGGCCTATCGCGATTGGATCGCCAACGAGCCGGCGGAGCTCGAGGCCGCGCCCACACACCGCGACGACTTCTGCATCCTGAACTATTCCAGTGGGACGACCGGCGAGCCGAAGGGCATCCCTCACGCTCACAAGGATATGCCGCTCAGCGCGCAGTTGTACGGCGCGGACGCGATTGGCCTGCGCGAGGACGACCGAACGTTCGCCATCGCCAAACTGTTCTTCACCTACGGCCTGGGCAACAATCTGATCTATCCCTGGCACGTCGGCGCGAGCGTCGTGTTGTCCCCCGCCCTGCCGCGTGTTGCAACGAACGTGTTGGAGGTGATTGACCGTTTCCGGCCGACCGTCCTGCATGGCGTGCCGACCAGTTATGCGGCCATGCTGGCTGTCGAGGGGTTCACCGAGAAATACGATCTGTCGTCGCTCCGCATGTGCATCTCCGCCGGCGAGGCGCTGCCGGAGGCGATCTGGTACGCCTGGAAGAAGCAGACCGGCCTCGAGATACTCGATGGAATTGGGACGACAGAGAACTTTGCCCTCTTCCTGACAAACCGCCTTGGCGATGTCCGGCCCGGCAGTTGCGGCAAGCCGGTGGAGGGCTTTGAAATCAAAATCGTGGACGAGGATGGCAACTCGGTCCCGCCCGGCGAGATCGGAGATCTGCTCGTCAAGGGCGAGACAGCGACGCTGTTCTACCTGCATCAATATGAGAAGAGCCGTCAAACCTTCCGTGGCGAGTGGCTCTTTACCGGCGACAAGTTCTATGTGGACGAGGATGGTTATTACCACCACGTCGGGCGCGCGGACGACATGCTGAAGGTAGGCGGTATCTGGGTGTCGCCGGTGGAGGTCGAGAGCACGTTGATCAGCCACGAGGCTGTGTTAGAATGTGCAGTGGTTGGGCAGCCTGACCAAGCCAATTTGATCAAACCGAAGGCATTCGTGGTCCTGAACAAGGGTTACCCGACCTCGGATGACCTGGCCAATGAGCTGATCGAGTACTGCATGGAGAAGATGGCGGACTACAAGCGCCCACGTTGGATCGAGTTCATTGACGAGTTGCCAAAGACGGCCACCGGCAAGATTCAGCGTGCTAAGCTGCGCAGCTAGATTCCTTGAGGCAGGCAATTCTTTACAAACAGAGCAAGTTTTCCTCACGGATGGAAAAAAACACGGATAAAAACAGAGAAAGTCAGGTTCTATCCGTGTTTCTTTCTATCCGTGGGAAGCAGTTGATCGCTTGTCGGTTTGAGGCACAGCTTCGCCGCCAGTTTGTCGGAGAACCGGGTCAGGGGACCCGGGCTGTCCATATCTTGTGGTGAGCTTGGGCTGTAAACACGCAAGATAAGAAACGTGGGTGAATTATCAGACTCATATCAAGAAAGGAGACGTCTTATGGCTCAGAGAACTGTTGACGTTCACAACCACTGGTATCCACCTGAGTATCTCGAGCACCTCAAGAGCCGAACAGAGGCCCCGCGCGTGCAGCAGACGGGGGAGACCTCGTTTGTGGCTCTTGCTGCCGGCGACATTAGAGTGGCCCACATCGACCGGCCTGGCCACTACGATCTCGAGGCGCGAATCAGAGACATGAATGCCGCTGGTCTAGATACCCAGATTATGAGCCAAACGATTCCAGGACCGGAAGCGCTCCCTCAAGAAGAGGGCGTCTACTGGGCCCAAAAGATCAACGACGCCTATGCCAAAGCTGTGCAGGATTACCCGGGTCGTTTCTACGCCATGGCGAACCTGCCATATCAGGACCCAGATGCGGCTGCCAAGGAAGGAGATCAATCTTTCCCAAGACAAGATCGATATGATCCTGGGCAAGAATGCAGAGAAACTCTATAAGCTGCCGCCTATGCCCAACTAGATACAAGGTGATCGGCACTTGCCCACTTAAGCTGGAACGGGGGATTTGCCCCAGGTGCGTCCCATGCTGTACTGAAAAGTGCCGGTCACCTGGTTACATCCGACATCAGGAGGTGTTCCCATGTTGGACAGAAGCGTAACTGCACTCAGAACACTCAGACCGGAGTACGATAGGGATATCTTCTGGTTCAGGGATG
>JBHIAO010000276.1:0-7796 GCA_046758565.1 Anaerolineae bacterium
TTTACTGATCACTGCTCACTGACATCGCCGGCTGGCGCGGGGCCGGCTCCTCATGCTCGCTAGCATCGTGCTGCTCGTGCCCGTCGCGCTGCGGAGGGAAGGCAGGTTCCACGACTTCCTGGCGCAGCGCTGCGTCAAACACATCGTCGATGGCGTCCACGAAAATAAAGTACATCTCCTCGCGGATCTCGTCGGGGATGCCCTCCAGATCCTGCTCGTTGCGCTTTGGCAGAATCACCGTTCGGAGGCCGGCGCGGTGGGCCGCTAGGACCTTCTCCTTGATACCACCAACGGGCAGCACCTGTCCACGCAAGGTAATCTCGCCAGTCATGCCCACGTCGGCACGGATCGGGCGACCCGTCAGCAGGGACGCCAGCGCCGTGGCCATGGTCACGCCGGCCGAGGGGCCGTCCTTGGGAATGGCACCAGCCGGCACGTGCAAGTGAATATCCGTCTGATCGAAGAACCGGGGTGGGATACCCAGGTCGGCTGCTTTCGAGCGAACATGGCTCAAGGCCGCCTGAGCGCTCTCTCGCATCACGTCGCCCAGTTGACCGGTCACCTGGAAGCCCTTGCCGCCCGGCATCTTGGTCGCTTCGATGAACAGCACATCGCCGCCCGTTGCTGTCGCTGCCAATCCTGTCGCCACACCGGGGATCTCTGTCCGATCAGCACACTCGAAAAAGAAGCGCTGCGGACCGAGATACCCCGGCACGGCATGCTCCTCGATAACCACATGCTCCGCCGTGCCCTCGGCGATCTGAGTGGCCACCTTGCGGCACACTTTGCCGATCTCGCGCTCCAGGTTGCGCACGCCGGCCTCGCGCGTGTAGTCGCGGATAATCCGGCGCAGAGCCTCATCAGTGAATTCGATTTCTGTTTCGCGGAGCCCGTTCTGCTTCACCCGGCGTGGCACCAGATAGCCCTTTGCGATGTGGAGCTTGTCGTTTTCCGTGTACCCAGACAGTTGGATGATCTCCATCCGATCCCGCAACGGCGGCGAAATGGTCGACAACACGTTGCCCGTGGTGATGAAAAGCACCTGGCTCAGGTCGAACGGCACATCGAGATAGTGATCCCGGAAATCCCGGTTCTGTGCCGGATCCAGCACCTCTAGCAATGCCGACGAGGGATCACCGCGCCAGTCAGCACCAACCTTGTCGATCTCGTCGAGCATGAACACCGGGTTCCTGGTACCCACGCGGCGTATCCCTTGAACGATGCGTCCTGGCATGGCACCGATATACGTTCGACGGTGCCCGCGGATCTCGGCCTCATCCCGGACACCCCCCAGGCTCATCCGGATGAACTTGCGGCCCAATGCACGGGCAATCGACTGCCCCAGACTGGTCTTACCGACACCGGGCGGGCCTATGAATGACAGTATGGCACCACCACCCTCAAGATCCACGACCTCTTCTTCGCCCTCCGCTTCCAGCCTTTCCTGGCGCAGCTTCTGAACCGCCAGGTACTCCAGAATCCGCTCCTTGATGTCCTCCAGATCGTAGTGATCCTCGTCCAGGACCTGGCGCGCATGCCTGATGTCGAGGTTGTCTTCAGTCGCGACAGCCCACGGCATCTCCGTCATCCACTCGAGATAGGTGCGGATGACGCCGTACTCCGCAGCCTGCGGCGGCAGCTTCTCCAGGCGGCTGAGTTCCCGCAGCGCCTCCTTGCGGGCCTCTTCGGGCATGCCGGACTGCTCGATCTTTTCTTGGAGCTCAGCCACCTCCATCGCCTGCTCATCGCCTTCTCCTAGCTCCTGTTGAATAGCCTTGAGCTGTTGACGCAGGAAGTACTCACGCTGCGTCTTCTCCATCTCCTGCTGGGCTTCCGACTGAATCTTGCGGCCCAATTCCAGAACCTCAAGTTCCTGATTGAGCAGCGTCGTCAACGATCGAAACTTATCGACCACCTCCGAGATTTCCAGGAAGGCCTGGGCATCCTCAAGATCCATGCGTATGTTGCTCGCAATGAAGTAGACCAACTGCACCGGATCGTCGATGTTCAAAGCCGCCTGCATCAGCTCCTCAGGCATGTGAGGTACAAGCTCGACTATGCGGCGGAAAAGATCGGCTACGTTGCGCATGAGCGCCTGAAGCTCGACAGTCATCTCGGGGGTTTCGGGCACTACCCGCGTTCGAGCCTGCAGGTAGGGTTCTTCTGCCACCCATTCAGAGATCTCGATGCGCGTCAATCCCTG
This sequence comes from Anaerolineae bacterium, assembly GCA_046758565.1. Classification (GTDB taxonomy): domain Bacteria; phylum Chloroflexota; class Anaerolineae; order Epilineales; family JAANWY01; genus JBHIAO01. The sequence goes on from JBHIAO010000276.1 coordinate 2,204, forward strand.
GACATAAAGACCGATGTTGCCGTCCGGGCCCTTGATCATCCGATGGATATAGGCTGCTGTCCCCGTTGTATACACATCTTCGGGCCCTGGTGTCTCAACGCTAGGGTCTTTCATCGCCACTAACCCGATAACACGGGTGCCGACCGCCACCTCATCTATCAGTTGGATGGAGCGCGGCTGCCCAACTCTCAAGGGCACAAAGGTGTGGGGAAAGGCTACAACGTTACGCAATGGCAGGATAGGCAGGACCTCAGATATCTCAGGCATATCGTTGTGAGGGTTTTCTTGCACAGGGCTTAAGTCTATGCTTTGTTCGCCTCGACGCATTGGGTTCATAAAGTCATTGCTCCTCAGAGGATCGAATAGGAACCTGCTTCACTTGCCGGCCTGCCTTGGGCAATCGAACCACCAAGAAGCCATCAGCGTAGTGGGCTTCGACGGCATCCACATCAATCCGCCACGGGATATGTGCCTGCGTGCGAAACGGTCCCGACCAGATTTCCATCTGCTGATAGGCGCGCTGCTCAGTCTCACGAGCGTGCCGCACGCCGCCCACGATCAAGATATTGTCGGCGAAGGAAATCCGAAAGTCGTCCTCGTCGACGCCGGGAATCTCTACCTTCACGACCGCCGCGTCGGCTGTCTCGTACACGTCGGTGGGCGGACACCACGCACAATGACGACGAGCCGGCAGCTTATGCCACGGCATCAAAGCCTCAAACAGGCGATCCATTTCGTCGCGCATGTGGTGGAACTGAACTAACACACGCCGCTCGGTTTGTCTACTCATCTTTCAACTCCTCGTGCATCCGTCGACCAAAGATTGACGCACCTGCAATTGTACCACAAAGAGGTCCATAGTATAAGTTCGATGCCCGAAGCCGCGAGTCTCTGACGTGGGGGCACACCAGAGTTCACACCTGTCTCCGATAGTTGGAACAGATGATAAGCTAATTGACGGCTGCTTCGGTCAAGAGTATACTTCTTTCGACGTAACTAACGCCGCTCTGCCGTGTTTTTACCTTGGTGAAGAGCGGCCCGGAGGAGACCGTGCCGTTGTCAGAGTCGGAACTCGTCGAGAAAGCCAAGGAAGACGCCGAGGCGTTCGGCGAGCTCTACCAGCGCTACGTGGATCGTATCCACAACTACATATTTCACCGCACCGGGAGTGAGGAGGACGCCAAAGATCTCACTGCCCACACGTTTTACCAGGCGTTGTCCCATATTGGCCGGTACAGGGATCGTGGCGCGCCCTTCGCGGCGTGGCTGTACCGAATCGCTCACAATGTCGTTGCCAACTGGCACAGGGACAACAGCCGATGGACAGAGCTGCCGTTGGAAGATCTGACGCTCCATGATCACCCGGAGTATGCACCCCATCACGCCGCAGAACGCTGGGATAGGGAACAGGCGCTGGCGCAGGCAATACGCCGGCTCCACCCAGACCGGCAGATGCTGTTGGTCTTAAAATTCAGCGAAGGGTTATCAAACCGTCAGATTGGCCAGATCATGGGACGCAGCGAAGGGGCCATCAAGAGTCTGTACCATCGTGCACTGGTCGGACTACGTGAAGACCTGGAAAAGCAAGGATTCACGTTCTACGACGAGGATGGAAAGGCCGGCTGAATGATCGCCATCGTCACCGATAGTACGTGCGACTTGCCGGCATCGCTTAGGCAGGCGTACGATTTCACCGTCATTCCGGTGCACATCTACTTCGACACCGAGGATTTCCTGGATGGCGTGACCATCGACGCAGCGTCCTTCTACCGGCGCATCGCAGAGACGGCCGTCATCCCGACGACCTCCCAGCCATCGGTGGGTGAGTTCGCCCGACTGTATCGGGAACTGGCTGAGAATGGCGCTGATGAAATCATCTCGCTGCATATCACCGGCCGACTCAGCGGAACTGTTCGGTCGGCTGAAATGGCGGCCCGCGAAGTCGCCGGTGAGGTGAAGGTGCACGTTTTCGACAGTGCTGGGGGATCGGCCGGCCTAGGATACATGGCGATGGAAGCCACCGAGGCGGTGAAGGCCGGCAAGTCTGCCGAAGAGATTCTAGCTTTGTTGACGAGAATCCGTGACAATCTGACGGTTGTCCTGACGCCGTTGAATCTGGAGAGTGTGTGATGAGAGATGAGTTGTTGATGGAAGTTTTGGCCGCGCACGCCGATCACTTGAACGAAGAGGGAGACCACACCCAAGCCTATCTGGACATGTTCCCGGAAGACCGGCAGACACTGGCACCTCTGTTCGCGTTAGCAAAGCAGTTGAAGATGATACTTGCACCTGTGGAGATGTCGCTAGCCTTTCGCGCGGAGTTGCATACCGGGCTACTGCAGACAGCCGAAGAATCGTTGCCGGCCTCTGCCTGGCGATCACGCTTTATCTTCCGACCGCGCCTGCCGGAACGCCTATTGGATCTCCCAGTGTTCATGCGTCTGCCAAGCCCGCCGAACCGACAGGTACTGGTGCGGGCCGCTGCTGGCGGTGCTGGCCTGGCCGCTGCTGGCGTCGCCGCCTACGTGCTACATTCAAAAAGGGGAATTAGAGAGGAACTAGAGAGGAACTAGAGGGGAACTACAGACCCCCAGGCTCGTATTAGTTCCCCTTAGTTCCCCTTAGTTCCTCTAAGTTCCCCTTTTGCTGTTCCCGAAAGTTATTACGAGCCGCTGATTTTCCATCTTGGCCCGTTTGACTTCGAGATCAGCCAAAGCCCGGGGTAGCAATAGATTGCGGCGGAAATTGCCAATACTAATCACCAGTTCCCCACCCGATCGAGTCAAATTGACTGCCTCCTTCTGTATGAAGGGTAACGCAAGCTCCATCTGATACTCGCCGTCAAGTTTCTCAATGGTCTGAATTCTTCCCTTGTAGAACAGCTCGGTCGGATCCCGATCGCTGTACGTGGCTTCTGCCATGCGCCGCAACATATCAAATCCCACCACCTCCTGATCAAACAACGGAACTTCCAAAATTGGCAGCGGCGCAAAGCCTTCTTCCGCGAGCCGACCCCACTTGTCTTGACTAGTCTTCCAGGCATCAAAATAGGCATCCTCAACCCGCTCTGGAATAATGCGATTCGAGACGACCAGATCGCAATGGAAGTCATAAAGGTTTAGAAAAGTGAATGTTCGCTGCGCTTCCTTGATGACCATTTTCTCGGGGTTGAGAACCAGCCGGATCGAGGTGAGGTCCGGATTTGTCAAAAGGACCTGCATCTCGTTTAACTGCAACAGCAGATTCTTTATCGCTTCGAAAACCTCGTCCTCGGGGATGGGCAAATCGGCCATGGATCTGAGGATCGGGCCGGCGATGCGCGCAGCTTGCCGCTCCAACGGGAAAATACGGGTCAGGTACCACCGAGCGACCTCAGGCATAGACAGAAAGCGTAGAGTCTCGCCCGTCGGCGCGCAATCAACCACAATCACATCGAATTCACCGCTGTCGTTCAGGTGGACGATCTGCAGCAGACTGGCCACCTCCTCCATGCCGGGGAAAACGCTCACCTCTTCGGCAATAATGTCGCTGACACCACGCCAGGCAAGGACACTGGACAGCCATCTTTGAACAGTGCCCCAGTAGCGGTCCATCTGGTATAGGACGTCAACCTCTTGAGCCCATAGATTCGGGGCCAACTCGGTCGGCTCGGGCCCAATATCCACGTCGAAGGAATCCGCCAGGCTGTGAGCTGCATCCGTGCTGATAACCGCGGTTCGGTAGCCAAGATCGGCGCAACGAATCGCCGTGGCTGCTGCCACGCTCGTCTTGCCAACACCGCCTTTACCCGTGTACAACAGAATCCGCATTCGGTTTACTCCTCTGCGTATTGCGTACTGCGTATTGCGTGATCTGGATTCCTACGGAATACGCAACACGCAATACGCAATGTGCTTCACGTTTCACCGGTCGGTTGCCCAACCACGTTATTAGTGGTCAAAGTATAACACCATCGCACCGAATGGACAATTGGCCGGCTTCGTTTCTTGACTTGCCTGTCCGTCAATGCTATTCTTCATCCTACACCCGATGGATACCGGTACCTGATGACGGATCCCATCCCGTATCCCGCATCACGTATCCTCCAGCGGGAAACCAATGTTCACCAGCATGCTGTTTGCGCAACGCTAGATCGGACCCGGTAGTATGCGTGTGCTTTTTACGAACTTGGGCTGCAAACTGAATCAGGCTGAATTAGAGCAGCTGGCACGCGAGTTCGTGGCCGCCGGCCACAACGTCACCAACTCCTTCGAAGATGCCGACCTCCACGTTATCAACTCCTGCACAGTGACCCACGTGGCGGCCCGCACCTCACGCAAAGTGGCCCGGCGTGGCCGGCGTGTCAACCCACGCCTGAAGACCGTCCTCACTGGCTGCTATGCCACCGGCACACCGGTTGAAGCGGCCAAACTGGCCGGCGTTGACCTGGTGGTTACAAACGATGAGAAAGATCGACTGCTCGACATCGTCCACCATCACCTTATCGGGCGCCCGCCCGCAGATTCCGAGCCTCAACTACCGATTCCCTACGTTCCGCTGGAATTTGGCAACACGCGAACACCGGTCAAGGTCCAGGACGGCTGCAACATGCGCTGCGCTTTCTGCATCATTCCCTTCACTCGCGGTCCGGAACGTAGCCGCGCGGTCGACGAGGTGGTGAAAGAGGTTCAGGAACTGGTGGCCGGCGGGTTTCAGGAGATTGTCATCACAGGGGTCCAAATCTCATCCTATCAGTCAGATGGGCACGGCCTTTACGAACTAACAGCGGCGCTTCTGGAGCGCACCGACGCCCCTCGGTTGCGCCTGACGTCCATCGCACCCTGGGAATTCGACGAGCGACTGCTCACCCTTTGGACAGACCACCGATTATGTCGGCATATTCACATGTCGCTCCAGAGCGGCTGCACGGAGACGTTGCGCCGGATGCGCCGGCCCTACACCGCCGAAATGTATACCGGCGTCGCTGAGATGATCCGCGAAGCCATTCCCGGCGTGGCGATCACCACCGACGTGATCGTCGGGTTCCCCGGCGAAACAGCCGACGAGTTCCAGCAGAGCCTGCGCTTCGTCGAACGCATGGATTTCGCGAAAGTCCATGTCTTCCCGTACTCGGCTCGCGAAGGCACCGAAGCGGCGACGTTGCCGGCCCATGTGCCACACCAGGAAAAGAAAGCGCGCGTTGACGCCATGCTTAAGATCGCTGAAGCCAGCGAAAGACGATTTCAGGAACACTTCCTGGCGCGCCAACTGGACGTGCTGTGGGAATCGCGGCAGACTTGCACTGAGCCCTTCGACCCCTCGACAAGGCTTGGGACAGGCCCGGCTCAGGACAGGCATAGTCGAAGTGACGGTCTCTGGCAAGGCATAACCGATAACTACATTCGTGTGCTCACAAGAAGTTCGGACGATCTCAGCAATACGATCACCAGGACGAAGCTTGTCGGATTAGTGGGTGAAGAGGTCGTGGGGTTAGTAATCAGTAACCAGTCATCAGATTCTAGCCACTGATCACTGATGACTGAATACTGATCACTGATCCTTAACGCAGCCTTTGGCCGCAACCAAACTGCGTAAAACGTGAAACGTAAAACGT
>JBHIAO010000277.1:0-7747 GCA_046758565.1 Anaerolineae bacterium
AGGACAGCATCCGCGCCTGCGGCGACCGCATCTTCCACTTTCACGTGGCCGATTCCAACCGCTGGTATCCCGGCGCCGGACACCTGGACTTCAGGTCCATCCTGGATACTCTCTTTGCCACCGGCTACCAGGGCTACGTCTCCGGCGAGTTCATGCCCCTGCCCGATGCCGACACGTCGGCTCAGCGAAGCATTGCCTACCTGCGTCAGCTTGAATCATGACCCACCCAAAATGGCACCTACCCCCAGACCGATACTTTGACCCCGATCCGACACAGCGGCGCATCGCACGGGAGCTGTACGAATCGGTGGCCGATTTGCCCATCGTCAGCCCGCACGGGCACGTGGATCCCCGGCTCTTCGCCGATGAGAACGCCACCTTCGGCACGCCCGTCGAGTTGCTGATCACCTCTGATCACTACGTCCTGCGCATGCTCTACTCCCAGGGCATCCCGCTGGAGGCTCTGGGCGTAGCTCCGCTGGACGGTGGCCCCGTGGAACACGGCCATCGCCAAATCTGGCAGATTTTTGGGGAGAACTTTTATCTCTTTCGCGGCACACCCACCGGCCTCTGGCTGACCTATGCCTTTAACCAGGTTTTCGGCATCGAGGAGAAACTGACCGGGGCGACGGCCCAGACGGTCTACGATCAACTCGAGGCCAAGCTAGCTTTGCCAGAGTTTCGCCCCCGCGTCCTGTTCGAACGCTTCAACATCGAGGTTCTCTGCACTACCGACTTCGCGACCGACTCGTTGCGCTACCACCAGGCCATCCGGGCCTCTGGTTGGGAGGGGGACATCCGCCCCACCTTTCGACCCGACGACGTGGTACATCTGCTGAGGCCAGGCTGGCGGAAAAACATTGACGCGCTGAGCGACCTGACCGGGATCGAGGTCAACTCCTATCCAGCTTTGATCCAGGCGCTGGAAGAGCGACGGGCCTTCTTTCAGGCGATGGGAGCAGTTGCCACCGACAGCGATGGAACCTCACTGGCTACCGGCGAGCTATCCCCCCACGAGGCGGATCAGATTTTTCAGCGGGCGTTGAAAGGCCAGGCCACTGAGGAGGATGCTGCTCGCTTCTTCGGTCATACGCTCATGGAGAGCGCGCGGATGAGCATTGAGGACGGGCTGGTGATGCAGGTGCACTTTGGCTCGTGTCGCAACCACAACCAGCCGCTCTTCGATCGCTTCGGCCCCGACATAGGGTGCGACATTCCGGTACAGGCCGAATTCACGCGGAATCTCCAGCCGCTGCTGAATAAGTATGGCAACGACCCTCGCCTGACCTTCATCGTCTTCACGCTGGACGAATCCACTTACTCTCGCGAGTTGGCTCCCCTGGCCGGGCACTATCCGGCCATGAAACTGGGCCCGGCCTGGTGGTTCCACGACAGCATCAACGGCATGACCCGCTACCGGGAGTGGGTGATGGAGACGGCCGGTCTGTACAACACGGTGGGCTTTACCGACGACACGCGCTCCTTCCCCACCATCTCTGTTCGCCACGACCTTTCGCGGCGGGTGGACGCAACCTGGCTCGCTGGCCTGGTCGTACGGGGCATCGTGGACAGCGATGACGCCCGCGAGATGATCCAGGACACGGCCTACCGGCTGGCCAAGCGGGCTTACAAATTCAATGACCAATGATCAATGACCAATGACCAAAGTAATGACCATGAATCTGAAACAACTGCCCGGCCCGATCGTTTATCCATATTCAGTCACGGAAACTGACGATGCAACCTACTTGTTGTTGGTTCGCACCACTGGGCGCAAGCAGTTGTGCATCCTGGACAATTCAGCCGGCTTTGAAGACGAACGGAAAGGTGACGTCACCTTTTGCCCTCTGACTGCCGTCAACGCGGCCGCCCTGCGCCAGAAACTCCCCTGGCTGCGGCCACAACTTCTGGGGTTGCAGACCTCGGCCGGCTGCGGCGACCGCCTGGGGCTGGCGACGCCGGGCCACGTCTGCGCCGTGCGCAGGGCTGCTGGCATCGCCCCGATATTCGCCCAGCAATCCATGCGCGAGAACGCCCGCACCGGCCGCACTCCCCAGCAGGTGATGGACGACGCGATGTGGGGCGTCTTTCAAGAGGGCTGGCGCCAGCCGTGGGGCGCCGACGCCGACCACCTCAAGACGACCGAGGACATTGACCTCTGTGTGGCGGCAGGCTACACCTTCTTCACCATTGACCCCGGCGACTACGTGGACAACGCCATTCGGAATTCCAAATCCCAAATTCCAAATTCCAAATTCACCGCCCTGCCATGGGCTGAACTGGAAGACACGCCCGACGACTTGCGGGGACGCTACCTGGGGCGTCGCTTTGAGGTAGAGACATTCACACTGGAGTTTGACGAGACTGCTTTGGTGCGGGCTGCGTGCAAGTATGGCCGAGCCATTGCCCACACCGTCCGTATGTACCGCCACCTGGCTGCCCAGACCGAGAACTTCGAGCTGGAGATGTCGGTGGACGAGACGGAGACGCCGACCTCGATTGAGGAGCACTTTTTCATCGCCAGCGAGCTCAAGCGGCTGGGCGTGCGATGGGTGAGCCTGGCTCCGCGTTACATCGGTCGCTTCGAAAAGGGCGTGGATTACATTGGCGACCTGGCCGAGTTTGAGGCCGAGTTGGCCAAGCACGCCGCTATTGCCCGCGTCCTGGGGCCGTACAAGCTCAGCATCCACTCTGGATCGGACAAATTCAGCATCTATCCCGTCATTGCCCGGCACACGCGCGGGCTGGTGCATCTCAAGACAGCCGGCACCAGCTACCTGGAGGCCCTGCGGGTGGTGGCGCAAGTGGAGCCGGCCCTATTCCGGCAGATCCTGGCCTATGCCATCGAGCGCTACCCCGAAGACCGCGCCACCTACCACGTCTCAGCCGACCTGGCCAGGATTCCATTGGCGGATGCGTATCCTTCTGCCCTGCTCGACCAGTTCGACGCGCGGCAGGTGTTGCACGTGACCTTTGGCTCGATGCTGGATCGGTTTGGCAGGGAGATACTAAGCGTGTTGGCCGCCCACGAAGAAGCGCATTATGCCGCGCTAGAGGCACATTTTGAAAAACACCTGTCGCCTTTTATGAAAAGAGAAGTTTTGATATGAGGGGTAGCAGCCCAACCGCGTTGGGCGTCCAGGGGGGACAATAGCTCAGAACGGCCAATGCGATTGGCCTTCTACCCTTATATCAGAATTCCAGGGATAAGGAAGGAGATCGACCCATGACTCAACCGATAACCAAAGCAATTGTCCCAGCCGCCGGGCTGGGCACACGACTCTTGCCAGCCACCAAGTCGCAGCCCAAAGAGATGCTGCCGGTGGGACGCAAGCCGATACTCCAGCACGTGGTGGAGGAGTTACAGGCTGCTGCCCTGCGCCAGATTCTCATCATCACCGGGCGCCGCAAACGGGTTATCGAAGATCACTTCGATGCGGACCCTCAGCTCGTGGCCGCGCTGAAACAGGCCGGGAATGAGGCGATGTTGGCGGACCTGGACTATATCGAAGGTAGGTCGCGCTTTTTCTACACCCGGCAGAGCACGCCCAAGGGGCTGGGTCACGCGGTTTCGCTGGGAGCCGATTTTGTGGACGGCGATGACTGCGTGGTGGCCCTGGGGGATTCGCTCATCGCCGCCCAGGAACCGGCTTCCTTGCTGAAGGCGATGATGAAGGCCCAGCGTCAACTGAAAGCGGCAGCCATCGTGGCCGTGGAAAAGGTTCCTCGCGAAGAGGCCTTTCGTTACGGCATCGTCAGCATCAATGGCGCTGAGCCTCCCCCCAGCGAACCAGTGGCCATGACCGACATCATCGAGAAGCCACCCTTGGGCACCGCTCCAACCACCCTGGCTGTGGCTGCGCGCTACGTCTTCAGCCCGGCCATCTTCGAGGCCCTCGATCGCACGGTGCCCGACGAGCGGGGGGAAATCCAATTGACCGATGCCATCCGGTTGCTGATCCATAAGGGAGAGCCGGTTTACGCCTGGCTTCTCCCTCTTGGGCAGCGTCGCTACGACGTGGGCAATTTCGAGAGCTATTTCCGCGCCTTCATTGACTTTGCCCTGGCCGATGAGCGGTACGGCTACCTGGTCCGAAAATACATCAAGGCCAAAGCCTATGAGCTCTGATCAGCGACGAGTGGTCTGTTCAGCCCCCGGCCGGGCCGGGATCATCGGCAATCCTACGGACATGTACGGCGGGGCGGTTCTTTCATGTTCGGTGGGGATGCGAGCCCGCGTGACCGTGACGCCTGCTCCCCATCTGGTGCTGGAGACCGGTGGGGAGGAGTGCCGCATTGCCAGTCGAAGCGATTTGCGTCCCCAGCGCGACCGCTTTGACCTGGCGCGGGCCATCCTGGACTACATGCGCCTGCCGCCGCTGAAATGTCGCGTGCGCTACGAAAGCGAAATCCCCTTGCGCAGCGGGCTTTCAGGTTCCACCGCGCTGGTGGTGGCTTTGCTGCAAGCCTTGTTGGCCTGGCAAGGGGAGTATCCCAACCTCTACCAACTGGCCGAGCGGGCTCGCTACATCGAGTTGAACTATCTCAAAGTCGTGTGCGGCTATCAGGATGCCTACATGTGCACCTTTGGCGGCCTCAATTACATGGACTTCGGAGGCAAACAATTCTACCGCCACGCCGAGGCGGAACTTTTCGCCACCATCGAGCCTCTTGCTGTCTATATTCCACAGTTGCCCTTCGTGCTGGGCTTCACCGGCGTGCTGCATGACTCCGGTCAGGTGCACAAGCCGCTCCGCGAGCGCTGGCTGGAGGGAGAGGCGGCGGTGGTGGAGGGCTACAGGCAAATCACAGGGATCGCTCGCATGGGTAAGAAGGCGCTCATCATGGAAGATTGGCCGCTGTTGGGTCGCTTGATGAACGAGAACCACGCCATCCAGCGCGACCTGGGCGGATCTGGCGAGTCGAACGAGAAACTGATCGCCGCGGCCCTAGAGGCTGGTGCGCTGGGGGCCAAGCTGGCTGGCGCCGGCCACGGTGGGACCATCATCGCCCTCTGGCCCTGGCCCGACGCCACGCGGTTGGAGGAAGCCCTCCGCGAAGCCGGCGCATCGAAGACCTATCGCCTCCAGGTGGAGCCGGGCGTAATGATTGAGACCGACGAATCGGCAAATCAGCAAATCAACAAATTGACGAGAGGAGAGAGGCGAGATGAATGAGAAGTATCTGGAGAGCATTTTTGGATTATCAGGGAAGGTGGCTGTCGTCACCGGCGGCGGTGGGGTGCTGTGCGGGGCCATGAGCCGCGCGCTGGGCCGCGTTGGGGTCAAGGTGGCCGTGTTGGACCTGTTTGAAGAGGCGGCGCAGAAAGTGGCCGGTGACATCGTGGCCGCCGGCGGCGAAGCGATGGCCGTGCAGTGCGATGTATTGGACAAAGACGCCATCGAGGTGGCGGCACAGCGGGTAATGGACACCTATGGCCGCGTGGACATCCTGATCAACGGCGCGGGAGGCAACAAGAAGCAGGCCACTACTTCGCCCGACCTGTCCTTCTTCGACCTGCCTGCCGACGCGGTGCAGTGGGTGTTCAATCTCAACTTCATCGGCACCCTATTGCCCAGCCAGGTCTTTGGCAAGCTCATGGCTGAGCGGGGGGAGGGTTGCGTTCTCAACATCTCGTCCATGAATGCCTTCCGCCCGCTGACCCGTATCCCGGCCTATTCCGCCGCCAAAGCCGCGGTGAGCAACTTCACCCAGTGGCTGGCGGTGCACCTGTCGCAGGAGTACTCGACCGACATCCGGGTCAACGCCATTGCCCCCGGTTTCTTCCTCACCCAGCAGAATCGCTTCCTGCTGATTGATGAGCAAAGCGGCGAATTCACTCCCCGCGGCCGAACGATCATTGACCACACCCCGATGGGCCGTTTTGGCGATCCAGAGGACTTGATTGGCACGGTGCTGTGGCTGCTCTCACCCGGCGCAGCCTTTGTGCATGGGGTGGTGGTGCCGGTGGATGGGGGGTTCAGTGCCTTCAGTGGGGTGTGAGCAAATGAGCAAATCGCAAATCAGCAAGAAGGAGATTGGGGCGGAGTTCCGGCGGTTGTGCGAGCGGGCCGGCAGGCGCGGGGTGATCAGCTTCGTTCCTGTCGAGGGAGTGAGGCTGTTGCCGGAGCAGTCGGCGTATCTTCGGCGCAAGCTGGACGGGCTGGGAGAATGGTCGGACATCACCGCTGTCTCCATCGGCCTGCTGTATCACGAGTCAGAAATACTGGCCATTCCTGATGGCTGGGTGGGCAAGCCGCCTGAGGATGGCCTTTGGAACCGGTACGCCCGCGCCTACACGGAGCTGAACCGGCTGCTCAACGACGTAGCCGGTCAGTTGGCCGGGCGGTTCGGTGGCGTGGTCGAGGCAGCTACGGTCGAGGGCTGGGTGGAGCAAGTGAAGCACGTCAACGACTACTTCCCCCACTGCGTCTCGCACCGCGCCTTCGCCGAGGCTGCGGGGTTGGGCTGGCGGGGGAGGAGCGGCCTGGTCATCACGCCTGAGGCCGGCCCCGCGCTGCGCTTCGCCACCGTGTTCGTCCCCCGGCGGGTCTCCTCCGACGACAGAGAGCTGCCCGGCTGCGGCGATTGCCTCGCCTGTCTGGAAGTGTGCCCCATCCTGCGCCCGGAGGAGGGCTACCGGGAGAGATGCCGCCGTCGCCTGGGGGCGCTGGGTCTGGAGGACGAAGTGTGCGGCATCTGCGTGCGGGTGTGTTGGGAGGTGGTGCACGGGCAAATCAGCAAATCGGCGAATCGCAAATGACAATCAGCAACAGGAGGTAACCCAATGTCAGAAGTTCACGAAGCAGCGCGACCACTGTTGGAAATGCAGCCCGAGTATGATTTCTTTGTCGGCATTGATTCGGACGGCTGTGTTTTCGATACGATGGAGATCAAGCACAAGGAATGTTTCTGCCCCAATATCATCAAGCACTGGGGCTTGCAACCCGTTTCCAAGTACGCCCGCGAGGCGGCGGAGTTCGTCAACCTGTACTCCAGGTGGCGAGGCATCAATCGCTGGCCCGCCCTGGTGAAGGTCTTCGATCTGCTGCGTGAGCGGCCTGAGGTCATCGCCCGCCACGCGAACATTCCAGAGGTGCCCCGCATCCGCGAGTTCATCGCCGACGAGGAGTTCCCCAAGAGTAACGATGGCTTGAGAGCCTACATGGCCGCGCATCTCGACCCTGAGCTGGACCGCGCCCTGGCCTGGAGTCTGGCGGTCAACGCCACCATCGCCGACATGGTGCACGGCATCCCGCCCTTCCCCTACGTGCGCGAGAGCCTGGAGGCCCTTTTCGACAAGGCCGACATGATCGTCGTCTCCCAGACACCGAACGAGGCCTTGGAGCGCGAGTGGAAGGAGCATGGCATTGACCGCTATGTGCGCGTCATCGCCGGGCAGGAGAGGGGCAAGAAGAGCGAGCACATCGCCCTGGCCACCAGGGGGCAGTACGCGCCCGACCGCATGCTGATGATCGGCGACGCGCCGGGCGACCTCAGGGCCGCGCGGGCCAACGATGCTCTCTTCTTCCCCGTCAACCCCGGCCACGAGGAGGCATCGTGGCAGCGGTTCTACGAGGAGGGGCTGCACAGGTTCCTGGCCGAGGAGTACGCCGGCGACTACGAGGCCCAGTTGATCGCCGAGTTCGAGCGATTCATGCCCGAAACACCGCCGTGGAAGCGATGGTAAATGGGATTTCGAAGCAAAAGTCCCATGTAGAAAGGGTAAAAAGGGCCTGAAGTGGGG
>JBHIAO010000278.1:0-7741 GCA_046758565.1 Anaerolineae bacterium
ACGAGGCGATAATTCACGCACATGACGCAAATGTTGCGGAGTAACGCCGTAAGGATCCAGCCCCGGCGAGGGCCGGCCCGTTCGCGACAGGCCCAACGCGTGTATGCAGAACGGCCAGCAGGCCGATTATCGTGAGCGATAGGTAGAGCCATCCTCCTCTTCGCCGCATGGCCTCGATCTCCCGGTTTGATCTCCCGGACGCACGTGTGAACCTCGGGATAGGTCATTATACACCACGATCTGAAGATTGTGACGGAGCTAACAGGAAAAAGCGGTGAAATCCCAACCCCAGAATATCCTCCAGACCTACGCCCGCCGGCTCCACGAAGTCAGGGCAGACGGGCGTGGTGATCTCCTCGGCGTAGAAGATGAATCCGCCGGCGTTGTCCACCAGGTAGGCGCCGTAGGTCCGCAGCGCCGTGAGAAACATGTGGGTGATCGGCGCCAACTGGTTTCGTTAACCGGATCGCCCGCATCGTCCACGTTCAGCTCAACGGCTCGGTGCAGCACGGTAGTTGGCCAGGGCTGTCGCCATGATCTGGCGAGCAGCGGCAGGTGGACAACGCACGCCGGCCTTTGGGCAGTGGTCATGATGTCAACCACATCCACCTGCCCGTTGGCATTGGCGTCTAGCAAACAGGGGAGCAATTCAAAGGCCCCAATGTCATACCCTGCACCATTGGGTCGAGTATGGCCTTCGAAATCATCGCCTGGCGCATCAGCCGGGGAACCTTGGTCTATGGCGGGTGAATTCTCCTGCAAATGAAAATCTGGTGCGGCGGAGTCTACGAATCGGGGGGCGCCTTCGACATAGTCCTCGCCACGAATCTCGCCAGCCTCGCCTCGGAAACCGTCGATCAGGTTGTGATCCACCGTAAGTTGATCCAAGGGAACTCCCATGCCGGGTTCGACTATGATCTGAAAGGACAGGTTTTGGCTGAGAATGTTGTTGCGGATGACCAGGTTCTCGATATCGGGGTTATCCAGGTAAATGCCGCCACCCCAGTCCCACCCGTTGTTGAAAATGGTGTTGTTGATAATGTACAGATCTAGCATAGGGTGTGAATCTGCCAGGTCCGGGCAGCATCCCCACACGCCAATGCCGGGATGCTCGTTCCCGTAGATGATATTGTTGTACACCCGAACATTCTCCAGCAAGCCACCAGCTTCCGATGCCAGCGCCATCCCGAAAGCGGCGATGTCATAGACCACATTTTGGAAGACTTCGATGTTGTAGGTGTGCTTGTCCCAGGCGTCCACGTAGATGCCCAGACGGTTGAGGTCATGGACGACGTTGCCATAGACCTTGCCATCGTACGAGCCGTCTTTGGCGTCAATACCCTCACCACCGTTGCTGCCCGGACCGCCGTGGTGGATGTGGTTGTAGCGCACCTCGAAATCGTGGGTAATCGCAATGGTGATGTTCTCCTGTTCCCCGTCATTGTTGGCCAGCTCAACCTCATTGCCGTCAATGGTGATGTCACTACTGTTCCAAACACCAATGCCAGAAGAAGTTGTGTTGTAGATGTAGTTCCCTTCGATGATGATGTGACTCGACTCATCCACCAGAATGCCAACATTGTTGAGGTTGGGGCCGGCGTTCATTATTCTCAATCCGGAGATTCTGATATAGCTCTTGCTCGACACATCAAACAACCCACCCCACCACTGAGGCAAAGTGATACCTGCTCCGTCAATTGTCACCGTATGGCCGGGATACGCGGCGTACACAATGTAGTTGCCGGCACTCCCTGAATTCTGAGGCATCACTCGTTCCTGGTAGGTTCCTGCCTTGATGTAGACAGTTTCGCCGGCCACCAGGGTCTCAGCAGCTTTCTGGATAGTGCGCCAGGGCTGGGACTCTGTGCCAGGGTCGTCGTCGTTCCCGTCGGTGGCGACGTAGTAGTCGGTACCCGCGGTTTGGTGGAGAATAGGCTCACTCATTGGGATGGGAAGTGCAAAATCGCGTGGCAGCGCCGGGTCGGCGGCCAGGGTTGAGGGGCCAGGGTCCGCCATGGTGACGGTCGCACCAGAGAGGCCGGCGTGGGAACCCAGTACGATCAGCAGGCCGGTCACCGCAATCATGAGCATGGGCCATCTGTAGTTTCGTTGGTTTCGTCGCATTGTTTCACTCGCCTGTTATAAACTACTTCTGAGGAGTTTCACCGACCTCCCGATCGATTCACGACGCGGACTGTTGTCCGCTCGGAGCGTACCGCTCTTTTGACACGCGCCCTGGTGTCGGGTATTAATGAACTCAACTGCCACCGATTCCCCTTTGATCAGAAGGAAGCAAAGGCAACAATCATGCTGACCGTTCCAGATGGACTGGCGGAGGAGTTGCGTGCTCTCGATCCGGCAGTCCTGATTAGTGCCGGCTGAGGTGCTCTAATGACTGTGCTTAGTCGCGTCGAGGTAGCCGAACGGATGACCTCCGAGGAGTTCTTCCGCTACGCACCCGAAGACCAAAAAGCTGAACTCATTGACAAGGAACGGCTGGACATCATTCAGCGCGAGGGTGTCTTCGGCGCTCCTGATCTGGTGATCGAAATCCTCTCTGCCGGCACGGTGACATATGACCGTGGTCCCAAGTTCCGCGCCTACGAACGGGCCGGCGTGCGTGAGCTGTGGCTCATCGACCCCTACGGGCCGGCCGGCACCGAGTTCTACCACCTGCAAGGCAATCGCTTCATCCCTGTCATGCCCGACGAGAAGGGCATCCTCCGCTCCGTAGCCGTGGCCGGCTTCTGGATCGACGTTGCCTGGCTGTGGCCCGATGAGCTTTTCATCCCCGTGCGGCAGGCACTGGCGCAGATTGCTGCCAACTAGTGCACCTCGGCGGAAATACACCTACCATATGACCGAGTCCGAACATGTCATTGCGAGCGAAGCGAAGCAATCTCCAACCGGCAATGGCTGACAAGGGCTAGCAACGGCGGAGATTGCTTCGTCGCTAGCGCTCCTCGCAATGACATGAAACGGTAGGTGGACTTACGCCCACGGGGACTGGCCACATCGTTTCTGCGAACTCCGAAGGTTTTTCTGAAGATCATCAATCCGATCTGCCTCGCTCCTACAATCTATCAGTCGCCGGCTGTTCGTAACGTTCGATCCAACTGCTCCAACGTGACAAGACTGAATCCATGCTCTTTGGCTGTGGCCCGGGCGGCTTCGGTAAAGCCGGCGCGAGCAAAGAAGGCATAATGGACCTTCCACTCGGCCAATTCCCGCTGCCGTCCAACAAAGTGTGTCATACCTGCCCTCCCAATCTGCAATAGGCTGTGTCTAAGACACAGCCTATTACACACTTGCGTACTCGAGAGGTCAAGCGGCGGCCTGATCATCGACGCTAGGGCGGCGGTCTACCACGATTGTCGCCACCTGGCGATGACCAGTGGCAGGTGCACCACACATCCCGGCTGGGTAATCAGAGCCATGATGTCCGCCACGTCGCCGATGCCGTTGCCGTTGGCGTCCCCCACACACTGGGAAGCCGGCCACCCCACCTGCGCCGAATCGGAATCCACCATCAGCGACGAGACATCCACCGCCTCGAAATCCGCCCCCTTCACCTGGCGCAACTCCGGGACGAGCAGGTCGTTGTTCCAACGCTCGTCGGGCGCGCCGGAGATGAACCAGGACGCGCCGTTGTCGGCCAGAATCATGCCGTATTTCTTGAGCGCCTGCAAAATCACCTGCACCTCCGACGAGAAGCCGGAAACGTCAAAGTCGGCGCGCAGGCGGAAGCGCTGGCCCATGGGTGGGTATTGCGACCCGGTGAGACTCGACGCAAAGTGGCGCGCCGGCCAGATGTACTCACGGCGCGTCTGCGGTGCGGTGACGCGTATCGCGTGTCGGATTTCGCCCGCAGCCACCTCGTCGTAGCGCACCAGCCCCGCCAGGATGGGCAGGCCGGCGGCGTCAGCCGAGGTCCAACTCGCCGGTCGGAGGGCGTTAGACTTCAGGTCGAAGATGGCACCCGAGCCGGCCTCCCAGCTCCCGTCGGGCTGCGGCCAGGCGTAGTACAGCTCGTACAACACGCAGTTGTCGCGGTCCACGATCAGCACGTGGCGGTCGCCATCGCTGTCTGGCCCGCCCTCGATGGGTGGGGAGTCGGGGATGGGGTAGGGGCCGGCGTCGCTTTCGTCGGCGTAGTAAAAGCTGACATCGACCTTCGGCTGCGTGCCAGGCACGTCCACGTAGGGGATGCCGATGGGGCTGCCGGAGCCGGGCGGCCAGTCGCCAGCGCCGAAATCGGGGTGCAGGCCGGCGCTCGCTCCGATAGTGTTGATGTAGGCCGCCGAGTTGGGGTCCACGGGCAGCGTGTCTATCGGCACGTTCCAGATGTTGTCGGCCGGGAAGACGGCACAGCCGGCCACCTCAGGTGGTCCCTGGGACTGATCCGCTGTGGCAGTCGGTGTGGGTGTACTGGTTGGCGTGGACGTGGCAGTAGGTGATCCGCCGGTTGCTGTCGGTGTTGGCGTTGGTGTCGGTGTGTTGGTGGGCGAAGCCACTCCCTCGATAATATCCGCCAGCTCCGCCCGCGCCGCCTCCCACACGTCGGGATCGGTGGACCAACTGATGTCGGTGAGCACCCAGGTGGGGTCCCCCGGGTCAGCGACGCCGTACTCCCACAAGATTGTAGGGACCATCTCGTTGACGATTTCAGCCGTGCGCGTGGGGTTGACGGCCACCGCCAGGGTCAGGTAGTCCACATCCTGGATGCCGCGCCGCCACAGCTTCAGGCGCAGCGAAGCGAAAGGCCCCTGCAGCCCGTAGCTGTCGCCGGGGTAGCGCGTGTCCGTGCCGGGGTAGAACAACACGCCGTCGCCGTTGAGGTAGTTCCAGCCGGCCTGCCCTCGCGTGTCGCTGTCATAGCTATAACAGCCGAATGTCTGCGCCTGTTGGAACAGGTTCGGATAGGCTTTCGGGTCGCTGTAGCCGTAGCACTGAAAGTTGACGTAGTACGTGGACTGCCAGAAGAACCAGCGGTCAGCTCCAACTTTGTAGTGGCCCCAGGCTAGCTCCCGCAAGGCTACGCCATCATCCTCGGTGGCGAATGAGCCGGAGCCGGGCCGGCTGCCGTTGTACATGAAGAAGCGTTTGGACGGATCAGCCCGCAGTGCGGCCAGGGCGTTTTCCCAGTCGGACGTGATGCCGAAGCCAGCGCCGCTGGTCGGGATGTCCAGACTGGGGGCGCTGGCCATGGCTTCGGGCAGGGAGACTGTTGCCATGGACATGAGACGCCGGCCCGGGCCTGGGTTGTTGTCCATCCACTGCGCCCACTGCTCGATCTGGGGGTAGTTGTCCGACTCGTCGATGAGGTAGAGGAAATACTCCGTGGGCGTGGCGAACGCCTGGCTGTCGAACCAGTTGACCCACGCGTCGGTATTCGTCCACATGTCCTGCTGTGTGCCGTCCTGCCAGGGCCAGCTCCCATAGGTTCCGATGGAGTAGACGTTGTTGCCCACGCCCATGCCGACGCCGTCATAGCCTCGCGCGGGGGTAAACAGCTCACCGGTCAGACGCGCGGTCCAGGCGTCATCCATCCGCTCGATGTCCATGTCGCCATCGATCAGGGAGAACTTGTGCCGATGGGCGAGTTGGAAGTGTCGGTCGACAATCTGAAGGGACTGGGTGTAGACGGCGGTGCCAGGATCGGGCCACATGTTGGCCGCGCCCAGGTAGCGGTCGTTGATGTCCTCGGAACCGTAGACCACCATGGTCCTGGCGCTGGGCAGGTCAGGCAGCGTGAAATCTCGTACCTGCAAGCTGATGGGAATCTGCCAGGTGAGTGTGCCGTTTTCGGCGACGTCGATGGTGCCGGTGTAGACGCCGGCCGGCACCGTCTGCGGGATGTAGATGTCGCCCCAGATGGACTGGTTGGTGCCGGCGGTGATGGTGAAGGGGGTGTGGAGTTCCAGGGGCACGGCGATTTCGGGGTAGAACTTGTCATGACACGGCCGATCCTGCCAGGTGCCCGTGCCGCTGCCGTCTTCGTCGTAGGGCCGGCGGCACCGCTCCGGGATGTGCCGCTCGTCGTAGTCGTTATACGCCAGATCGACGCTGAGTCCCTTGATTTGCAGGTAGCGCACGTAGAACAGTTCGATGTTTCGTCCTATGTAGTTGAAGACGCCGTTGCCAGTTGCGCTCGTCGTGGTGATGCTGGCACCATCAGGGCCGGCCAGCGACGCCAGACTCGCGGCGACATTTGTGGCGTCCGCCGTGGGGGCTTCCAGCACCAAGTTGAAACCCACCACTTCGTTGTGCGCGCCGAACAGCGAGATGCCGGCGCCGCCCCACACCGAGTTGTGCACTGCCGTGGGGTCATTGGTGGCACGCAGTTCATCGCGCGTGACCTTGTCGCCGCCCTCGTTGGCCCAGACGTGGGCGATGTTGGGGGGGGGGGCGGCCCCCCCCCCCCCCCCCCCCCCCCCCCCCCCCCCGACCCGCCCAGGTAGATGGCCGTGCTCACCCCGGCGATGTTGCCCACCCCCCCTCCCCCCCCGCCCCCCACCCCCCCTCCCAACCTTGGGAGTGGGGGAGGGGGGTGCCCTTCAGGGCGGGGGGAGGGGGGGAGGGCTACCCACGCCGCGCCCGGCAGGTTGACGTTGTCCTGATCCTCCCACGGCGTGAGGCGGGTGGTCTGGCCGGTGCTTAGGTCCAGCAGGAACAGGCCGGCGGGGCCGATGTTGTACCCGTTGTCGAAGCGGGTGAAGACGATGCGCGTGCCGTCGGGTGAGAAGGCCGGGTTCTGGTCGCTGGCGCCGGCCGGCGGCGTTGTCAGGCGCATGGCGCCGTCGGGACGGGTCTCCAGGGACTGGATGCCGGGTAGCGCTTTTATGCCAGACAGCGCAGTATCCAAGGCGCTTGGCTTCCAGGAACCCGACCGTGACCGTTGCCAATTGTAATCTTGAAGGATTGTGCCCGAGAAACCAGGGTAGGCGTCCGGAACGATCAGCAGACTGAGTACCGCTATTATCGCCAGGCTGAGCAGTCTCCGGTGTTGTCGCATGGCTTCTGGCTCCTGTGCCGGTCAACGGGGCATCTGAGTTGGCCCCACAGATAATTATACTCCAGTTCTTGAGAGTTGTCAGCGGGCAGATGGGAAAATGGGATGAATTCGTCTTCTCTTTCGCGGTTATCAGCGATGAGTATGAGTGTTCCTCCTGCTGATCACGGGCAGGTAGACGCGCCGGCCAGGTGCGGCAGCGCCACAAACCTGGAGCTGCACGTCGTCCACGTAGAAGCTGGTGGGGTTCACCTCGTTGGTCTCGGCGTGGAAGGTCACGCCCACAAACTGGCCGGCGTAGCTGCCCAGATCGATCGTGCTCTGAAGCCATGTGTCTCTGGGCGAACTGTTGGTGAGGGTCTCGACGACCGCCTCGTGACCTTCATCACCGACCACCACGACCAGGTGGTCCGCGTCAGGGTCCGGATCGCTGCTTTCGACGTACCACCAGTAAGAGAGCGTGATGGACGCGGCATCCGGCGGGAGATCGAGCCCGGTGAAGAGCTCGTCCACCGCATTGTCCGCGCCGCCCAGGCGGGCACTGTGGGCGCCGCCGTGGGCATGGGGCGTGGTGATCTGGGTTCCGCCGGCCATGCCCCAGGGTGGGAGAAGGCCGGCCTCGAAGTCGCCGTGGGGCAACACGTTCTCACAGGCAACTCCAGGAGTGGCCGAGGGTGTGGGTGTGGCCGGCGGTGCGGATGTGGGCGGCGGGCTGCCGGTTGCCGTGGC
>JBHIAO010000279.1:0-7719 GCA_046758565.1 Anaerolineae bacterium
ACATGGCTCTGAGGGGGTTGTAGCAACGACTTTTGATTGACAAACCCCCGGGCACCCTCTATGATTGGCGAACTGCTTAGTGGTCCCGGTTGAAAGGGCGAATTGAGGGCGGAGAGGTGTTGGACATGGAAGAGATGGACTATGGTCATAAATGGTGGGTGTTAGCAGCGGTAACCATTAGCCTTTTTCTGGGAGCGGTTGATGCCAGTATTGTCAACATCGCGCTTCCGACACTGGTTCGGGAGTTCCGCACGACGTTTCCAACGATTCAGTGGGTCGTACTGTCTTTTCTGTTGGTGACGACCACGCTCTTGCTCAGCCTCGGCAGGCTGGGCGACATGGTGGGAAAGAAACGGATCTTCACCGCCGGCCTGGTGTTTTTCACGCTGGCTTCCGCCCTGTGTGGTACGGCGCCGACGGTCTACGCGCTGATCGGCTTTCGTGTGCTCCAGGCGGTCGGTGCGGCGATGGTGGTGGCGTTGGGCATTGCCATCGTCACCGAGACCTGGCCGGCCACGGAGCGTGGCATGGCCATCGGCGTGGCCGGCGGCACCATCTCGCTGGGGATCGTTGTCGGACCTTCCTTGGGCGGCTTACTGATCAGCGCATTCGGCTGGCGTGCTATATTCTTCGTCAATCTGCCGTTAGGTGTCGTCGCAATCCTGATGGTCCTGCGCTATGTCCCCGACCTGCGCCCCAGGCAGACTGCCGAAACCTTCGATTACCTGGGCGCTGCTGTGATCGGTGCAGCCCTGCTGGCGCTGTCCCTGGCACTGACGGTAGGGCAGAATCTGGGCTTCACGGATCCCCGAATCCTGGTTCTGTTCGCGACTGCCCTCGTGGCCGGCATCGCCTTCGTTCTCGTTGAGCAGCGGGCCCGGCACCCGATGATCGACCTCAGCCTGCTCCGCATTCCACAGTTCGGTCTGAATCTACTCACCGGCTTCCTGACCTTCGTGGCCATTGCCGGCGTCGTCTTCCTGCTGCCCTTCTACCTGGAGCTGGTACTGGAACTACCCACCGTGCGGATCGGCCTTCTCATGGCTATCGTTCCGGGTGTGCTGGCTGCCCTAGGACCTGTGTCTGGCAGCCTGTCGGACCGGCTCGGAACGCGGCCCGTCGGTCTCGTCGGGTTAGCGTTTATCATTGTCGGCTACGTGTCAGCGAGCACGCTCACCGCGGAGACGACCCCCATTGGCTTTGTGCTGCGCATGCTGCCCGTTGGCATCGGGATGGGCGTTTTCCAGAGCCCCAACAACAGTGCCATCATGGGGTCGGTGCCTCGACCGAGGTTGGGGGTGGCATCGGGAACGCTAAGCATGACCCGCACGCTGGGGCAAACCGCCGGCGTCGGCGTGTTGGGTGCGCTGTTTGCCAGCCGCATCGATGATTATGCCGGTGCGAACGTGGATATTACGGCTGCGCCGGCCACTGCGCTGGTCTCGGCTCTGCAAGATCAGTTCCGCACGGTAGCCGCGCTCATTGTCCTCGGCCTGGTCGTCGCCGTGTTTGCCTGGCACCGCGAGCGCCGGCCGGCATATCCGCCAGGGCTCTGATCGCGGCGAGGTGACGTTCGACATCCATCACGGCGCTACCCGTCAACCCGGTTTCGGTTTCATGTACTTGGCTTTTGAGCTGAGATCACTATAATGTTGTCAAACGGACATGTCACCATAGGGCAACCTTCCTACCTTTGGTCAAGCGCTGATGTCGGTGATGCCCATTTACTTGATACAGAGTCTTGCAAGACCCTCGAAGATGCCTTAGCAGCACTTAAGGGAGAAATCGTCAACCTATTTAGAGCGTTTTCTGCAGTGGATAAACTCCTCTACTCTGCCTCCGACACGCCATAAACGTACGTATCCGGATGCCAGTCCTTCCAGCCGAACCAGAAAGAGGTAGTGGCCGGCATCCGTTCCAGCGACGTGCCCTCCAGCGGCCCCTCGAGGGCTCCGCCGGTCCAGGTGACCCAGCGGCTGCCGGTTTCGGCATCTACCAGAATGAACTGCGACGACTCGGTGTCTTCGGCTGAGAAGGTCAGCACCTGGCCACCTACTTCTCGACTGAAAATCAGCGCCGTGGCGACCTCGGGCTTAAAGATCACCAGCAACGGCTGCCCCGCCACGGTGTCGTTCACCACGCGCTCCTTGGCGAGCCGGCTGAAAGGGTAGTACGCCGGCTGGCCATTCACGATCAGCCCGATGCCCAGCTCCTTGGTCGGGAGACGATCATCTTTGCGCGTCTCGCCGATTACGCCGGCCCGGCCGCTGCGGTAGTAGCCGGTGTACGGGTCCCGCGCACCTCTGTACCCCTTGTCCAGGGCCAGCGTGTCGGGGTGAAGCTCCCGCCAGTTGGACCACGTTGTCTGGGTGGCAGTCAGAGGCTCCAGCCTGGTGCCGGCAAGCTCGCCCTTTACCGCCTGACCCAGGATCTGGCTCCACAGCGTATCCGTCTGGCGGTCGTACATCACCAGCACGTTCATGATCAACTTGCCGCTGACCCCGAAGGTGAGCGGCTCGGGGTAACCCTCTATCTGGCGGGCATACACGATACCCGTGAAGCAGAGCGGTCACCACGTGACGGCGACGGGGACACCGCCCACGGTGTCGTTGACGATCTCGTGCCCGCTGAGAAAGGGGATGGAGTAGGCGCGAGCATCGCCGTCGATCTCCACGCCCAGCACCAACTCGTCGGGGGCGTACTCCGTGTCCGCCTCTTCCGCCGTGAGGAATTGGGGGTCGAAGATGGCTGGGATGGCATCCCGCGGTAGCAGGGTGACAATGTTGTAGTCAGGCAAGGATGGTCTCTCCTCCTGCGCTTTGTCTGCTGTGGTCTCGGACTTCGGACTGTCATTTGCCTTCTGCGGCCCAGGCCGTGGCCCAGCTTGGGTTGTGTCTGTCGGGGTCCCAGATTTCGAACTGCTGCCGGCAGCAGATGACTGGCTAGGCTGCCGGCTGCCGAAACACCCTGCCAGCAAGAGAGCCATAATCACCATCGTGCTCAGGCTGATGAGTAGTTTCATTCTCATGATCACCTCATGCAATCTCAAGTCACCTCATTCAGATAATTATAGAGAAATCTGGTATCATATGCAGTAAGATAATCTACGGTACGACGAGGAGCCGGCTGCTGATGCGAACTTCTCGGTTGCCGTCCCTCGCATCATGCCCTATAATCAGATGAGCGCAAACCCCAACACATTACGTACAGGGGAAAGCCGCATATTCAGATCAGCCGGCGGCCGGGTAGCCCAGCCGGACGAAGTGACCATCGGACCACATGACCACCCAGACTAGTGAGGAGATCCGAAATGGCACGCACCAAAGCCGAGAAAAAGAAGATAGAAGCCATCAGCCAGGAACTGCTCCAACTGACTGGCGCATTCTGCGACCAATTCCTGGATGAGGACTACAAACAACTGGCCGAGAAACTCATACTCAAGATGAGGCGTAAGCACCAGGTGCCTTTCCTGAGAGGACGCGTAAACACCTGGGCCGGCGCCATCATCTACGCTTTGGGGCAGATCAATTTCCTGTTTGACCGCAGCTCCGAGCCTTACGTTGCGCGGGATGACATCGCCGGCTTCTTTGGCGTTTCCAAGAGCACCCTGGGGCAGAAGGCCAAGACCATCCGCGACATGTTCAACATGGGTTACTGGGATCCGGAATTCTCCACCCAGCGCATGCAGGATAGCCATCCATTCAAGGATATGGTCATGGTTGACGGCTTTATTGTACCGGCCAGCATGCTGCCGCCTGAGGTGCAAGAGGAGCTGCGCCGGCGGGGCATCATCTAACTGCGATGGGCGAGACCAGACTCGAAGCCCTGGTCGAAGAAGCTACCGTTCCGCTGTTGTTCTCCCAGCCTCACGCTTCGCTCAGCCGCCGCCGGCGCCGGCGGAAGAACCACCACGCAAACA
The DNA here is from genome assembly GCA_046758565.1 of Anaerolineae bacterium. Classification (GTDB taxonomy): domain Bacteria; phylum Chloroflexota; class Anaerolineae; order Epilineales; family JAANWY01; genus JBHIAO01. The sequence continues at coordinate 3,920 of JBHIAO010000279.1, forward strand.
GCGCCAGCAGGATTACGATGACCACTGTTGCCAACACCGGCAACACGATGGACACAATCGCGGTGATCGCCGAGACAATATCCTCCAGCAGGCTGACCACCGGATTCCCAATCCCTGCGGTTGACGCCGTAATCACCGGCCGGGCGGTCGCTTTGGCCGCGTGCACGCCGCCGGCCACCAGCAGACCGCAGACCATCGCCAGCGCCGGGTTCACATCACTGACCACGTTGCTGCTGGAAGCGAAAAGAACCGCGCCGGCGGCCGGCCGCACCACCGTGTGAATCACATCGTTAACGGTGTCCACAGCCGGTATCTTGTCCACCGTTATCTCAATGGCCAGTAGCACACCCAGCACGCCCAGCACCCACGTGCTCTCCAAGGCGTTCCAGGGCTCACTCAGCGCGATCAAGTCGGTGTAGCGTGCCGTCAGGCCGACGATCAGCAGCGGCAGCCAGGCGTTCAGGCCGGCGGCCGACGAGAGACCAAACGCCGAAAATACGTCAATCATAGCAACATCATCCGAAACTTCCTCATCCGGCCAAGTGCCGCCAGATGCATCACTTCTGCCTCGTCCGATAGCATACGCACCTGGCGAATCTGTCAAGAGGCAAGTTCTGCCGCGCTGGCTCGATGCCGGCGAGTCACAACCTGGCCGATTTGGCCATTGGGGTATATAATTTCATACGAAGTAAACGTTCCGAGGTTGCAGTCAGCCGGATGGCCCGGTTGAGACTCAGGGCTTTCCAAGCTCGAAGACTGCAATCTGTGGCTGAAAACGGGAGAGAGAATCGTCAATGTCCCAAGAATGGAAACCCTCGAACGAACCCGGGCGCTATTACGATGAAGCGCGGGTGGCACAACTAGAACCGATCCAGGCCGCAATTGAGGAATTAGGGCTTTCCCTCATACGTTTCCGCAAACTCAGGAGTATTCTCAACGCCCTCGAAGTGCAAATCGAGGACGGCGGCGATAGCCCGGAGGTCAACCAGATGCTGCTCGACGCACTGCGGGCCAGCCTGCGCCACCAAGTGGGCGAGAGCGCAGCCCAGGCCGCTCTGCGCGCCATAGACGTCTTTGAGCAGGCCGAAGTCAAACGCTGGGAGCAGGTGAAAGCTGGCACACTGCCGCCCATTGAGTTGACACCGGAGCAGCAACTTGACGACCTGATGCAGGAGGGCTATGAATTACTACAGACGAGACAGGAAGCCCCTGCGTGCGATCGGTGGCTGGAAGGGTGGGAACTGATCAAACAGATGGCTACGCCGGAGATGCGAACTGTCGATGACTTTGACGCTGCCTACCCTGGCATGTTGCAGTCCGTCTTTAATTGGTGCTCCGACCTGGACATGGAGTTGCACAACGCCGGCCTTGACAATCCCATCTACCATGAACATCGGTTGCGCTACGCCCGCGAGTTCCTGGCCCAATTCCCCGACGAGGATGCTGACCGCCATGTCAGTTTTATGCGAGCGCAGGGCGAGGCGCTGTGGAATCTGGGACGGCGTACCGAGGCTGAGAAAGTCTATGCAGAACTCGTCGAACGTTTCCCGAATAAAGGATGGGGGTACATCGGCTGGTCCGACAATTATTGGCTCTGGGGCTCTCCTGATCCGAAAGAATACGACAAGGCCGAAGCCATCCTCCAGCGCGCCCTGGCACGCCCCAACTTGCAGGATCGCTCCGACGTGCTTGATCGTCTGGCAGATTTGTACGCTAAATGGGGCAAACCCGAGAAGCAGGCAGCCAGGGAAACTGAACTGGAGCAGTCCAGATCATGGCGTCGCTTCTTGCCCAAACGCTTTGCACCGACGCCGCCATCGACCAAAGCGCCTCCACCCACCAGAAAACGCAAACGCAGAAAGCGCAAGAAACGACGCAGGTAGCCAGTTTCATGTCCGATTCTGTAGTCTCACCGCTATCGGCGCCCTCGTCCGTCCGCTGATCCGCAAGCGCAGCGACAGCGCCTTCTTGGTCGTGCGGAGCAATGACGATGTCAAACAGCAGCCCTTCTGCGGGCTGCCGGATCGTGTAGAGTTTGGTAAGTGCATCGATACAATTCCTACGTCGTCGGCCGAAGCGCTCGCGTTGGCGGTGATCAAGTGCAGTGTGCGGGGAATGTTCAACTTGCTGCCGGAAAGCACCTGTGCCGGGGTGTACCTGTCTGCCAGGGCACAGGCAGGTCGGTCGGTACGTTGGGCAACCGGGCGTCGCTGTATCTACTGTGGGGGACAGAACTTGCGGGAGAAAGACTCGTGCTATCGCACATACTGGCAACGCCACACCTGCAAGGACTGCACGGCGGCGCAGGATCGGGAGGTGACGTTCTACGATCTGAGTGGTACGATCATGGAAGGCAGTCATTTGCCGGTGCGTTTCTGGCTGTGGGGTGGCCTGCTGTACGTGTCGGGCTGCAGCACCCTGGAACTGAAAGAGGAACTGGGGATCAACTATAAGACGGCGCAGCGCATGCTGAGTTTGTTCCAGTGGGCCGATCTGACGCAGCGTTTTCGGTTCCTGTTGAGGGGACCGGTGGAGATCGATGAGATCTACATCGTGGGGGGACAGAAAGGCCGCGCAGGTGGCTTGCCGCTGCTGCGTTCGCCCCGCAGCTAGGATTTGCGTATATCTTAGTCGCTCTGCCCCCTTTGTGGCAACTGCCCGGGCTCAACCAGTTTCTCAGATGCGGCCACAATCCCGTATGCGTGACCGGCACAGCATCACTGATTTATCCGCATTGGGTAGGGTACAGCGACTTGTGCACGACGGCGATGGTTTCGGTGCAATCGGTGTGAGGATGGGCATTGACCCTGGCGCGGGCAGCGCGGCTCCGAAGATCAAGGCTTGCGCCCTACTGTCTCAGGCTCATACGCTGTTGCGCTCAGGTCAAGTGACTCAGGCTCAGGAGGCCTATCGCAAGTCTCTAGCCATCCAGGAAGAAATGGGTATCCCGGTGCTGCGACCTGAGACGTTGAATGGCCTGGCCGACTGTCTCCTGTCCCAAGGTGAGGTCGAGAAAGCGCTGGCCCTGCTTGAGGAGGCTGAGGACTTCTTCCGGGAGGTGGACCAGGCCGGGATCAGTGAGACCTTGGTGCGTCAGGCCGAGGCCCACGCTGTCTCTGGCAACCTCGCGGAGGCCCAGCAGACAGTACAGCGCTGCCTGGCGACAGTAGAACAACCGGGTTCACGGGAGGAGCCTGCACCGGAGACCTGGTGGCGGGCGGGTCGAGTTCTGTGTGCTTGTGGTAACGAGACCCAAGGCCAGCAGATGCTGGACCGGGCGGATCGGCTGCTAAACGAGCAGGCTGCCTGGCTGACTGACTCGGACCTGCGTCGCTCTTTCCTGGAAACAGGATGCGATCTGGGGGCGCCGGCTCGGGCATGGGGGACAGCCGGCCATCGATCAGGACCAGCGGCAGGGCTCGGGCGGCCCGAGACGTGCTCAGCTCCAGCACGACGTCAACCGGCCGCAGGCCGGCCCGCCCTGCCGCCTCGGCCTCCAGTTCCAGCATCTCACACCACGGGATGTGCAGGTCCGGTGCTGTAACCGCTGAGGAGTTGCCCGCGGCCTTCGCCCAGAATCAACGCCGGCACTGCATCCCAGTCGATCTCCGGCACCAACCGGCGAGCATCCATTTTCTCGATGAGTTCGGCCACCCGCTCCCCGTGATCGACGCCCAGCATTTCCTCCATCAGATGCTCGGCCAGGTGAGAGAAGGGCGGCCGGCCTGGAACCCCGCCTACCCGACGATCTGGACCGCCATGCCGGCATCGTCATGCTGCCGGTGGACGAGCCGGCGGCG
>JBHIAO010000280.1:0-7715 GCA_046758565.1 Anaerolineae bacterium
ACTGTTCACTGAATACCGACATCAGCCCTTCAGCAAACTCACATCGTCCACGTCCGTTGAGCCCATCGTCCGGTAGATGGCAACGATCAGCGCCAGGCCGACGGCCACTTCGGCCGCGGCGACGGTCAGGACGAAGAAGACGACGATCTGCCCGTCCAACGACGCCAGTTTGTTGGCGAAGGCCACGAAGGTCAGGTTGACGGCATTGAGCATCAGCTCGATGGACATGAAAAGGATGATGGCGTTGCGGCGCATCAGCACGCCGGCCACACCGATGGCAAACAGAATCGCACCCAAGATAGTGTAGTACGACAGAGGAACCATGTCACCTCCGACGTAACAAGAATGCTTCTCGCTTTGCCAGCACCACGGCACCGACCATCGCAACCAGCAAGAGAACAGACACGATTTCAAATGGAAAGATGTACTTGGTGTACAGGCGTTCACCTAGAAGAAGGGGATTGTTCGAGCCGAGCTGCTCCGTCGATAGCGAGCCCGACTGTCCCGTCAGAGTATCGGTGGCCACGACGGAAACGAGCGCAGCTAACAAGACGAGAACCAGAGGAATTGCCAGCCAGCGCTGGCCGGCCAAGCGTTCGCGCAGAGTCACCGGCCGTGGCCCCATGAGCATCACGACGAACAAGAACAACACCATGATGGCGCCTGCATATACGATCAACTGAACGGCGGCCAGGAACGGTGCCTGGAGCATTAAAAAGAGAACTGCTACAGCCGCGAAATTGCCGACCATCCACAGCACCGCGTGCACCAGATTGCGGGCCGTGATCATGGCCAGCGCGCTACCAACCGCCAGGCCGGCTAAGATGAAGAAAACGACGAGTTCGATCATTTCAATTCACAATTCGCAATTTGTGTCGTCATAACTTGGTGCGTGATATTCATATTGCATCTACCATGACAACGTCACGTTCGGTCGTCACCAGCCAGGAAACCGCCTGGTGCAATCAGCCATCCAGCCACCCAGCCACCCAGCCATCCAGCAACAGCCGTGATCGGAACCGCCGAGACCCGCCAGATGGGCACCTGAAAGAACAGATGCTTCAACGGAAAGGCGCCATTCCAGAGCCCCACGAACCCACCGACCGCCACGCCAACCAGAGTTCCCAGCAACAGAGTGCGCTGCTCACCGATCACGCCGGCGGCCAACCCACCGAACCACACGCACAGAAGCGCGATGCCGAGGGAGGCCGGCAACGATCCACGGGGTGTTGGCCCACCCCAAAACATCGCCAGACCGATCGTGCTCACCACCAGGGCCAGCGAAAAACCTGACAAGAAACCAACTACACTACGAACCATCCAGCCACCCAGCCATCCAGCCACCTAGCCATCCAGCCACCCAGCCATCCAGCCACCTAGCCATCAATATTTCACTGCAACCGGCGCCGGCTCGGGTAAGTAGTCAGTCCCCCGAGTATCCTGCGGCACATCCCGGTCCGGGGCCGGCGGTGGTACAAGCAGCATCTCCTTAGTGTAAATCATCGAATCCCGGTCATACGATGAAATCTCGTAGTGATTCGTAAGCACGATGGCTTCCACAGGGCAGGCTTCCTCACAGAACCCGCAGAAGATGCAACGCAGCATATTTATTTCGTACACCTTGGCGTACCGCTCGCCAGGGGAATAGCGCTCTTCATCGGTATTCTCGGCCGGCTCTACGTAGATCGCATCAGCCGGACAAGCAGCAGAACACAGGGAACAACCAATGCACCGCTCCAGACCGTTCTCGTAGCGCCGCAAGACGTGGCGGCCCCGCGAACGCTTCGGCACCGGCCGTGGCTTCTCAGGGTACTCGTATGTCACAGGCGGCCGGAACACGTGCCTCAGCGTAATGCTCAACCCTTTCAACAATTCACTGATCATATTATCAATCAACTCCCGACTACAACAAACCCGTCCAATGCGTACTGCGTATTGCGTATTGCGTAAGGTGGTGTTTGTTGCAGCCACAGAATACGCAATACGCAGTACGCAATACACTCAAAAGTACATATCTTTGATCACCAAAGCCACACCCGTGACAATGACATTCACCAACGACAACGGAAGCAGCACCTTCCAGCCCAGGCTCATCAGCCGGTCGTAGCGCAAGCGCGGGAACGTTCCGCGAAACCATACGAAGCAAACCAGCAGAAACAGCACTTTGACGCCGAACCACAACGGCCCCAAGGTCTCCGACATGAAGGGACCTCGCCAGCCACCCAGAAACAGGGTCGTCGCGAGGGCGCTCACGGTGATCATGTGGACATACTCGGCCATGAAGTACAGCGCGAAGCGCAACCCGCTGTACTCCACATGAAAGCCGGCCGTTAGTTCCTGCTCCGCCTCAGGCATGTCAAATGGTGCACGATTCGTCTCCGCAACGGCCGAAATCCCATAGATCAGGAACCCCAGCGGCTGAAGAAGAATGAACCAGACACTCCGCTGTGCATCGACGATATCGACGAGACTGAGCGAGCCGGCCAGCATCAGCACACCGACGAGCGACAGACCCAGCGCCAGTTCATAGCTAATCATCTGTGCCGATGCCCGCAATCCACCTAACAGCGCGTATTTGCTGTTCGACGCCCACCCGCCCAGCACGATGCCGTACACGGCCAGCGAGCTGACGCCCAACACGTACAAAATCGCGATATTCACGTCCGCCAGGTAGAGCGGAATCGTGCGCCCGAAGAGCGTGATCTTGTCTCCGACGGGTATGACCGCGAACACGATGACTGCAACGATCATGGACAGGGCCGGCGCCAGGTTGTACACCGGCTTATCCACCTCTGACGGGATCACCTCTTCTTTGAACAGGAGCTTGAGCCCGTCGGCCAGCGGCTGGAGCAGCCCAAACGGCCCCGCCCGGTTCGGACCCTTCCGAACCTGAATCCGGGCCACAAACCTCCGCTCAATCCAGGTCATGTAGGCGAAGCCGGTCAACAACCCAAGCAGGACAATGACCGCTTTGATGACGTTGATGATGATATCGACTAGCATGGTGGTTATGATCTCAATGTATACTCAATACCTCTTGTTTTGAATGGCGAGCAAAGTCGGGCGTAAAACGTGAAACGTGAAACGTGATGAGCTCACGCCGGAAATCCTCACGTTTTACGTTTCACGTTTTACGCAGTTTGGTTGCGGCCAAAGGCTGCGTTAGGAAGTATCGTTGTGAAATCCCCAACTCCGAGAAGACATCTGGATGGTCATGTGGACACGGTTTACCGCCATCCACTTCAATGCTCATCGTGATTCCCATAACCGTGCTCTCCTTCTAGCCGACAATTTCGGGGATAACACGTATTGTGTCTGCCACTTAACCCGAAGCCACCACAGCCTCTCTAGTGGGCTGAAGCCGGGCTCGTACAAGCCCCTTGTCAAGCCTCAGCTTCCAGACATCGGCGCCTTCCAGGCCCTGCGGGATCAGAGCAATGCCGGCCGGCACCTGTCCGTCCACCCGCGCTGTCAGCGCCACGCTCCCCGTCGGTGACACAACATCGACCGAGTCGCCATCTTGCACGCCGAAAGCCTCGGCATCAGCCTGGTTGAGGTAGACCAGAGGTGGCGGCACCCACGCTTCCAGGATGCGCGACTTCTCAATCAGCGTTCCATCGTCGTACAGGCGCTGCTGCGGCACCAGCAGCAGCGGGTAGTCAGCGTCGGCGGCCGGCAGGGCCGGGGGAGCGAGCCACACTATCGGGAGACGCGTATCCGGATCCTCAGCCTGGACTGGCCACTGCCGGCCCCGCCCCCCTGCTCCCCCCAGATTTGGGGGGCCGGGGGGGCCCACACTCACAAAACTGGTGCCCTCATACACGAAGTGTGAACGCGTTCGGATTCCGGAGGGCGTCTGCGCGCTGAGTTGGCTGTTACTTCGGCTACGCTCAGTACAAGATTTCATCTCGCCGTAGATGGGCGCCACCTGGCTGATCTCATCCATTACCCCTTCGGCATCGGCGTAGGCGAATCGCTCACCCATCAAGTGAGCCAGATCGGCCAAGATGTCCCAGTCCGGCTTTGCCACACCTGGCGGATCGAAGCCTTTCCAGAAGCGCTGAACGCGTCGCTCGGTATTCGTGAAGGTTCCATCTCGTTCGGCGAAGGCTGCTGCCGGCAGCACAACATCTGCGAACCGCGCCGTCTCAGTCATGAATAGGTCCTGCACGACCAGGAAATCCAGGCCTGAAAACACCTCGCTCAAGTCCGGCCGATCTCCCACCGGGTCGGCGCCCATGACGAAGAGGCCACGGACACCACCTTGGACCAGAGCTTCGGCATCCAGTCCTGGCAAAGCCGGCAACTCCGCGCCCCACACCTCGGCGAAGCGCTGGCGCGCCTCAGCATCGTCAACGCGCTGGTAGCCGGGGAGCCACTGCGGGCTCACGCCCATGTCGGCGGCACCCTGGGAGTTGTTGTGGGGCAGCAACGGCAACAGGCCGTTGTTGGCACGCCCCACGTGGCCGGTCAGCAACAGCAGGTTAGCCAGCGACTGGATCAGCGGATTTCGGATTTCGGATTTCGGATTTCGGATTGTGTTCAAAGATCCCAAATCCGCAATCCGAAATGGGGATAATCCACAATCGGAGCCGTAGCTCACGATCAGATTGTCGGCCTGAGCCAGCATCCGGGCAATGCGCCGGAGGTCATCCTCTGACACGCCGGCTGCGTCCGCCAGCGATGCGAGATCAAAGTCAGCCAGGCCAGCATTTAGGTCATCGACCCCCGACGTGCGCAGAGACACAAAGTCTGAATCGATTAGGTCGTCCTGTAGCATGACTTTCAGCAAGCCAAGGGCGAAATGCGTCTCGCTGCCGAAGGAGATCGTCAGCGCGTCGTCGGCGTAGTGGGCCAGCTTGGTGAGCCGGCCATTGACGACGGCCAGGTACGCCCCGCGCTCCGAGGCTTGTTTCATGCGCAAGTACAATACCGGCGTCTCTTCCTCAACGTCAGCGCCGATGACCAACAACGCATCACCGGCACCCAGATCGATCAGGTTGGTACCGGACCCGATACCGACCTGAGCAATACACTCGTTGCCGGCCAGGTCCGGCAGTTGACGCCAAAGATCGAGGTTGTTTGTGCCCATGGCCGTACGCACAAACCGCTGAAAGACGTACACATCCTCATTGGCAACCCGATCGCCACTAATGCCCCCCAGCGCATCGGAGCCATATTCGCCTCCAAGTTCCCGAAGTCTCCTGGCAGTGAACTCCAGTGCCTCTTGCCACTCCACGACGACCAGTCGCCCATCCTGGCGAATCATCGGTGTTGTGAGCCTGTCTGCGCTGTTGACAAAGTGATGTCCGAATCGGCCCTTGTCACAGATCCAGATTTCGTTGACGGCGCTGTTCTCCCGCGGCATGACCCGACGAATCTCGCCAGCGCGGTGTCCCACGATGATGTTACAACCGACGGAGCAGTGTGGACAGATGCTCTGTGTGTCCTCTAACTCCCAAACGCGCCCGCGGAATCGAAAGTCGCGGCTGGTCAGCGCACCGACGGGGCAAATGTCTGTCGTATTACCCGAGAATTTGGAGCTGAACGGCGGATCGGAATACGTGACGATTTCCATCCCACGGCCACGATTCTCGAAGCTCAGCACGGGATCGCCGGCGATCTCGTCCTGGAACCGCGTGCAGCGCGCACACTGAATACATCGCTCTCGGTCCAACGCAATCAGCGGCCCCAACGGAACCGGCTTCTCGAAGTGGAACTTGTCCTCGTAGTCAAAGCGGCTCTCGCCCGGGCCGTAGGAGTACGTCAGGTCCTGCAGCGGACACTCACCGCCCTTATCACACACGGGACAATCCAGCGGGTGACTCGACAGCAAAAACTCCAACACAGCCCGACGCGCCACCTCGACTGCTTCAGAGTGCGTCCGGATGACCATGCCATCCAAGACCGGCGTGGTGCAGGTTGTCTGTAGCTTGGCGAACCATCGAACGACGGGGTTCCCATCCTTGTCAACCAGGATTTCGCCCGTCTCCCGATCTCGGCTAGGCAAGCCTACCTCACCGAGGCACATGCGGCACATACCGACCGGCGTCAGCCTGGGATGATAGCAAAAAACGGGGATTTCGATGCCGGTCTGCTTCGCTGCCTCGACCACCATGACGCCGTCAGGCACCTGCACTTTCGTATCGTCTATGGTGACAGTCACCAGTTTGTCACTACGTCCAGACATTAACAACCAATTCCGTATTCTCAGTGTTCAGTTATCCGTCAATCTCACAAGTTAAGACTTCGGAAGTCTCCGAGCACTGATTTTCGTGGGTCAAACTGGCCCGATACTGGCTCAGGATGCCACTCATCACGTGGCCTTTGAGACTTCCGAAGTCTGATCTCTCGTTAACTTAATGACATTGAGTGATCAGTCACCAGTAGCCGCTAACTGATCACTGATAGCTGATTACTGGTCACTGACAAATGCAGGCTATGTAGTCTTCACGAAAATGATTCAGCGTTGAGAGAGTCGGTCCACTGGCGGCTGCGTCACCGAGAGGGCACAGTGTGTTGCCCATGATCTGATTGGCGACCGCCTCCATCAACGGAATATCCGATATCTGCCCGGTGCCGCGCATCACGTCCGTCATGATGTTGACCAACCAGTAGGTTCCCTCGCGGCATGGTGCACATTTTCCGCACGACTCCTGACTGAAGAAGCGCATCATTCGATGAGCCGCCCAGGCCATGTCAGTTGTTTCGTCAAACACCATCACAGCACCGGAACCCAACATCGATCCGGCCGCCTGAAGGGAGTTGAAGTCCATCGTAATATCCAGGTGCTCCTGGGTCAGCACTGGTGCCGAGACACCGCCAGGGATCACCGCCCTGATTGCACGGTCACCAGGCACGCCACCGCCATACTCGTAAATCAATTCCCGCAACGTGATGTCCATAGGGAGCTCGTAGTTGCCGGGCCGGCGCACGTGCCCGCTCAGGGCATAGATCTTTGTACCCGGGCTTTGCTCCGTCCCGATGCTACAGAACCACTCGGCGCCCCTCTCGACGATGGGGGCAACGTTGGCCAGGGTCTCGACATTGTTGACGATAGTCGGCTTCTGGTAAAGCCCCTTGACAGCCGGAAACGGCGGCTTGACCCGTGGCTGGCCGAGATAACCCTCCAGCGAGTTCAGAAGCGCGGTTTCCTCACCGCAGATGTAGGCGCCGCCCTCTCGGTGAAGATAGATGTGACAGGAAAACTCAGTTCCCAGAATGTTGTCTCCCAGAAACCCACGCTCGTGTGCGACATCGATGGCCATCTGCATCTGAGACAGAGCTTTCAGATATTCGCCGCGCGTGTAGATGTATGCGACTTTGGCCTCGATGGCATAGGCACTGAGGATCACCGACTCGATGAGCTGATGCGGGTTGCGCTCCAGGATTTGGCGATCCTTGAAGGTGCCCGGCTCCCCCTCAGCAGCATTCACGACCAGATAACGCGGGTACACGCCCTTGGGGAGGAACATCCACTTGCGACCGGTGGGGAAGCCGGCCCCGCCCCGGCCGCGCAACCCCGATTCCGCCACCACCTGCGTTACGTCGGCGGGCGACATCTCTCTGAGCGCGCGTTTCAGCGTGTCATAGCCACCGTGCGCAATGTATGTCCCGATGTCATCGATCCCTAGAATATCCAGGTCGCGCAGGACGATATGTTCTTCCATCAATGTTCACACCAAATGTAGTTCCGTTAGCGGGTCAGGGGACCC
>JBHIAO010000281.1:0-7687 GCA_046758565.1 Anaerolineae bacterium
CGGCTTTTGGCTACGCTTCGGCGTGATGCGTGATGCGTGAAACGTGAAACGTGATTCGTGAACCTCACGCATCACGTTTCACGTTTCACGTTTCACGGCCTGTGCCACGTTACACAGCGGTTGCTCTTCTACCAGACAGCGAAAAAGGAAGAACCCGCTATCGCCATTGATAGTGGGCTCTTCTATTCAGTTGGCTATTTGGTTGTTTCAGTCAGGATGAAAACGGTGAGATGGGTGGCGTGCTACGCACGCTGGAGCACGGCCTGATCCAACGACAGCCGGCCACCACCCTGCAGAATCAGGGCCACAACGCCGGCCAGCAACGCCAGGTCCAACTCGGCGCCTGGCAGCGGCGCGCCCATCGGTGCAATCAGCCCGACCTTGGATTTTACTATCACGATGGCAACCAACATGAGGATGGACAATAACACCGCGGCGATTCGGGTACCGATCCCGAGGATCAGCGCGGCCCCGCCCAGCGTCTCAATGGTAGCAGTCAGTGCGGCCATTAGGACGGGGGCCGGCATGCCCATGCCACCAAACATCTGGGCGATCCCGTTCAAATCCCCGAACTTGCTCCAACCGTGGGCCAGGAAAACCACGCCCACAGCCAGTCGCAGGACTAGCGGTGCATACTCGCCATATCGATTCAGCCGATGGCTAGACATTCAACATACCTCCCTATAAAATAGAATTTATCAACCAGTGTAGGGATGGGTCGGCGTGAGGAAATCTTACGCAGCCGGTAACTACTCAGCCACTTCGTGTCTGGCGAATAATGATGAAGAAACAATCATCAGGGGAGGTTCGTCGAATCCATCAGGTACCGATCGCACTCGCGGGCAGCACCGCGTCCCTCGTCGATGGCCCAGACGACGAGGCTCTGACCACGACGCATGTCGCCGGCAGCGAAAACACCTTCCACACTAGTGGCGTACCTGCCGACCCTGGCCTTGGCGTTGGAGCGCTCATCCCGCTCGACGCCGAGGCCATCCAGGACCCGGTCTTCCGGACCAAGGAAGCCCATGGACAGTAGAACCAACTGGGCCGGCCATACCTTCTCGGTGCCGGGGATTTCTTTGAAGGTGGGCCGGCCATTGTGGCCAGCGTCCCATTCAACCTGGACAGTGTGCAACTCTTTGACGTGCCCGTTTTTATCCCCGACAAACTTCTTGGTCATGATGCAAAATATGCGAGGGTCGTGTCCAAAGACGGCGGCTGCCTCCTCCTGGCCGTAGTCAACGCGAAAGATGTTCGGCCACTGCGGCCACGGATTGTCCGGCGCGCGTTCGATGGGTGGCTCGGGCAGGATCTCGAACTGCGTCACGCTCCTACATCCGTGGCGCACCGAGGTGGCGACACAGTCAGTGCCGGTATCGCCGGCTCCGATGACGATGACGTCCTTATCCTCGGCGGAGATGTATTCTCTACCCCCTCCCCGGCCCTCCCCCTGCGAGGGGGAGGGAGAATGTCCATTGAGCAAGGTCTTGGTGGTTGCATGCAGAAACTCCATAGCGAAGTGGATGCCCGTGAGTTCCCGCCCTTCGATCGGTAGGTCACGCGGCTTGGTGGCGCCCCCGCACAGGACGACGGCGTCGAATTCCTTGAGGAGTCTGTTGGCGGGATAATCCTTGCCGACTTCGGTGTTCGTCACAAACTCCACACCCTCCGCCGCCATGAGGTCAACGCGGCGCTGGACGATTTGCTTGTCGAGTTTCATATTGGGGATGCCGTACATGAGCAGGCCCCCGATGCGGTCGGCGCGCTCGAAGACGGTCACCCAGTGGCCGGCCTGGTTGAGTTGGTCAGCGCAGGCCAGGCCGGCGGGACCAGAGCCGACCACGGCAACCTTCTTACCCGTGCGCCTGGCAGGTGGTTCCGGGACCACCCAGCCCTCCTCCCAAGCCTTGTCGATGATGGCACACTCGATGTTCTTGATCGTGACTGGTGGTGCGTTGATTCCCAACGTGCAGGACCCCTCGCACGGGGCAGGGCAGACCCGACCGGTGAATTCAGGGAAGTTGTTCGTCTTGCGCAGGCGGTTGTACGCCTCTCGCCAGAGCCCGCGGTAGGCCAGGTCGTTCCACTCGGGGATCAGGTTGTTGATCGGGCAGCCTGTGGCCATCCCCTTGACCAGAGTGCCGGTGTGGCAGAAGGGTATGCCGCAGTCCATGCAGCGTGCGCCCTGCACCCGCAGCTTTTCCTCCGGAAAGTGAAGGTGGAACTCTTGCCAATCCTGAATCCGCTCCTCCGGTGGACGATCTGCCGGCAGCTCGCGCGCGTATTCCATGAATCCAGTCGGTTTGCCCATTCCAAATCCTCCAACATTTGGATATTGGATATCGGGTATTGGCGTTCAATCTCCAATACCCAATATCCACTCTCCAATCTCAAAATCAATTGCCACTGACACGTGCCAAATCGCGCTTATTCTCTTCGAAGGCGGCCATGACGGCTTCCTCGCCGCTCAGGCCCTGTTCCTGAACGCGTTTCATCGCTTCGACGGCCCGTTTGAAGTCTTTGGGGTAGACCTTGACGAACTTCGGCACCATCTCCTCCCACAGCGCCAGAACTGTCCATGCACGGACGCTCTCGGTGTACTCGGCATGCCGGCGGATCATATCTTCCACGTCTTTAATCTCTTCCTCGTCCTCCAGCCGTTCGAGGTGGACCATCTCCTGGTTGCAGCGGGTGTGGAAATCGCCGGCCTCGTCCAGCACGTACGCGATGCCGCCCGACATGCCGGCGGCGAAGTTTCGGCCCGTCGGGCCTATCACGACGACGCGCCCGCCGGTCATGTACTCGCAGCCATGATCGCCCACGGCCTCGACGACGGCGTGCACACCGCTGTTCCTGACGCAGAACCGTTCGCCGGCCATGCCGCGGATGTAGGCTTCCCCGCTCGTTGCCCCGTAAAACGCCACATTGCCGATAATGATATTTTCCTCAGGCTTGAAGGTCGAACCTTCAGGCGGGTAGACGATGATCTTTCCGCCGGAAAGCCCCTTACCGATGTAGTCGTTTGAATCCCCTTCGAGGATCAGCGTGATGCCCCGGGGGACGAAGGCACCGAAGCTCTGACCGGCTGAGCCCTCGAAGTGGAGTCGGATGGTGTCCTCCGGCAGGCCCTCTCCACCGTAGCGCCGGGTGACCTCGCTACCCAGGATCGTTCCCACCACGCGGTTGGTGTTGCGGATGGGGAGAGTAGCCCGGACCGGCTCGCCACGCTCGAGCGCCGGCTCGCAGAGTCCCAGAAGCACCTGGTTGTCCAGCGCCTTATCCAGCCCATGATCCTGGGGGACCTGGCAGTACCGGCCCACCTCCGGCGGAACCTCCGGCTGATACAGTATCGGAGAGAAGTCCAGTCCCTTCGCCTTCCAGTGATTTATGGCTTTCCGCACTTCGAGCTTGTCCGTGCGTCCGATCATCTCGTCGATGGTGCGGAAACCAAGCTTAGCCATCCACTCGCGCATCTCCTGGGCGACGAAGTGCATGTAATTGACGACATGCTGAGGGTCTCCGGTGAACTTCTTGCGCAGCTCTGGATTCTGCGTTGCCACACCCACCGGGCACGTATCCAGGTGGCAGACTCGCATCATGACACACCCCAGTACGACGAGGGGAGCCGTCGCGAATCCGAACTCCTCCGCGCCCAGGAGCGCTGCGATGACGACATCTCGGCCGGTCTTGAGCTGCCCGTCTGTCTCCACCACAATCCGGCTGCGCAAGTTGTTTTGCACCAGGGTCTGGTGAGTTTCAGCCAGCCCCAACTCCCAGGGGAGGCCGGCATGCTTGATGCTGCTCTGGGGTGAGGCGCCGGTACCTCCGTCATACCCACTGATCAGCACCACATCGGCGTGCCCCTTCGCTACGCCGGCAGCGATGGTGCCAACCCCCACCTCCGAAACCAGCTTGACGTTGATCCGGGCGTGATGGTTGGCGTTTTTGAGGTCGTGGATCAGTTCGGCCAGGTCCTCGATGGAGTATATGTCGTGATGCGGGGGCGGCGAGATCAGGCCCACGCCGGGTGTCGAGTGTCGTACTTTGGCGATCCAGGGATAGACCTTGCGACCTGGCAACTGCCCCCCTTCTCCAGGTTTCGCACCCTGGGCCATCTTGATCTGGAGCTCCTCCGCGTTGATCAGGTACTCGCTGGTGACACCGAACCTGCCCGATGCGACCTGTTTGATGGCGCTAGAGCGTGAATCCCCGTTGGGGAGGGGACTGTAACGCGCAGGATCTTCTCCGCCTTCGCCCGAATTGCTCTTGCCACTGATGCGGTTCATGGCGATGGCCAGGGCCTCGTGGGTCTCCTGGCTGATGGAGCCGTAGGACATGGCGCCGGTCTTGAAACGCCGGCAGATGGATTCCACGGGTTCGACTTCCTCGATAGGGATGGGTTCGGGTGCAAACTTCAGTTCCAGGAGCCCGCGCAGGGTGTAGAGCGTCTTTGACTGGTTGTTTACCAGTTCCGCGTATTCTCTGTAGACCTCGTAATCGTCGGTGCGACAAGCTTCTTGCAGCTTGTGGATCGTTTCCGGATTGAAGAGGTGCTCCTCCCCATCACGGCGCCACTGGTAGTGGCCGCCGACATCGAGAGTCCGGCCATTGACCGGGCGGTCCGGGAAAGCGCGAGCATGCCGCATCTGAGCTTCCTCAGCAATCACGTCAATCCCCACTCCGCCTACCCGCGAGGGCGTCCAGGTGAAGTACTTGTCGACTACGGTCTGATTGAGGCCAATCGCCTCAAAGATCTGCGCACCACGGTAGCTTTGGATCGTGGAGATACCCATCTTCGACATGGTTTTGACAACGCCCTTGACGACGGCCTTAATGTAGTTTTTCACCGCCTTGTCAAGAGTGATATCCGTCAGCATCCCCTGCCGGATCATATCATCTAGCGTTTCATATGCCAGGTAGGGATTGATTGCGTCGGCACCATAGCCGATCAAGACTGCAAAGTGATGTACCTCTCGTGGCTCTCCCGATTCGAGCACCAAACTCACTTTTGTACGTGTGCCTTCCCGGATGAGGTGATGGTGCAGGCCCGCCACCGCCAGCAGCGCCGGTATCGGCGCATTCTCACGGTCAACCCCCCGGTCCGACAGGATCAGGATGTTGGCCCCCTCGGAGATGGCGCGGCTGCCCTGGCGGCATAGCTCATCCATGGCCCGCTCCAGTCCCGGGCCATCCTCGCGGTCCGTGAAAAGGATCGGCAGGGTCACCGCCTTGAAACCGGGGAGACTAACATATCGGATTTTCTCCAACTCCTTGTTCTTCAGGATCGGCGTTTCGAGCTTGATCTGGCGACAGCTCTCGGGTTCCGGAACCAAGAGATTTCGCTCAGAACCGATCATGGTCTCCGTTGCCGTGATGATCTCCTCGCGAATGGAATCGATGGGCGGATTGGTCACCTGTGCGAAGAGCTGTTTGAAATAGTTGTAGAGCAGTTGCGGCCTGTTAGACAGCACCGCCAATGGCGCGTCATTTCCCATGGAGCCGACAGGTTCCACACCGTCTCTGGCCATCGGTCCCAGGATAATGCGCAGTTCTTCGAAGGTGTAGCCGAAGGCCTGCTGGCGCTGGAGCAGCGTTCCATATGCCGGCTCCCGTTTTCGAGCTGGCGGAGCTTTCGGCAGATCCTCCAGCGCCAGCATGTGCTCATCCAACCACAGGCGGTAGGGATGCTCGGTCGCCATCCCGTGCTTCAACTCTTCGTCCCCCACGATGCGCCCTCGTTCGGTATCCACCAGGAGCATCCGACCCGGCTGGAGACGCCCCTTGTGCACCACCCGTTCCGGCGGAATGTCCAGTACGCCAACCTCGGAAGCCATGATCACGAGGTCGTCCTTGGTCACGTAGTACCGTGAAGGGCGCAGGCCGTTCCGATCAAGCACCGCACCGACCACTGTGCCATCGGTAAAGCCGATGGAGGCCGGGCCGTCCCACGGTTCCATGAGACAACTCTGGTACTCGTAGAACGCCTTCTTCTCGTCGCTCATGCTCTCGTGGTTGGACCACGGTTCCGGGATCATCATCATGACGGCCAGAGGCAGGGGCCGGCCGGCCAGCGTCAGGAACTCCAGGCAGTTGTCGAACATGGCCGAGTCGCTCCCGTCGGGGTGGATGACGGGTAGGACCTTGGGCAGGTCATCTCCGAAGAGATCGGATTCCAACATCGCCTGGCGGGCATGCATCCAGTTGACGTTGCCTCGGAGGGTATTGATCTCACCGTTGTGGATCAAGTACCGGTAAGGATGGGCCCGCTCCCAACTGGGGAAGGTGTTGGTGCTGAACCGTGAGTGGATTAGAACAATGGCGGCTTCCATGGCCGGATCTGAGAGATCGGGGTAGTATTCCTCGAGCTGCTCTGCCGTGAGCATCCCCTTGTAGACAAGGGTCTTGTAGGAGAGGCTGGTGAGGTAGAAGTAATCGCTGCCCTTCATCCCCGAGTACCGAATGGCGTTTTCGGCCCGCTTTCGGATGACGTAGAGCTTGCGCTCAAAGGCCATATCGTCCTGGATCTTGAGGTCACGGCCGATAAACACCTGACGTACGGAGGGTTCACACGACAATGCCGTCTCACCCAGCGAGGCGTTGTTCGTCGGGACGGTCCGCCACCCGAGGAGGCGTTGCCCTTCCTCGGCGATGATTTCCTCGAACGCCTTCTCGCAGTTCCGGCGCAGGTTGGGATCCGGGGGCAGGAAGACCATGCCGACGCCGTACTCGCCGAAGGAAGGCAGGTGGATGCCGGCCTCGGCACAGGCTTTCTGGAGAAAGGCATGCGGCGTCTGCAGAAGGATGCCGGCCCCGTCACCGGTGTTGGGTTCGGCACCCCGGGCACCCCGATGGGTCAGGTTCAAGAGCGCGGTAAGCGCCTTGCGGACGATCTCGTTCGACTTTTCGCCCTTGATGTTGACCACGAATCCGATGCCACAAGCGTCGTGCTCGAACTGCGGATCATAGAGGCCTTGCTTGGGGGGATATCCGATAGGTGTCATTGTAGGTCCTTCCTCAACGCATGAGATAGCTTCCGGTGAGCAGGTCGATAGAGCAGCGGACGGCGTGAAACGTGATGCGCGAAAGGGTCTCTTCACGTTGCACGTTTTACGTTTCACGACCTCTCACTGCGCAATCAATGCGGGAATCACTTTCTGTCCTGCGTCTCCTCACTTGTGCTCAATGTAGCAAAAAAGGCCACGCTCTGACAGATGGCGTCAAAGGTGGCCTCTCCCTCGAGTGCCGAGCAGAAACAAACAAGGTCGCTGCGACGCGGATGACTCCCGCGTCAGGCGACCTCATCCTTGAATCAGGTGTCTCGGCTCAGAGACGGGCGGGCAAACACACTGACCGCCGCCGGCCGGTTGAGGCCGGCTTATCCAGTTCTATGGCGTTCGAAACGTCCATTTTATGATCCACACAGTTTTTTGAGTGCCATAGTAGTATAGCAAAAATATCCATATCTGTCAAAAGTGTGCCAGGAGTGGAGATTAGAGATTGGAGATCTGGGATCGGAGATTGCTGTCCTGCGCCGGTGATCAAGACACTGTTTGAAGGGCAGGACTTCTACCAGCCCCCGGCCTGAGTAGTTACGTTTTCGGAATCCCCGGTAGCTACTTGCCTAACTGACCGTCCGGGTGTATACTAACGGCGCAGATAATCAGTATTTACAGAAAAACAGAGATAG
>JBHIAO010000282.1:0-7632 GCA_046758565.1 Anaerolineae bacterium
AACACCAGAGAGGCATGGTGGAACTGTAGGGCTTGTTCAGCAGCAATTGCGTTAGCCATTAGTCGTCAGAACCTAGCGTGATGCGTGAAACGCGATGCGGGTTGCGCCACCACGTCAGCGCGTCTCCTCATCCCCTGCTCCTCTGGCTCCTCTGGCTCATTTGGCTCCTCTGTCCCCTCTGTTCACAACGCCGGCCCCGCCAGGATTTCAATCTTCTGCAAGGCGTCCACCCAGGTGATGGGCGAGAGGCCGAGCTTCTGGCGCAGGTCTTCCGGGTCCATGCCGGCCCGGTAATCGCGCACGGCGCTGGTCCAGCGTAGCATCTCGAACGCAATGTGATCGATGCCGGCTCGCGTCCCCGCATCGTTCAACACATACTCCAGATTGCGGGCCGTGCACTCGAACAGCTCCGTCTGCGGTTCATACTCAGCCAGATAACGGTCCAGGACCGACACCAGCTTGGGCGACAACGCGAGTTTTCGCTCCTTCTTGCGCATGCGTGGGTTGTCGTAGCGCACGTACAACACCGACCCCGATGGGTCCGACCGATCGATGTGATCCAGCGCAATCCGCACGCACTCACCCTTCTTAATGCCCGTCTCCAACAGCAGGCGCACCAGGAGATGTGGCCGCGCATCTGGATGGTCGGGATCATTCATGAGGGCTTGTGTACTCGACAACAGGTCCTCAACCTGGCTATCGTAGAGAATGTCGGGCAGGGGTGTGTCAGCCGGCTGGTGGGGAATCGGCGCCGCCGGGTCGCCAGCGATTACGCCAGCCTCGGTCAGCCAGGCGAAGAAGCGCTTCAGCGTTGTCACACGCCGGGCGTACGATTTCGGACTACAGGGCACACCGCGACCGTCCAGCAGCCAGACCAGAAAATCTCGCAGGTGCTTTGTGCTCACCTCACTCACCGACGTTGTCCCACCCAGATACCGCATCAGCAACCTCAGGTCGCTGTGAAACGCTTTCCGCGTGTTCTCGGTAAAGCCTTCACGCACCATGTGAGCGTCAAACTCACCAACCGCTGATTTCAGGGATGAGTCGGAAGTGAGGTCCGGTGTCCGGATGAGCGGAGCGCCGTACTCGCCTTTAGCACCACGCTGCGGAAAGAGCGGGAGTTGTTCGGCACGCATTATACCCTCCTACTGGCCTGGCTGTCGCAGTTGACCACGGATAACTGTTCAGACCATGTCCAACAGACCTCCGAGGTTTCCGCGCGAACGGCCAAATGCCGGGGTTCAGGGCCTTGCTGGTAGCCCAACACGGTCAAATTCTCAACCAAAACCTTGGAGGTCTGAACGCTTATCATCATGCGTGTATGTTACCGTGTCTGCCTCGATATGTCAAGTCAGGCAGACTAAGGGGAACGAAGGGGAACTAAGAACCGCCAGTGGACACATATGTCTCTAGTTGCCCTTAGTTCCCCTCTAGTTCCCCCGAGTTCCTCTTTTCACGTCGTCACGCATCACGCATCACGTTTGTAGCAGGGTCACTGTTCCAGCACCCCCATCCACCTCAATGAGCCGGCCGTCAGAGATACGATCCAACGCGCCGGCCACGCCGACCACCGCCGGCAATCCGTACTCGCGCGCCACCACCGCACCATGCGACAGTTGCCCCCCACGCTCCATCACCAGCCCCCCGACTCGTAGAAACAGGGGTGTCCAGGCCGGATCGGTGCTGCCGGTCACTAAGATACTGTCGGATGAGGCACGCTGCCATGCATCGTTCAAAGCCGACGGCCCGCTGACGACCAGCGCTGGCCCTCGCACCCGTCCCGGGCTGGCGGCCAGGCCCGACAACTCCTGCGGTGCCTCCTCACCAGTCGAACCAACCCCGCAGAGCGGTGACTGGCCCTCAAGAAACGCCGGATACGCTGTGCCCTGTAGCTCCGCAAATTGCGTTCGTCGATCCGCGATCAGATCCCGTAGCTCCGTCACCTTCAGCCAACCCCGAACGACCCCCGAGATCTCGCTCAACGTCAGAAAGAAGATATCGTCGTCTGTGGCAAGCACACCCTCGGCCGCCAATGCCCGACCGATGCGCAGGAATGCCCGCCGTTTGGCATGCATGCTTTTCTGCCAGTAGAACCGCTGATCTTCGCGCAGAAGGGTGTAGCGCTGGGTGAGCCACAGAAGCATACGGAAGGTCCACCAGCGGATCGGGAAGTCACCCAAGCGTTCACCAACCCGGCGGACGGCGGACAGCCGGCGTTGCTCCTGGGCGTGCTCCCGGGCCGCCGGCCCTTCGCTGGCATCGTCCAGCAGGCATACGACTAAGGCCAGAACGCCGGTCGGCTCATCCGCATACGCTGGATACCAAAGATCCAGGCTTGGAGAGCGGTGGCCGTAGCGCGCCAGGAAGTCACCAAATGCCTGTTGGAACCGCCGGCCGGCCGGTGTCTTATCGAGGCCATCCAGGAACGCGTCAAAGTGCCCGGCCCGCAAGTGATCCAGGGCGATCGCGTCCAAGCCGGCGGCCCGCTCCGCCAGCCTCCACAGGCTCACGTCGGTCTCCGTCGACTTGTTGGGCAGGCCGCTGATGAGTTCCGCTTTCGGATTTCGGATTTCGGATTTCAAATTTCGGATTTCAAATTTCGGATTTCGGATTTCGGATTGGCGTGCGTCGCCGGCATCGACCCAGGCTGACAGCAGGCGCTGGAGTAGCTCATACAGAATATCGGCGTACGTCAGACTCCAGCGGTGCAGGCGTAACAGATCCAGGCTGGCATCCATCAGGCGTTCGACCTGCTGCAGCAGCGCCGGCGGCCTGCCATCCGCCTCGATCTGTCGAACACAGTCAGCCACCTGCTGGTCGAATCGAGGGACGAATCGATCCCAGACCACGTAGTTGAATGGGTGCCACCCCGGTTCCGACACCAACGTGCGCACGACAGATTGGAGAAATCGCACCGGATTCGGCATCGAAACCGCATAACGCAGCGACGTATCAGCATTGGGGAAGTAGCGGCCGGCGCCCTGAGGCACTAACGCCTGAGGAAACACGCGGTACAGCCGTTGGAAGACACCGACGTTGGCATAGACGTGGCCGCGATACAGTTTGGTGAGGGGGAAATCGTCTGGCAGCCGATACCCGATGAAGCTTAGGGGTTCACGGAAGGCCGTGCATTCGACCAGCCGGCGCACGACCGACCACCCCAGAGGCGACACAACGTCGGGGAAGCGCTCGTTGAAAAAGCCGGCGGTCCACAGGTAGTCGTCGGCCGGCAGGCGAGTGGTGAAATACCCACTCTGATCAGGCGCAGGCACATGCATGCTTCAATTATCCTACACCTGCATGCTGCGAGCAACCTGCGTCGTAACTACTCAACCTCCCTGCTGCTGGCGGTTGAAACCGCGCCTACCATTGCAAAGTCGCCCTTCGGCGACTCGAAATCCAACCGGCGAAGGCCGGTTTCGCAAGTGTTGCCGCGAATTCATTCGCCAGACGCGAAGTGGCTGAGTAGTTACCCTGCGCCCCCGCTTCTGGCAGGAACTCATTTTGCGCCGAGGCCATCTCGATCCAATTGCTCCCTACCCGCTTCTCAATCAGCCCTGGGGTGAGTTCCGTTCAACATTGGCGACACCAAGCCATATGTCGCTTTGTCACCAGTTTCTTACCAGATTCTTACTTTTCCATGTCTTTCCGGCAAAGGATTACGTGTCACTCATGCTACTAAAAGAAAGCAGTTGAATAGATTTCCCAGTTTCACCGACTGGTGTACTGCTGTTGTCTCCTGGTTTCCCCCCTGGCCAGGTTTCTGAGTGGTTCACTTTGCCCAGAAGCTAAGCCTGCACCAAGGCTCCTCCTGCCCACCATCAAGCCTGCCCCAAGCGCATTCCTGCCTAGAAGTCAAGCCTGCCCCATAGTTAGGCCTGCCCAAAACGTGAACTGCGCCACCCCCCTGCGCAGACACTTCGTGCATCACGATGCCAGGCTAAGAAGCAATGCAAGAGAGGAGCAGAGTCCATGTCGCGCATCGGGAGCAAGGGGATTGAGGCAGAAGGGGAGGCAGTCGAGAGTCATGCTAAGACGCGAAAGCCCTATGCCAAACCCGAGATCATTTACGAGTTGGAACTGGAAACCCGTGCCGGCTCGCCCCTCAGCGTTCCCGACCCATTCGACCCGTTGGGCCTGGAACCAGAGCCATAGAAGGTCACCCCAGAGCAAGGCTCGTCGAAATGGGCCGTCAGTATGGCTACATCGATGACGTTGAGTTCCCCATCACCGTTCACGTCATGCTTAGGATCAAAGTGCTCGTTCTGCCAGTCGCCGGCCACCTCTTGCATCTCGAACACGCCGGTTCGCCCGTCCCCATTCCAGTCGACGCAGGTCAGGAGTGCCAGATTCTGGGTCCCAGCACCATCTACCGGCACCGTAACCACTGCCGATGCGGCGAAATGGGCCGGCGTATCGGCCACAACACGATAACTTCCCGGCAGCAATGAGCTGGTGTAGCGCCCATCCAGCGCTGTCTGCAGACTAATCTCGACGCCCCAAGTCATGTCCACGACCTTGACGTCAGCACCCGACAAGGGATTGCCAACAGCGTCGGTGACAGTACCTCGAAGCTCTCTCAGTGTCTCCGCAGCGCGGACAGCGGCATCGGCATTGATCACTCCCCACCCGTAGACGTTGTTCGGCTGGCCATCGGGATCGCCGCCGCAGGTGTCGTCGGCGACCGGAGTAGCCGAGGCCCGGAGTACCTGCTCGGTGACCGCCAGGTGACCGATGAGTAGCGGCTGCGCCGACCACATGAGCGCGATCGTGCCGGCCACGTGCGGGGCCGCCATAGAGGTACCACTCAAACTTGCGTAGCCATCATTGGGCATGCTGGAAGAGACTCCCACGCCTGGCGCTACCAGATCGGGAGCGAGAAGATTGCTGCCATCGACAGTTACCGGCCCCCGGCTACTGAATCCGGCGATCCGGTTCCCTTGTTCTGCAGCGCCAATACTGAGAGACTGCGAGTAAATGGCTGGCGGAGCTAGAACCGATTCACAGCCTAAGTGACCTCGGTTCCCGGCCGAAACCACGACGGCTATACCCGCTTCCGCCAGCGCCTCCACGGCCGGTCTAATCGTATCTTGCCACAGCGGGTCGCTTGGGTCGCACCCTTCAATCTCGGGGCAGACCCAAGAGTTGTTGATCACGTGCGGCGCCAGGTCAGGCTGAGGGTCCCTACCATCGAAAGCGGTGGGGGCGAGGAAGAACTGAAAGCATTCAACATACGAAGCCGGCGTACCGAAACCCGCCTCCATATTGCGACAGGCGATCCAGCGCGCGCGCGGCGCCACGCCAATTTCCCGCGTCCCGCCACCGGTTGCCGTACCGATAGTATGTGTGCCATGACCATTGTCGTCGCATGGCTCCAGCGAGTCAAAGCCGCAGGAATTACCGTCAGGTGTGTGGGAGTCATTGTCATGGATGGCATCGTGCCAGTTGTAGTTGTGATCCGCGCCACCGCCGCTCCAACCTCGGTACTGCTCAACGAGCGCCTCGTGGTCCCAGTCAACGCCCGTGTCAGCGCCGGCCACCACGATCCCTTGCCCTCGGATGCCTCGTCCCCACACCAAGGGCGCACCGATGCTTGCGATCCCCCACGGTTCCACCGTCGATTCCATGAGCCTCGGCAGCAGCCGCACTTCACGCCCTGGTTCAAGGCCTGAAATGCTCAGGTTTACCCCAAGACTCTTGACTTCAGGCCGGCCTGCCAGTTCGGAGATCAGCGCGCGATCCCCCTGAACCCGCAGCATGTTCACAATCCAGAAGGCCTGGTAGTCAGTTCCGCGCGCGTCCAGCAGCCGGCGCAAGCCAGCCTGTGTCCGCTCAGCCGTCGAGCGCAGCGCATCGACGACGAACCGCCCCTTTGCCTTCTTCGTTGAGAGCACCCGGGCCGGCGTCAGGTCGGGCCGGCCTCGGACGAAGACCAGGACGTCGACTTCGTCTTTGGCACCTAGTTCCGCGAGGAGGCGCGGGGTGATCTTGGGTGAGGAACTCCATTGCGTATTGCGTATTGCGTACCTGTCCTGAGCGTAGTCGAAGGGTTGCGTATTGCGTATTGCCAAATCGGCGTGGCTGAGGGTGGTACCCGGAATAATCAGGCACGCTAGCATTAGACACGCGATCCAGGCGGCGG
The DNA here is from genome assembly GCA_046758565.1 of Anaerolineae bacterium. Classification (GTDB taxonomy): domain Bacteria; phylum Chloroflexota; class Anaerolineae; order Epilineales; family JAANWY01; genus JBHIAO01. The sequence goes on from JBHIAO010000282.1 coordinate 6,143, forward strand.
TTCTGAAGAGCTGGGATCGGTGCATGGAATATCTCCCGTTGGCCACTATTGGCGTCTTCTCCAGTGAAAACCGTGATCTACTTGTCGCTTTCCCCTACAAGTTCCAGTGCGTATTGATAAAGTGACTCGCTTAGGTAGAAACCGGCGGTCTGACGCAAGGCATCCAGGTGAGGGCGTACGGCATCAACAAGGTTATTCGCCCTAGCCTCCAATAGAATACCTACGACGCCAACTACGCGGAGCCCCAACCGCTGAGCTGCACGCCGACCCTCTTTTTCGTCCAGCAGGATCAGGTCGGCACCAAGTTCCAAGGCCAAAGCAATACTTTCGGCCTCACCTCGATCCAGGTCGCGCTGCAACGCGGTTACCAAGGCCCCGTCTTGTACCTCGTGTCGTTCAATCCAATCGGACGCAGCAACCTCGTCACGACCTGGCCAGCGTTTACCCTCGGCGTTCAACTCGTTCCATACACCGTGGGCGATATGTAGCCTGGCATATAGGTGACGCAAGAGATCAAACTGTCCGATCGCAGCCAGATTGGTCAACGGTGAGGTATCACTGACTACGATCATAGCCGCCCCATCTCGCGGAGTGTGGCTATGTCCTCATCCAGGTCAACCTCATCGTAATGCGGCGGGATACGGCGTGAAGCTAGCAATTGGCGAAACTCCCACAACGGCATGCCGGCCAACTCGCGTGCCTTACCGATGGACAGACGTCCTTGAGCATACAAGTAGACCGCTATCTCCACCTTTAACTCGGGAATGGTGAGGCGGGCCGAATCCAGAACGTCCTGAGGTACTTCTAGCACACTGATAGCATTCATCATAATTGTTCCTTTCTTGAGTTATCACGTCCACCCAATTATACCTAAGCAGGCCGGTGTCGGCGAATCCCAGCGCGTGATGCGTACACTGTATCGACGTGCGAAGCCACAGTTATCCGTGGGCGGCTGGTTGTCCGGGTAGCCGACGTCGCCGGCCGACCCCACCCCTTCGGCATCGAGCTGGCCGTCCACAAAGAGCGGCCATCGTGCACGGAGATGCACCACTTGCGCCCGCCGCTGAAGATGTCGCGGTCAAAGCTGTACAATCTGGCTACGAGCAGGACGGCCTTCTGATCCGTGCATGCGGAACTCTGATATCGGCAGCGCCGCAGTGGCAAAGGGCGTTTTGTCCTGTCGCCGCCGGTTGCTCCACGCGCGCACGGCGACTACCTGGTGACGTCGCGACGAACGTTTCCACATACAAGGTTACGCCTACTTCTCAGAGGAGGGTATGAATATTGAGTGAAGATTCGCTGAGAGTGCGAAAGCTGTGGGGCGCGAGAACTCGATCTGCCAGGCCTTGCCTGCTCCGGTTAGCAGCTTCCGACGAAAACGGTGTGACGTTTCACGTTCGATCTCGGGCCTGACGCCGCACCTCACGCCACAGGGTGGTCAAGCTCAGGCGCCCAGCCCAGGTCTCGATGTAGCTCAGGTCTAGCTCATC
>JBHIAO010000283.1:0-7472 GCA_046758565.1 Anaerolineae bacterium
CATCCTGATGATCAGCCAAAGAGAGCGAACTCAGGCCCCTAAAGAACGAAACCCAGGTGGGCCGGTGAAGCTTTGCATCGGCGGGATTGGGTTCTTCCTCGCATGGCCAGACCCCGGCATGGTGGGCCCTCCACTTCCATTTTACCAGCCCTTTGAGGGAGAGGGGAAGGAAACCATCCGGCTTCGTGTCCGGTGTGACGACTGCCCCGACTTCTCTCGAACACACCCCATCTTTGATGCAGAACAACACTGGCGACTCTATCGACAAGACTCACGATACATCTTTGAGATCTTCGATACCCTCACCAAGGAAAGAAACATTGTCGCATTCGTGACCGATGATTTTCAGGAGGCCGAGGTGTATGTCTTTCCTGTCTCCTCGGAGCACTCCCCGCGCCCGTGGTTTCTGCCCCGCCTCATGCAACCCCTCGGCCAACTGCTGTTGGTCAACCGTCTCTCTCGATTCGGAGGGGTGATGGTACATGCCTTGGGGATTGACGACAGCGGTCGAGGAATGGTGTTCGTGGGCCCCTCTGGTGCGGGAAAGAGCACGCTCGGCGGCTTGTGGCGTCGCCATGCAGCGGTCCGCATCCTCTCCGATGAATGCCTGATCCTGAGACATCTCGGTGGACGCCTCTACGCGTACGGAAGCCCGTGGTCAGGATTGCAGCTAAACGTCACGCCGCACCCTGGACCTGTGGAGGTGCAGCGGATTTTTTTCATCGGGCACCATCCAGAACATCGAGTATGGGACGAACCGAAGGGAACGTTCGCCAGTCATCTTTTTTCGCAGCTTTTTCTTCCATTTTGGGATCGGACGGCCATCAATTGTGCGCTCGAATTCTGCCAGCAGCTTGTGCTCAAGACTCCATGTCAGAGGCTCGGCTTTTCCAAGAATCCGAGCATCGTCGATTTTCTCAGAAACGCTAAAACAGGAGGGACAAGATGAAGACCCGGAAAGAGTATCTGCGCCCACGCCTGATCAGGGTCAAGCTCAACCATACCCAGGCGGTGCTGACCCAGTGTTCCGGATTCGCCACAACGTTATGGAAATCTAGAATTCCCGGCGGATGTAATACATCACACAATTGCCGCCAAGATCGGACCGGGCACGCGGAGGACTCCGCCGAAAGCTCCTAGAGAGTAGCCTCCTCTTTTCTAGAGAACGAGGAAAGGCTATGGTGTACACAGAGGCTCTCGAAGTTCTCGTCTGCCCCCGGAGAGTGGACGCCCGTCCCTGTCACGGGGCCTTGCATATCGAAAGATTGCTCACGCATGACGACGAGGATCCCCGCGACATTCTGGAAGCGATCCTCCGGTGCGAACGCTGCCAGGCCAGGTACCCGGTCGTAGGCGGAATTCCCATATTGCATTATGACACGCCGAAGTACCTCAGAAATAACTACTACTTCCTCGTTGGGAGTTGCCAGGCGCTCGGCTGCTTGAGCGAAGCCATGCAAACAGAGCTCATGAATCAGGTCTTGCTGGATCTCAAGAGTGTTCAGGAGGAGCTCTTTCCGCCGCAGAGAAAATATACCCGCGAGGGGGTGCTTGATTTTCTCACCCAGGTGGGGCCATATCTCTGTAACCACTATGACGATTTGGCTTCGATCGTAGGACTCCACGACCCACTCTACGGTTTTCTGCAGCAGTATCCTGCGAAAAACCCCCACGCCGTTTTGGAAAATTTTGCAGCCCGCCACAGCAATGGCCGAGGCGGCCTGGCCCTCGATATCGGCTGCCACGTTGGAGGGTTCCTCGCCAGGCAGGCCCAGCGATGCCGATTTGCCTACGGTATTGACATCTCCTTCGAGACCCTGTTGCTGGCGAGTCAGATTCTCAAAGGACGCCCCCGAGGCCTGACCCGATATCGTCTGTATCGCGAGGGAAAGCGCTATGAGTGGCGGCGGCTCCATGCTCCACGCTGCCAGAACGTGGAATTCGTTGTGGCCTGTGGAAGCAGCCTGCCTTTCAAGGCCGCAACCTTCGATATCGTCTCGAGTTGTAACGTCGTCGATATCGTTGCAAAGCCGCTTGATCTTCTGGATGAGAAGCTCAGGGTGCTCAAGACCGCGGGACTCTTCCTGACCTCGGATCCCTACCAGTTCTATGGGGTGGGGATGAAGCGGCTGAAGACTCACAGTCGGAAATCGCCGCTGGCGATCATCAAAGACCGAATTGCGAGAGAGGCCGAGATTGTCCAAGAAGACGACTATGTCCCCTGGATCACCCATAACTACACCAGGCACTATATGATCTACCATAACCACTGTATGGCGGCCATCAAGAGACACAGGACGTTCCGGAAAGATGGAAGGAGTGTCCCCATCTAGCCTCGAGGTAATTCATGGCAATCATGATTGCAGAAATCAGCGAGAGCCAGTGGTGGTCACGCTTTCACCAGAAGGCAGCCGAACAGCGCATCCCCTTTGAGGCCACGATCGAGCTCACCTACGGCTGTAACATGCGCTGTGTCCACTGCTATAACCCCACCCATGAGGCCACGGGGGAGCTGGCGGGCGAGGAGATTTATGCCATCATCGACCAGTTGGCCGAGCAAGGCACGTTCCATCTCGTCTTCACCGGGGGGGAGATCTTCACTCGGCGGGACGTCTTTGAGATCTTCGGCTATGCCAAGCGCAAGGGGTTCGCCATAACCCTCTTCACCAACGCTACCCTCATCAGCCCGGGACGAGCCGATCGGATCCAGGCCCTTGAGCCCACGAACGTTGAGGTCTCGATCTTCGGTGCAACCGCAGAGACCTACGAGCGGGTCACCGGGATTCAAGGATCGTACAAACGGTTCGTCCGGGGCGTCAGGCTGCTTTGCGAGCGAAAGATGCCCTTACTCGTCAAGATGGCGGTGATGACCCTTAATCAGCATGAAGTGCAGCAGGCCAAGGCCATGGTGGAAGGGTGGGGGATCCGGTTTGTCTACTCGACCGAGATCCACCCGCGCGCCGACCAATCGCCGGAACCCCTCAACTATCGGTTGATGCCCCAGGACGTGGTCCGAGTCAACGAACAGCTCGTAGGTTACCAAGAGTGGAGAGCCGAGGGCGGCGGGGAGAAACAGGAAAGGTGTGGGGCCGACAAGGGAATGTTTAGTTGCTCGTGCGGCAAGGACAGCCTGACCGTGACCCCGTACGGGGAGATGAATCTCTGTGTCGCCCTGCCCATTCCAAAGTACGATCTCAAGACCGGCGACGTTGCGTCCGGCTGGAGGAGTCTGGTCAAGCTCGTAGAGTCGGCCCGGCCAAGCGAAGCGTACGATTGTCCGAGCTGCACTCTGAGGCCATACTGCGGCCAAGGCCCGATGGACGCCTGGCTTGAGACGGGGGATCTCAGTCCCTGTCTACCCTATTTCAAAGAGCTGGCAAGCCTAGAGAAGAAAGCCTATGAGGCTGCGAGCCACAAACAAGGTCACGAAGCCACTGGATGCACAGACGATGGGTTCCCCTCTGGCTGACTTACCTGAGGGGGTCGTCTCCCAACGGGTCGAGCTCACCAATCTCCCAAGGGCCAGAGTGGTGGGAACAGGATGATGGAATCATGGAATGAAACTCGAGGAGGTCAGCTTGACTAAAGGACGGTAGACAACATGATATCGGCTGACGCCATAAGACAGATCTTCATCGAGTTACTGAGGGATGGCTATCATATCCGCTCTCCGGCGCGAGGCGAGAGCATGTCCCCTTTTATCAGAAAAGGAGACGTCTTGACTGTGAAGCCAGTAACATTTGTCGAGGCTAAAATCGGCGATGTTTTGGCTTACCGAAGAGACGAAACTGAAAGTGTGCTTACTACGCATCGTGTGATTGAGAAAGGCAGAGATGGTGAAGGACCGTACATCATCACGAAAGGTGACCGGAGTCGCTTTCGTGATTTACCGATTACGTGCCCGGCGCACGTGTATGGCAAGGTCGTAAGCATGGAGAGAAATGGTCGGCGCATCTCTCTGGAGACCCCCTTCCATCGTGTCCTAGGCTATCTCACCGCTCGCGGTTCTTTGGCGTTATTGTACGTCCGGAAAGCTATAACGGCTCCGCATTTAGTTCCTGCTAAAGTGATGCGCCGGATCTTGCGGGTGACCAGGTGAGATTCCTCGCCGGGTCGAAGCGGAGAAAGGCGGTCATGGGGTGGAGCGTGCCGATCTTTAGAGACTCAGCGCGGCAGTGTGACGATGCCTACGTCCGACTGCGCTACCGCGGCGTGGGCCTGGAATCGGGCCACGGCCACTTGGCCCACCTCCCCGTATCTAATATTCAAGATGCTAAATTACAAGGCGATGCACCCAGGGGAACCGCACCAACCTTCTGATCGTCTCAACGCAATTCTACCGGAGGAAGCGTGGCTGCTCCTGTGGGTCAGACCCCCAGGGTCACGCGCTGGAGCGACGGTCCTGGCGGCCGCCGCGAAGCGGGTCCGGTCCTGGCGCCGGGTCCTTGTCGTCGCCGACGAGAACCACATCACCCCCCTGCTCGCATCCAACCTGCGAGGCGTGTCGCGGGATGAGGTGGGACTCCCAGCGTGGTTCGTCCAGGAACTCGATCAGCGGCGATACGCCTGCCTTGCGCGTAGGGCGCAGGTGGCTTTCCACCTCGCCCCGCTCCTCGAGGCGCTCCATCAGGGCAGGGTGCCCACGATGTTGCTGAAGGGAGCCCTTCTTGCGGAAACCGTCTATGCCGATCCGGGCGCGCGTTCCTTCTTTGACGTGGATTTGCTAGTAGCGCCGGAGGACGTGCCAACTGCCCACCAAGTCCTCGAGCGCCGGGGTTACGCCGCCGTGCGCCCCGTGGATTTCTCCTGTCCCCCGAGGACGGGGCCGTACCTGAATTCGGTCCTTTACGGCGGCCGGGCACCGGGCCTTCCCCTCCTCCACCTCCACTGGCACCTGGTGAATGGAAGTTCGCCCTCTGATGATTATGTCTTCCGGATCCGCATGGCGGAGCTATGGGCTGAGGCCCAGAACACCCATCTCTGGGATGCCCCAGTGCTCGCTCCAGAGCCCCATCACATGCTGATCCAGCAGGCAGAGCACGCGTACCGTGAGGGGTTCAGTAAACTCTCGCTCCTGGTGGACGTGGCCTGGGTGGCCCAGGCCAACCGCAGCCATGCCTTCTGGGAACGGACCCTTCAGGTGGCGCAGGACTGGGGTCTCGGTACGCCCTGTTACAGCAGCCTGTTCCTGTGCAGCGGCCTCGGATTGGTGGGCGTGCCGCCGCACGTCCTGACCCGACTTCGCCCTGCAGAGCCACAAAGGCTTGCAGCCCGGATCCTGCGCCGAACGCTGGAGCGGCCCCGCACGCAGCCTTGGGGCAAACTTCTCTACCTAGCAAACCGGCAGGGACTTGCCGGCAAAGTTCGGTTTGCGTTCCGGGCTCTGTGCCCCCCGCTCGCGGAGCTCGAGGCCATCTACGGCCTGGCTCCCGGATCCCTCACGGTGTGCGGCTACCTGCGCTGGGTCGCTCACCGTCTTGTGGTGGCAGCGCGGAAGGGCTGGGCCGCCACAGTCCGGCTCTGCCGTCCCGGCACTCCAGCAGGTAAGGGGGTCTCCACGGAGTAGCGATGGGTCTTGCCGGCGGTCAAACAGGGGTCAAGCGGCTACTGAGTCGGCCACTCGCGCTACCCCTCAATGCAGGGAAAGACTCCCATCTATCCGGGCGCGGCGAAGGGCCCAACCCCAACTGAATAAACCCAAGGGCACCAGAACAGCGCAAAAGAGCCCTAACACCCACAGTTCACGTGCAAGCTGCGTGACGGGTGCACCCTGATAGATGGCAAGCTGGAGGCCGCGGACCGCGTGCGTGACGGGATTCCACTCGGCGATGCGTTGGAGCCACGGCGGCAAGACGGTCACCGGGAAGAAGACACCTCCAAGCAACGCCGACACGCTGTTGAAGGCCCAGGCTGCGACCGCACCGCGTTTGAAGACAAGTAGGCAGCCGGCCTCGACGAGGCCAAGGCTGTTGAAGGCTACGATCACCAATCCCAGGATGCTTATGAGGGTGGCCCAGTTGACCCGGCTGAACTCCACGCCAAATCCGACGCTGCCCACCACAAAATAGCTGACAACCTCAGCCGAGGCGTAGAGGGCATTCCACGCCATCACGGCCCCGATCAGCACCCAGAGCCTGGTCGGTGTCCCAAAGAGCACTTCTAACGTGCCCCATGTCTGCTCTGCCGCGATCCGACCGGAGAAGCCCCCGATCGCTGTCCCCACGTAGGCAAAGAAGGCGTTGCCCACGAGGACGTAGGCAAAATACCGCGTGCCAAAAGGCGCGAGGTCAGGTGTCATCTGGCTTCCGAACAGCCGATCAATAAAGAAATACGTCGCAATGCTCGTGAAGATCCCAAAGACGGAGAACATAAAGGCGAATTTGTAACTCATCTCGATCAGGAACTCTTTTTTCATATAGGCCCAGACCTTCCGCAACTCCGTGCGTACCGAGGCAGGGCCGACGCGCGGCAACACGGCTGGGTACCTCATGGGAGGGCGCTCCTCGCGGTCAGATCTGCGAAGAGGCCGGTAAGGCTGGTGGCGTGGCGGCCGCTCTGCTGGCGCAGCTCCCGTATCGTCCCGCAGCCGGCGAGCCGGCCCCCATGGAGGACCGCGATGCGATCACACAATTCCTCGGCCTCCCCAAGATTGTGCGTGGCCAGCACGACGGTGCACCCCATCTGTTTGACCAACGTCTCCCGTATCAGCCGGTAAAGCTCACCCGCCGCCAGCGGATCCAGGCTCCGCGTCGGCTCATCCAAGAGCAGCGTTTGCGGATGACGCAGCAGCGCCCGGGCGATGGCCAGCCGATGCCTCATCCCCGTCGAGTACACCCCGAAGGGACGATCCAGGGCCTCCAGGCCGATCTCCCCGCGCAGCTGCTCGATGCGGCCGCGGGCGGCCCGGGGGCCCAGACCCTGAAAGGCGGCAAAGAATTCCAGGTTCTGGCGGCCGGTCAGCCGCCAGTAAAAGCTGCGCTCCTCGCTGGTGCCGAACCCGATCATCGCCTTGACTTTGTCGGCCTCGCGCGCCACATCAAGGCCGTTTACGGTCACGCGGCCCGCCGTCGGCAGGACGAGCGTGGCGAGGATCTTGAGCAGCGTCGTCTTGCCGGCGCCGTTCGTCCCCAGGAGGCCCAGGATTTCCCCCCGGCGGACGGTCAGGTCGAGCTCGCGAAGGGCACACACAGGTGGCTGGCGGCGGACGGGACGCACGGACCGCAGGCGCAATTCGAGAGGATGGAAAACCTTGGTCAGATGAGAGACGACGATGAACGCGTCGGAACCCTGGCTCATGGCGCCCCTTCCTCTTTCCTCCTCCGCTTGGGACAACCCGGTGAGGTTGAGGGACTCGTGCTCCACATGGGAGATCACGCGCAACTCCTTCTCTCTGCGAGCCCTACGGATTCTTCCTTTGCACCTCGATCTGCCTCTGATAGTCCTTGGGCTCGTAGTACTGGGGGTCATACTGT
>JBHIAO010000284.1:0-7466 GCA_046758565.1 Anaerolineae bacterium
CTCATGTATTTTCCGAGCCCCTTGCGTGCATTTATCAAGTAGAAAGTATATGGAACCGAAAGGAGTGACTTTCTGCTCCACCAGGATACTAAATTTCGGTTTCATGAAGTAGCAAAGCCTACGTACGCCATTGGAGACAAGATGAAACATGCCTAAGACCAACGCACTTAGCTTTGCCCGTCTTGTTGACTGGATTGAGGGCATCCTCACTGAGGAAGAAGCCACAGCCGTGGCTGCGCAAGTAGCGATCGCTGATGATGCGACCCGGGCTGACGTGGGCTGGTTGCGCGCGTTTGCCCAGGTGAGCGCCACCATTGTTCTGGCTGCACCGTCACCGGAAGTGCGAGACCTTCTGGTACGCTGCTTTGAAGCATACGCGCAAGGTCGGCGACAGCCTGGTTTCCTGCAGCGCCTCATCGCAACGCTGACGTTTGATAGCGGGGTGCAACTGGCGGCGGCTGGCGCACGCGGGATCGACGCACAAGGCCCGCAGCGACAGCTTATCTACGCCACGGACCTGGCCGACATCGCCTTGAACGTCCAGCCGCGTGCCCGCGATAAGCACCTCGACGTGAACGGCCAGGTCCTTCCGAAGGGCGATGTTGCGCCTGACATCGTCAGTGTCCAACTGCTGCGCGGCACCACCGAACTAGGCATCACCACTACCGACGAGTTGGGGGAATTCGACTTCGAGGCCATTCCGGCCGGCGCGTATGAGATGGTCTTGAGCACCGACCAGTTCGAGATTGTGATCGCGACGGTTGAGCTGCAGGTATAAAAGCCATGTCCACATCTCCTGGTTCTGAGCTCAATCCTGAGCTTATAGAGAATCTGCTCGCTCTTGAGACGCGGGAGCAACAGTCAGCGTTCTTGCGGGCCGCTAACTTGCTTCATGCAGACGGCCTGTCTCAATTGCTCGACGTTGCAGCGCACCTGGTGCGCCGCGACCCGGGCCAAGCGCGTCGTCTGGCCGATCTGTGCGCCGATATGGCGGATAGCGCAGCCGCCGCGGCGGCTGCGCCTCGCGCGACCTACATACGCGCCCAGACGCATGCCATCAACGGTGAATTGAACATTGCCCTCAGTCTGATCAAGTCCGCTCGTCAGGGATACGCCGCTCTCGGCGAAGACCTGGAGGCGTTGCGCACCAATGTCGGCCTGATGAGCGTGCTCAACGACATGGGACGTTATCAAAAGGCCCTCGACGCCGGCCAGACCGTGATAGACGCCCTCGACCGTGCAGGCGAACTCGATGTAGCACTGGCATCACCGGAGTCCAACCTGCTCGCTGCGCTCGTACATCAGAACCGTGGCGTCTCCTACAGACGAATGGGTCGCTACGAGGAAGCGCTCAGCGCGTACGCGGCCGCCGAACCGCACTATCTGGCCCTCGGTATGACCGAGCACATCGGCGACATCAGCAACAACCGAGGCATCGTTCTATTAAACCTTGGCCGAGGAAGCGAGGCGCTGGCGTCCTTCGAGGCGGCTGCCGCTATCCGTGCCGAGGCCGGGCTCACTCTGCTACACGCGGAGACCCTCATCAACATTGGGGACGCCCACCTGCTGCTCGGCAACTACACGCGCAGCCTCGACACTCTCGAGCAGGCCCGTCGCCTGTTCGATTCCCTCGAGGCGCTGGCGGACAAACACGTTCTCTTGCTCGACACGGCCGATGCCTATCTGGCGCTCAACCTCTACCCAGAGGCTCTGGCGGCCTACCGTGAGGCCGACAGTCTGCTGCAGACCGCAGGCATGGCGCACTATCGAGCACGCGCACTGTGGGGTATGGGCTCGGCATTGATCGTCCAGTCCCAGTTGGAGGCGGCCGAGCGAGTTCTGGCCGAGGCCGCCAGCCTATTCGCCGCAGCCGACAATGTGCCATTGCTCTCCAGTGTGATGCTGGAACAGGCGGCGTTGCTGGCGGCTCGCGCTGATCGTGACACAGCCCTGGCGACGGCGCGTCAGGCGCTGGCCCTCGTCACCGGAAACGATTGGCCGGTTCAGCGGATCTACGCGCACATGCGCATCGCCGACTTGCTGCAGCCAGACGTGGCTAAGGCTGAACCGCACCTGGTGGCGACACAGCAACTGGCTGATCGCCTGGCATTACCTCACCTGCGCTACCGGCTGAACCAGCGGCTCGGCCAGTTGCGCCTGCTGCAAGGCCGTGTCGAGGAATCGCAGGTGCTGCTTGAAGCGGCGGTGGATGAGATTGAACGTTTGCGCGGCACCCTGGCGCAGGAGGTGGTGCGCACGTCCTTCCTGCGTGACAAGACGGCCGCCTACGAGGGCCTGGTGCAACTGCATCTTGCTCGCGGCGACGAAGGAAGTGTCCGACAGGCCTTTGCCGTGGCCGAACGAGCCAAGTCCCGTGTGTTGGTGGACTTGATCACCAACGTAATCGAGACGAAGCCGGCCACGCCGACAGAACCCGACCTGGCGGCGCAGCTCCAGGCCCTGCAGGCTGATCTCAATGCGATCTACAATGAGATGCTTGGCAGCACTGGCGACAGCGAGCGCAGGATCCCTCTTCCTGAGCTGCACGCGCGAGCCGTTGAGCTGGAACAGGAAATCAGCCGGCTGCGTCTGCATGCCACCGCCGGTACAGCCCCGGCCGACCCCTTCGAGGTGTCCTTGCCGCTGGATGCCATCCAGGCACAACTCCCGCCTGAAGTGGTGCTGCTGGCCTATCACCTCGTCGGCGATGAAATCATGGCATTTATCTCCGCACGCGGCCGCATCCGTGTCGTGCGCCGCCTCAGCACGGCGGCGGTGGTGCAGCGGCTTCTGCAGCGCCTGACCGCCCAATGGGACCGTTTTCGGGCGGGGCGCGCCTTTGTCGATCGGCACATGACGCTGCTGGAGCGGTCGACGCAGCGTGTGCTGGCGTCCCTCCACGATGAACTAATGGCACCGCTTGAGGCGGTGTTGGACGAAGCGGCCGACTTGCCATCCCGCGAGGACGGTTCGCCACGGAAACTGGCGATCGTACCCCATGGCCTGCTGCACCAGGTGCCGTTCCACGCCCTGTTTGACGGCGAACAGTACCTGCTGGAGCGGTTCGAGATCTCATATGCTCCCAGCGCGACCGTGTTGGCGCTCTGTCAGGCGCGTGCACCGCGCCATTCGGGCAAGGCCCTGGTGCTGGGCGTGCCCGATTCCTTGATCCCGTCCGTGGCGGCCGAAGCCTGTTCCGTTGCACGACACCTCGACGGTGCTGAGGTGCGCGTTAATGGGCAAGCAACCCTCGCTGCGCTGCAGGCCCAAGTGCCCGGCTGTGACGTTGTGCACCTGGCGTGTCACGGTCTGTTCCGCACCGACAACCCGATGTTCTCGGCGCTGAAACTGCACGACGGCTGGCTGATGGCCGCCGATGTGATGCAACTCGATCTGGCTGGCACCCTGGTCACGTTGAGCGCCTGCGAATCGGGGCGCAGCCAGGTGATTGCCGGGGATGAGATCATGGGGCTGACCCGTGCCTTTCTCGGCGCCGGCGCTGCAACCCTGGTGGTCAGCCTGTGGCTGGTGCAGGATGAAACGACCGGGGAGTTGATGGCGACGTGGTATGCCCAGTTGCGCGACCAGGTAGGGCGGGCGGCGGCTCTGCGGGCTGCCCAACTGGCGCTCAAGGCGCAGTACGCCCACCCCTACTATTGGGCGCCCTTCGTTCTCGTCGGACAGCGTTAGTTTGCCAACACGTAGTACGCAGCACGTAGTTACCTCGACAATCTTACATTCCGAACGAATATTCTAAAGTGACCAGTTATCAGTGACCAGTATTCAGTGTCTAACAAAACTGATGACTGATGACTGATGACTGATCACTGATTCTGGGAGGTGGCTTCAATGAGTTTCCGAACATTACTGCAACGTTTGATCACAGCGGTGTCACCTGGTGTGGTGCTCCTGACAATCATGCTGAGCCCTGTTTGGGCCAACCCTGCGGGCGGGGATGGGGGCGCTGACTATGAAACGGGCAAGGTTATCGTAAAACTGGATCCGGCTGCCGGCGCCACGATAAGCGCCATCAACGCCACCTACGGCACCACTTCGGTCGCAGTGTTGCCCCATAGCGGGGACATCTACCTGCTGCAACTGCCACCAGGAACGACGGTGGATGAGATCGTACAGGTCATGGAAAACGATAGGCGGTTGGCCTATGCCGAGCCGAATTTCATTGCTGAGGCACCTGAAGCCAACCCTCGTGACACCCACGCCTGGGGCGGGCACGACTCCGCGCCCTTCTTCGGACAATATGCCGTTGAAGTACTTAGCCTGACAACGGCGCACGACATCAGCCGCGGTGCAGGCGCTGTGGTCGCCGTCCTTGACACCGGCGTGCAACTGGATCACCTGGCGCTGACGACCAGCCTGGCGGTGACGCGCTACGATTTCGTGGACGATGACCCGGTGCCCGAGGACGAACCGAACGGCCTGGACGACGACGGGGATTCCCTGGTGGACGAAGCGGCGGGGCACGGCACGCATGTGGCCGGAATCATTCATCTCGTCGCACCCGAGGCTCAGATCATGCCGCTGCGCGTACTCGATTCGGACGGCCGCGGCAACATGTTCACTCTTGCTGAGGCACTCTTGTACGCCGGTCACAACGGCGCCGGCGTCATCAACCTCAGCCTGGGGACACCGGCGCGCTCGAAGTTGCTGAGGGACACGATCCGCGAACTGACCCACAGCGGTGTCGTGGTTGTTGCCGCTGCTGGAAACCTGAGTGCCGATGTGGAGCAGTATCCGGCGGCTGACCAGTGCGCGCTGGCCGTGACGTCGGTCGGGCCGACTGGCACGAAATCGACATTTGCAAACTTCGGCAACTGGGTTGCCGTCGCCGCGCCAGGTGAAGCGATCTACAGCACCTTTCCCATTCATGGCTACGCCTGGTGGAGCGGCACCTCCATGGCGACACCGTTCGCGGCCGGTCAGGTAGCCCTCATCCGCAGCATGGCGTCCTCACTGACGGTTCGGGAGGTGGCCGAGCTGATTGGAGGGACTGCACAACCGCTGGATGCATTGAATCCGGCATTTGCCGGTCGGTTGGGCGCGGGTCGATTAGACATCGGTGCCAGCCTGGTACATCTCATGGCCGGTGTCTGGCCAGACGCGGGACGTGGTATTCTCAGCAACAGTTGCAGCGAATAACGACGTGCTGGAGGGAGTTGTCTGATGGACCATCGGCTGCACATCGGCATCCTTGTCGAGGGGCGCTACCTGACCCATGCCCAGCCGGCCGGCATGAGCGCCGCCTTGCGAGCGCACGGTCACCACGTGACCTTGATCGACCCGGATGCAACCTCCTTTGAGATGGGAGATGACAACTGGCTGGAGGGTCTGGACATCATCGTGGCCCGAGGCCGAAGCCAGGCCCTGCTCTGCCTGCTGGCCTGGGCCGAAGCGCGAGGCGTGCTGACCATCAACCGCCGGGATGCTGTCGCTGGTGTCCAAAACAAAGCGGACATGGCTGTCGCACTGTCGGCCGGAAACGTGCCAACGCCATGCACTTTCCTCGGCCGGGTGGAGGAGCTGGCCGGCCAGGTTCCCAGCGCCAGCTATCCGCTCATCCTCAAACCCATCTTTGGCGACAACTGTCGGGGGTTGTGCATCGTCGAGACGCCCGACGAGCTGACCGGGCTGGAGTGGCCGGAGCCGGCGGCTCTGGCTCAACAGTATCTGCCAAACGACGGCTATGACCTGAAACTGTACGCCGTCGGCGACGAGATATGGGCTGTCCGTAAACCCTCCCCCTTTAACGGTCTCAGGACATCGCTCCCTGCCAGCTTGGCCGGCCACAGCTCGAAAGCTGAATTGCTGCCACTTACCCCGGCCCTGCAAGAGTTGGGCCGTCGCTGCAGCGAGCTCTTTGGCCTGGACCTCTATGGAGTGGACTGTATCCAGACCTCCGACGGCCCGGTTGTTATCGAGGTCAACGACTTTCCGAACTACACCGGCGTGCCTGACGCAGACGAGAGACTGGCTGATTATGTCATGTGGCGCGCCCGAAAGGAGCCAGGATCGTGAAAATTGGAATAATCATGCTGCGCCATCCACCGACTCGCAAGAGCCCGATCATGCCGGAGGTCATCCGGCTGCTCGAAGAATGGGGTGTGAGGGTGGACGCGATCTACCCGGAGG
The DNA here is from genome assembly GCA_046758565.1 of Anaerolineae bacterium. Classification (GTDB taxonomy): domain Bacteria; phylum Chloroflexota; class Anaerolineae; order Epilineales; family JAANWY01; genus JBHIAO01. The sequence continues at coordinate 6,148 of JBHIAO010000284.1, forward strand.
AGCGACTGACCAACCTGGCCAGGGTGCGAGTCGAGCACGACCTGTACGTCCTTAAGTCGGGGACCGATTTGGCCTTGAGCCTGGCCGGAGCATTGCACACCGCCGGCGCCACAATCCTCAACCCGTACCCGGTTGCGGCGATGTTGCGGGACAAGATCATCACCACCCGGGTCCTGCAGGCAGCCGGCGTGCCGGCCCCCGACACCTATGTGACGGCCAATCCAAGCCAGCTCGCCCCCCTCCTGGACGCCGGGCCGCTGGTTATCAAACCGTACCGGGGCTCCCAGGGCCGGGGGGTGCGCGTCATTTGGGATGCCGATGAACTGAACGGTATATCCATCAACGGGGGACCTGTCTTCGCTCAGTGCTACCACAAACCCCGGGGACGCGATCGCAAGATCTACTGCATCGGCGGTCAGCTCTTTGGTGTTAAGCGGGTCTGGCCGGCCCGGACCTACGAGGAAAAGATCGGCGAACCGTTCACCGTTACCCCGGAGTTGCGTGAGATCGTCATGCGCTGCGGCCAGGCCTTCGGGCTGGAGTTGTATGGGTTGGACGTAATCGTGAGCGATGGCCGCCCCTACGTGGTGGATGTCTCAAGCTTCCCTGGCTTCAAGGGCGTGCCTGACATTGCTCTGCGCCTGGCCGACTACATCTACACCGCCGGCCAGCGTGCCCTGTGCGGAGAGCTTCCGCTGCCTATACTTGAGAAGGAGATGGTGACATGAAAGCGGTTGTCATTGGACCAGGTCGTATCGGCTGCGGTTTCGCCGGCCAGTTGTTGCGCGCCTCGGGCCATCAAGTTGTCTTTGCTGCCCGCAACCCCGTCGTGGCGGATCACTTCAACCGGGTCGGCCGCTACGGGGTTCGCCTGGTCGGGGGACCGGAGACGAGGGAAATCATCGTCGATGGGGTAAGGGCTGTGTCCACCGCCGAGCCTGAGCAGGTGGCTGAAGAGATTAGCGACGCCGGCATGATCGTCACGGCCGTCGGTGCTGGCAGCTTGCCCGACGTCGCGCCGCTCATCGCCGCCGGGCTACGCCGGCGAAGCAAGCTGGTCAACGTCCTTGCTTTCGAGAACCTGTCCAACGCGGGTCCTTATCTGCGCGACCTGGTCGCCAGCCACCTGTCGTCCGACTTCCCGTTGGCAGAGCACGGCTTCTCCGGTGTCCTGGTCAGCCGCGCAGTGACGCAGCAGTTGGGGGATCCAGCCGGCGACGAGCCGCTTGTTTTCATCGGCGATCCGCCTGTCCACTTTGTCGTAGACGGTCCGAGTCTGCGACGGCCGCTGCCGGCAATCGAGGGGATGATCGTGGCCA
>JBHIAO010000285.1:0-7453 GCA_046758565.1 Anaerolineae bacterium
CCTGGGCCGCCCCTTGCTGGTAATCGTGCCGGGAACGGAGCGGGCCCAGGAGTACTACGAGCAACTCCAGGCTTGGACGCCCTATCCCGAACATGTGCTCCTGTTCCCGGCTCAGGCGCATCTGCCTTATCAGCGCGTCGCCTCGGATCGGCAGATCCTGAGTCAGCGCCTGCGTGCTCTGTCGCGACTGTATGTCGATCATGATACTTCGTTGGCACCTATCGTCGTAACCTCGGCGCGCGCTCTTGTGCACCGGACCTTGCCCCCGTGGGACTTCGAAGCCGAGGTTAGAGTTTTGAAGCAGGGTGATTGGATCGCCATGCGCGACCTTCTTCACACGCTGTATCGCCTGGGGTATGGTCCGACGGCTATGGTGGACCAGCCGGGAGAGTTCAGCCACCGGGGTGGCATTGTCGATGTCTTTCCGCCGGCTGACGACCGACCCTTGCGCGTCGAGTTTTTCGGCGATGAAATTGAGTCGCTACGGCGATTTGACCTGGACACACAGCGCTCCGAGGAGATCGTTCATCAGGCGGTGGTGACACCGGCTCACGAAGCGTTGCCACTTCGCGGACCATCGGTGGCTCGCGAGTTGCAGGCTGTGGATTTATCTACGTTGCACCCACTGGCCCAGGGTGAGTTTCAACGGTATCTCAAGAATCTGGGTGAGGGAAACGTGTTCCCAGCAATCGGCTTGTTCCAGCCGCTGCTCCATCCCGAGGCGGCGACAGTCCTGGACTATTTCCCCCCTGAGGGGCGCATCATTGTCGATGACTGGGGGCAAGTGGACATCGTGGCGGACCAGTTGGCCGGCCAGGCCGAGACCCAGCGCGCTGAGCAGGAAGCGGCCCACGAGATCCCTCGCGGTTTCGAGGCATCGCCATATGCATCGTGGACCGACCTTCGCCGCCGGCTTGTGGCGCGACGGCCCCTGGTGCTCGGCCACGCCCACACTGAGCCCTTCGACGGAGCTCGGGATAAGCATAGTCGAAGTGACGACCGAGCCCCCGTTGCCGGAACGACGACTCTTCGACAGCCCTTCCCTTCGACGGGGCTCAGGAGAAGCGACATGGCCCAGGACACCGGCTCTGCAGCGGCGCGGCTTGCCGCGTGCTTCAAGCCCAGTCCGCGGTACGGTGGTCAGCTCCAAGAGGTTGTCGCCGACACCGTGGAGATGATGGCGGATGGCGATAGCATAGTCGCCGTGACACGCCAGGCACCACGCCTGGCCGAGCTATACGAGGACTGGGGCGTCTACATCACGCCGCTACAGGTCGTCAATGCGCCCCCGAAGCCTGGCTCAATCACCTTGGTTCACGGACAGTTGAGTGAGGGCTGGACGATGGTCCGCTCTGGTGGGGAGTCAGGAAAGCGGCGTCCCTTCGGCAGGTCTGTCACTTCGGCTACGCTCAGTACAGGCCTGAGCCACGTCGAAGGGCTCAGGACAGGCTCCGAGCTTATCGAAGGATCGATAACGGTCCTGTCGGATGGTGAAATCTTCGGCTGGCGGATGCCTAAGCGATCCCGGCAGGTGCGCCGGCACAAACACGCTTCTGAAGCCTTCTTTGCCGATGTCGCCGTCGGTGACTACGTCGTCCACATCGAGCACGGGATCGCTGTCTACCGTGGTTTGGTCAAGCTTGACGTGGGTGAGTCCGAACGTGAGTACTTAGTACTTGAGTATGACAAGGGTGACAAGCTCTATGTACCCACCTACCAGGTCGATCGGGTTGCACGCTACGTCGGCGTGGGCGGCCTACCACCAAGGATCACGCGGCTGGGTACAGCCGACTGGGAGCGTGTCAAACAGAAGGCCAAGAAGGCCATCGAGGACATTGCCCAGGAGCTCCTGGAGCTATATGCCGAGCGAGAGGTGGCAAAAGGTCACGCCTTTGGACCGGACACGTCGTGGCAGGCAGCCCTGGAGGCGGCGTTTCCACACGTGGAGACGGAAGACCAGCTTCAGGCCATCGAGGACATCAAGCGCGACATGGAGTCCGAACGGCCGATGGATCGGCTCCTGGTGGGCGACGTCGGCTTCGGTAAGACGGAAGTTGCCGTAAGAGCGGCGTTCAAAGCGCTGATGGATGGCAAGCAGGTGGCTGTGCTGGTCCCGACGACGGTTCTGGCCCAGCAGCACTTCAACACGTTCCAAGAACGGCTCCGACCATTCCCCATTGTGGTTGAAATGCTGTCTCGTTTTCGCTCCGCGTCGGAGCAGGACAAGATTCTGAAGCGGCTCCAGGGTGGGGAAATTGACGTAATCATTGGCACCCATCGACTAATTCAGAAGGACGTGGCGTTTAAGGACCTCGGTCTCCTGATTGTCGACGAGGAGCATCGTTTTGGCGTGAAGGCCAAGGAACGGCTGAAGAAACTGCGTACGATGATCGATGTGTTGTCCATGACGGCCACGCCAATTCCGCGCACGTTGCATATGTCCTTGACCGGTGTTCGGGATATGAGTACCATCGATACGCCCCCGGACGAGCGCCTGCCGATCACAACTCAGGTGACAGAATGGGACGACGAGCTGATTCGGCGGGCAATCCTACGGGAGCTGTCGCGCGGTGGGCAGGTTTTCTTCGTGCACAACCGCGTGGCAACGATCGAATACATGGCTGAGCGGCTGCGCCGGCTGGTGCCCGAGGCATATTTTGCCATCGCCCACGGTCAGATGCATGAGGATCAACTGGCCACAACGATGCTCGCTTTCGCAGCCGGCGACATCGACGTTCTGGTGTGCACCTCAATTATCGAGAGCGGGCTGGACATCCAGAATGCCAACACCCTGATTGTCGATGGTGCACATATGTTTGGGCTGGCGCAGTTGTATCAACTGCGAGGCCGGGTGGGCCGTGGTGCACAGCGGGCCTACGCCTACTTCTTGTACAACGAGCACAGGGATTTGCCGGAGGATGCTCGTAAGCGTTTGCAGACGTTGATGGAGGCCACCGACCTGGGCGCCGGTTTCCGGATTGCCATGCGTGACTTGGAAATTCGTGGGGCCGGCGACCTGCTGGGCTCACGTCAACATGGCCACATCAGTGCGGTTGGGTTCGACCTGTACACGCGGCTCCTGGCCCAGGCCATCAAGGAGTCGAAAGCGGATCGGTCGCCCGACGACGACCAGGCTTCGTCCCGCGAGCCTGCCCTGAGCCCTTCGGCTTCGCTCAGGACAGGCTTGTCGAAGGGCTCAGCCCGAGGGGCGGTACCCGACCGGGGGGCTGCTGTTGATGCCGACAGTGCGGGGTTGCCGACAATCAATTTGCCTATCGATGCCTACTTGCCGGAGAGCTACGTTTCGGAAGATCACATCCGACTGCGACTGTACCGGCGGATGAGCCAGGTGAGCAGCATGGACGACGTGCTAGCCATGCAGCGAGAGCTGAAGGATCGTTTTGGTGACCTACCGGTGGAGGCACAGAACCTGATGTTCCTGCTGCGTTTGAAGGTTCTGGCAGCGCGGGCCGGCGCGCAGTACGTCACCCGCGAGGGGAAGACCATCGTGATCAAGCTTGCCGGCGCGGGCCCGCAGCAGCGTGCGGCGATCCTGCGCCGATTTGATGGCCGGCTCCGGGTCGGGCGAGATCAGGTGTGGATGCCGTTGGTCACACGAGCCGGCCAGTGGCGGCGAGATCTGGAGCGGGCGCTCGAGGACCTTGCTGAATCAGTAAACAGTAATCAGTAATCAGTAAATCAGTGATCCGTGGCCGGAATCTGGTTGCTGAACTGCCACTGACGACTGATGACTGATCACTGATCACTGGTCACTGAAGATGGAAGGGAGTAACAATGGCTGTTGTAATTCGGAGGTGGCTGAACCTGCACCCGGGGTCGCGGCTCGACAACCGCATCGTGACGTGGGTTCAGGGGCAGATTGGGCGCGATCAGGCCGGCGATTTTGCCTGTGGCAAGCACTACCAAAAGCTGCGCATAGATCAGAGCGGCAATTGGTCGTGCCCGGTTTCGAACTGTGACACCCGTGTTGAGACGGAGGCCGTGAGCTAGCGTGATTGGATATTGGATATTGGGTATTGGAATCTGAAACCGAAAATCCCTAATACCCAATATCTAATATCCAACCCCGCGCTCTTCCAGCATTTTTCGTACGAGGGCTTCCTCATCAGCCCGAGTCGTAGCTTCTTGATTCAGCCGGGCGTCGCGGACCGCAGTGAGAATATCGCGATAGATTGGGCCCGGCTTCACGCCAAGCTCGCGCAGGAAATGGCCATCCACGGCGGGTTCGATGCATTGCAGCTCCCGATGATAGAGGACCACGCGCTCGCGAACCGGCAGCTCGTCGGTGGCCACCCAAAGGATGCACAACGTGTCGGAAGCGAACTTCTCTAGTATATGATAAACGTCGCTGCGACGCAGGGTAGACTGCTGGAGTTGCTCTTCGGCCGCGCGCAGAGCCGGTATCTGGCGTATCAGACCGGCCGCCTCGCTGGGCACATGCAGCCGCTCCATTATCTGTTCAATCACCTCGGTGTCGAGACAGGGTCCTGAGCTTGTCGAAGGGCGGAAAGTCAGCAATGCCAGGTACAGTGCTGGTGCGGGCCGCTCCGGCGAGGGTGACGGTCGGCCGTCTGGAGCGTCTGGTGCTCGGCAGTCCATCTTGTGCCAGTTAGGCATCTGCACACGCAGCTTCTCAAACTTCTCGGCAATCCAAGCATCATACGTCAGGGCCGGGTGAATTGCCTGCAGGGCGCCGAGCTCGTGCAGGCGAGCCAACACACGCTCGGGCTGTTTTTCCTCGAAAGAGGCATACAGCTCGTGCCGAATTCGGTCCCCGCTGACGCGATCGAGCAAATCGATAGCGTCAACGATCAGTTCACGCGTGCGTGGCTCGATCTCAAATCCCAGGCGCTCTGCCAGCCGGGCTGCCCGCAGAATTCGTGTCGGATCTTCCACGAAGCTGAGGTTGTGCAACACCCGAATCAGTGCCCGCTCCAGATCTGCTTCACCCCCAAAGAAGTCCAGCAATTCGCCGCGCCGATCCGGGTTCAGGTTGATAGCCATGGTGTTGATGGTGAAGTCCCGGCGGCGCAGGTCACTCTTGATCGACCCACGCTCAACGCTCGGGAGGGCAGTGGGCTGCTCGTAGAACTCAGTCCGTGCTGTCACGAAGTCCAGCGAATCCGGGACGCTGGCGCGCATCGACCACTCATCAGGCAAGATCCATTTGGCGGTGCCAAACCGGGCGTGGCTCCGAACCCGCCCGCCGTGCTCCCGTTGCAGCGCCCTGGCCAGACCGATGGCGTCGCCGTCGACTACCAGATCGATATCGGGTCCGTGCTCAGCGCCCAGCAGTAAGTCCCGCACGAATCCACCCACGATGTATAACTGATCCCCGCGCCGGCCGGCGGCCGCGCTGGCCAGTCCTAGCAACTCCAATAGTGCCGGCGATAGGGCTGACTGCAGTCGGGTTGTGATTTCGGCAGCACGATCGACGCGATCTGGCTGGCCCCACAGTTTCAGCAGGTCGGTGCGCGTTACAATGCCGATCATCTCGCCATCATCCACCACAGGAACCTGACCAACGTCGTACTCCATCATCAGCTTCTGGAGCTCTTCCACCGACGCGTCCGGTGAAATAGCGACAGCACCCTTGTGCATGTAGGTCTCGACCGGCGCGTTGTCCAGGCGGTGATGCATGGCGCGATCGACTTCCCGGCGTGTCAGAATTCCCAGGACCTGTCCGTCGCGAACCACGGGATAGCCTTCGTGCCCATAGCGGCGCATCTTTCGGGCCGCCTCGGAAACCGTCGCGTCAGGCTCGATGCTACGCACGGTGCCATGTGACATGATCTCGCGGACGGTGACAAGGGGCTGGATGTGCTCGTCCAGAAGGTGCAGCAGCCGATGACACACCCCATGCATGGTAAGATCTTGGATCACGGCAGCGGCCGCACGGTCGTGGCCGCCACCGCCGAGAGCCGCAGCGATTTGGCCAACCGGCACGGCGTCGGTGGTACTCCGTGCGACCATCTGGATGTATTCGCCGAGATCCACCAGCACAAATAGCGCGGCCGGCTCCAGCAGATTGCGGATTTTGTGGGCCACGGTAGATAGTTCGTCTTTGAAGTCCGGCGCCTCGGCAGTCGCGATGACGACGGCGTGGCCGGCAAATTCGTGGGTTTTCGTGTTCTCCACGAGACGGTCATACAGCTCTCGCTGCGCTGGGGAAAGGGGATGGTACAGAAAGTCGGCAGCTACCTCCAGACTGGCCCCTTGCTCCAGCAGCCAGCCGGCCGCCTGAAGGTCGCGCGGGGCGGTGCCGGCATAGATGAGGGAACCGGTGTCCTCGTAAATGCCCAACAGCAGCAAGGTGGCTTCGATGGGTGTCAGATCGATGCCCCGCCGGCATATCTCCTCGACCAGCAAGGTAGAGCAAGCACCGGTCTTACCGCCCCAGTAGGCACCTGGCTCAACATCGTCACGGACCAGCGCATGGTGATCGATGACCTGGATTCGCGTTTCGCGTCCTATTCCACGTGGGTACTGTGCGGACTGCGCATCCACCAGCGTAGCCCACCCGATCCGCTGCCGAGGCAGCGTCTCCACGTCCACGAAAGGCAACTGACCACCGTAGATCGTTAGGAAATCGGTGACGTTGCGGTTGATTTTACGCGGCAGTACCGGCACAGCGTCTGGCATCAGTAAGGCAGCCCCTAGCAGCGATGCCACTGCATCAAAGTCCGCGTGTTCATGGGTTAGAATGAGGTGCATGTGACCTGCCTGATCCTGCCGGCATCTAATAGACTTTATAGGGAATTAGCTTTCCCAAACGGAATGCCTGCGCATCCCGTACCAATAAGACAAATCCCTATAAAGTCTAATGTCAAATACAGACTGAAGAGTTCCATGTTACAGTGCAAACAAATTATAACACAGGTGACAGTACCGGAGAAGCTAAGGTACTAAAAACGGGGCCTGACGAATCGCCAGGCCCCGTCTCGCTATTCCGCTACTCCCCCGGCACCACCGTAAACAGCCCACCAGAACTCCGCCCAAATACCTCGGGGAAGTACATCTCCTCGGCGTGAGCCGGCGGGACATTGAAGTCGCCGGCCACGCTGGCGCGCATCAGGTAGGTGTACTGGTAGGTGCCTCGACTCAGGAACGTGGCAAACAGCGCCACCTTCTGGTCTAGCAGTTGCGACTCGGTCCAGTAGCTCCACCAGAACCGCCGCCACCACGGCACCTCTTCACCCTCGGGCAGCACCTCCTCGAACTGCGGTGCCTGTGCCGCCGCGCTCGCGGTCCTCAGGCTGGTGTCGATGGCCTCGAAGCCGGCCGGCAGTGGGTCCTCCACCACCAGGTAGTGCAGGTCCGTTGGCGCGATGATGGTCAGCTTCACCTGAACCACGTCGCCCACCTGGGCCGACTCGGCGATCTCCTGCGTGGGCTTCAGCGTCTTGGGATCGACCTTGAAGTACTGCCGGCC
>JBHIAO010000286.1:0-7430 GCA_046758565.1 Anaerolineae bacterium
TTTTACCTTGCTTACTTTGCACCGGGGGCAGAACTTGCTTTTTCCACACGCGCGGCGCAGAACTTGAACTCAGGAATCTTGCCAAAGGGATCGAGCGCCGGGTTGGTCAGTACGTTTGCCGCTGCCTCCGCGTAGCAGAAGGGAATAAAGATACATCCTTCGGGGATGGCGCTATCCACCCGGGATTTCAGCTCGATGATGCCGCGGCGGGTGGTGACCCGGATCGGCTCGCCGGGTGAAATTCCTAGTCGGCTGAGATCCTTCGAACACAGGCTGGCGACAGCCTCGGGCTCAATTTCATCCAGCACGCTCACCCGCCGCGTGATCGCGCCCGTATGCCAGTGCTCGAGCTGGCGGCCGGTCGTGAGAATCATCGGAAATTCCTGGTCCGGCTGCTCGTCCGGTGAGATGATACTCGCGGGCATGAACTTTCCGCGCCCGTTGGCTGTCGGGAAGCCGTCGCCAAAGACGATCTCCTTGCCAGGCTGGCCTGGCGCATCGCACGGGTAGGTGACCGCACTCTCGCGCGCCAGCCTATCCCAGGTGATGTGGTTGAGCGACGGCATGACCAGGGCCATCTCTATGAACACATCGCTCGGGCCGCTGTAGTTCCAATCTAGTCCTATGCGGCGTGCGATTTCCTGGATAATCCACCAGTCCTGGCGCACCCCACCGGGTACCCGTAGCGCGGCCCGGCCCATCTGCACCTGCCGATTGGTGTTGGTGACTGTTCCGGCCTTCTCCGGCCACGCCGATGCCGGGAGCACCACATCGGCATGAAACGCGGTCTCGGTCAAGAAGATATCCTGCACGACCAAATGCTCCAGCTTGGCGAGCCCCTCCCGGACATGCTGCACGTCCGGGTCCGACATCGCTGGATTCTCGCCCATGATGTACATCCCCTTGATCCGACCGCCATGTATGGCATCTACGATCTCCACCACCGTAAGGCCATTCTTAGGATCCAGCGCGGTGCCCCACACTTCTTCAAAGCGCTTGCGAATCTCCAAGGCCTCAACCGACCGGTAGTCCGGATAGAACATGGGAATCAGCCCGGCGTCGGAGGCGCCCTGCACATTGTTCTGGCCGCGTAGCGGGTGCAAGCCGGTGCCAGGCCGGCCCACCTGCCCGGTGATCAAAGAGAGCGCAATCAGGCAGCGGGCATTGTCGGTGCCGTGCGCGTGTTGTGAGATCCCCATGCCCCAGAAGATGATTGCGGACTCTGCACGGGCATAGGTGCGCGCTACGGCGCGGATCCTATCCGCGTCGATGCCACAGGTTTTTGCCATGGCCTCGGGCGTGAAGTTCCCAATATGACGCTTAAGGTTCTCGAATCCCTCGGTGTGTGCCTCCACATACCCCCGGTCGTAAAGCTGCTCCGTGATGATCACATTGAGCATGGCGTTAAGCAGCGCCACATCAGTGCCAGGATTGAACTGGAGCATATACGTGGCATGGCGTCTCAAGGCCTGTCCGCGCGGATCCATCACGATCAGCCTCTTCCCCCTCTTGGCCGCCTGCTTGAAGAAGGTGGCGGCAACCGGATGGTTTTCGGTTGCGTTGGCACCGATGACGACGATCACGTCTGACTGTTCACAGGTGGTGAACGGAGCAGTTACGGCACCGGAGCCGATCCCCTCCAGCAGTGCAGCCACGGAAGAGGCGTGGCACAGACGGGTGCAGTGATCCACGTTGTTGGTGCCGAAACCGGCCCGCACGAGCTTCTGCACCAGGTACGCTTCCTCGTTGGAGCCCTTCGCCGATCCGAATCCAGCCAATGCCTGACCGCCGTCACGGTCACGAATCCTCCTGAGGCCGGCGGCGGCAGCATCAAGGGCCTCTTCCCAGCTTGCCTTCCGAAAATGGCCATACGGATTAGCCGGGTCCACCTCCACATCGGCGTCCTTGGGCACACCCTCACGACGGATGAGCGGCACTGTCAGGCGATGCGAGTGTCTGACGTAGTCGAAGCCGAAGCGACCCTTGACGCACAACCGATTGTGGTTGGCAGGGCCGTTTCGGCCCCGGACTGCGACGATCGCGTTGTCCTTGATCTGGTAGGTGATCTGGCATCCCACGCCGCAATAAGGGCAAACGCTCGGCACCTCGGTGAGCGGACCGGTCTTGCCAATCCCTTTCTCGTCAACCAGTGAGGTCTCCATTAACGCGCCGGTAGGGCACGCCTGCACGCATTCGCCGCAGGCCACACAGCTGCTTTCGCCCATGGGATCATCGAAGTCGAAAACGATCTTGGCACCATCGCCACGATAGGCCACGCCGATCACATCGTTGACCTGCACCTCACGGCAAGCACGCACACATAAGTTGCAGTGGATACATGCGTCTAATTGTACCCGCATGGCCGGATGGCTCGAATCAGGCTCCGGCAGCTCGCGGCTGGGGAAACGGCTGTCCGCGATCATCACACGGTCGGCCCACTGCCACAGGATCGAGCCGGGGTCGTGCGCCACTTCCCGCTTTGGCTGGTCGGCCATCAATAGCTCCATCACCATGCGGCGCGCAGTCTTGGCACGCTCGTTGTCAGTCATCACTCTCATGCCGGCACTAGGTTTGCGGATACAAGAGGCAGCAAGCACCCGCTCCCCTTCGACCTCAACCATGCAGGCGCGGCAATTGCCGTCAGGACGGTAGCCGGGCTCAAGCGAATAGCAAAGATGCGGAATCACTCTGCCTTGGCGCCTGGCCACCTGCCAAATGGTTTCGCCAGACCGGGCCTCGATCTCTTGGCCGTCGAGGATGAAGCGGATCGATTCACTCATGACAGCTCCTCGCGGAAGTGCTTTAACACGCAACGCAATGAATTGGGGGCAGCCTGCCCCAGGCCGCAGATGGAGGCATCGGTCATTGCCTGGCTCAATTCCTCCAGCAGAGGCTCATCCCATGAGGGCCGCTCCATGAGTTTTACGGCCTTCTCGGTGCCGACACGACAGGGTGTACATTGACCACAGCTCTCGTTCTTAAAGAAGCGCATCAGGTTAAGGGCCGCGTCCTTCATGTGGTCTTTATCGCTCAATACCACTACCGCGTGTGAGCCGACAAAACAGCCGTGCTTCTCAAGTGATCCGAACTCAAGTGGCAGGTCTCCCATACTGGCCGGCAGGATGCCACCCGATGCGCCACCCACAAGATAGCCCTTGAAGCTATGGCCGTCCTGCATGCCGCCGCAATAGTCATGGATCAACTCGCGCGCGGTAATACCCGCTGGCGCGACCTTTACCCCGGGTTCCTTTACCCTACCCGAGACCGAATAACCGTGAAGACCCTTGCCGCCATGGCGACCATGGCTAGCGAACCATTCCGGCCCCTTCGAGATGATGTCTCGGACCCAGTGCAGGGTCTCTACATTCTGCACAAGTGTCGGCCGCCCAAACAGCCCCACTTCTGCCACATAAGGCGGTCGGTGGCGAGGCAAACCGCGCTTACCCTCTATACTCTCCAGCATTGCCGATTCTTCACCACAGATATACGCCCCCGCTCCCCGGCGCAAAATGATTTTCGTTTTTCCGGCAAGCCCTGCCGCTTCGACCTTCGGGATCTCCTTCAGCAGGATTTCCCGGACGGCCGAATACTCGTCACGCAGATAGATGTAGACCGCTTCCGCCTGGACCGACCAGGCAGCAATTAACATGCCCTCAAAGAACCGATGGGGGTCGCTCTCCATGAAGGTACGGTCCTTGAAGGTGCCGGGCTCGCCCTCGTCAGCATTGACGACCATCAGCCGCGGGCCGGGATAGCTACGCACAATCCGCCACTTCCGGCCCGTCGGGAAGCCCGCGCCGCCAAGGCCCTGGAGCCCGGAGTTCGCCACGATCCCGACGACGTCCTCAATGTTCCTTTTGCCGTCGAGGCATTCCCGCAGGATTTGGTAACCGCCGTCGGAGAGATAGTTATCACACCCAATATACGAAGGAATTTCGGGTTTGAAATTACCGCCGTCAACGGCCAGCGCCACCTTGTCCAGGCTGGCTTGCTCCACAGAACGACGCCCAACCTCGACGATCGGCGCCCGATCACAGCCGCCCATGCAAGGAGCGCGGACTACCCGCACGCCATTGCCCAGTCTCTCCGGCAACTCCGCGAGAAGCTCTTGCGCACCCATCATCTCGCAGATGAGGCTGTCGCATACCCGCACAGTGATCTCGGGCGGCGACGCCTCTCCCTCCTTAACAATATCGAAGTGGGCGTAGAACGTCGCGACCTCGTAGACCTCGGCCAGTGCCAAACGCATCTCCTCCGCCAGGGCGGTCAGATGCGCCGCCGAGAGGCAGTGGTAACGGTCCTGAATCAAATGCAGGTGTTCGATCAACAGGTCACGCCGCCGCGGCCGGTCGCCCAACAAAGAGCGCACTTCCTCCAACGCATGGGCGTCTACCTGCCGGCCTTTCGGATGAACCGACGTTCGCCGCCGACCCGACCCAGGGTGACTGTGTTTCCAAACCTGTTGCGCCATTTCTGACAGAAAGTTGCTTACACGCGCCAAAGATCCATCGGGTTATCGAGAGTTTTTACTAGGTTGCCGCTACATTTACCACAGCCGCCCCGGCGGCAGCGGGAAACTCAGGCCACCTTGAATGCGTTGAACAATGATTAGGGGATCGAAGAAAATCTGCTGGCAGGGCAGCAATTACGCGTGCAGCTCGAAGATGCCTTCTGTCTCCACACGGATCTGCCGGGTCAAGAGATCATTTTTTCTCCACCGGCTCGATGCCCACGATCGTGACGTTAAACGTGAGGGTCTTTCCCGCCAGGGGGTGGTTCAGGTCAAGCACCACCGTCTCTTCCTTTATCTCGTATACCCTAACCGGAAGCCCTTGGCCCTGGGGATTTTGCGCCACTAGCATCGTCCCCACCTTGAGGGCATCGGGCGGGATATTCTCCCGAGGGACCTCACGGAACGCGCGGGGACTGACCGGGCCGTAGCCGTCCTCTGGTTTAACCTGAATGGTCTTCTGCTCACCCACCCGCATTCCTTTGAGACCATCCTCTAACCCTCGAATGATCTGACCCTGGCCGTGGGTGTAGCTGAGTGGCGGCTTTCCTTTGTTGGACTCAATCACTCCGCCCTTTTCGTCACTCAAGGTATATTCGAGGCTGACCCGAGAACCCTCTTGTATGATAGCTGCAGACCCCGTCTGAGCCTCAACACCCGAGCCTAAGAATAAGAAAAAACCCAGTAGCGCTGCGCTGAGTACAGATGGAAAGCGTGTTGGTCTCATATACTCCCTCCTCTCAAAATCAAAAGGCCACGGAACCCGAAATCGAAGTTCCCGTGGCCTATCTCCGAAGTAATCGCTTCGCTCGAGTGTGTAGCCAACTATACCAACAAGGACAGTATACCGCTCACCACACCAAAATGCAATTCTATTTTCTGAAATCAACTACCCCGTAGCAAGCTAGGGCGTACCAAGAACAGATATCTCCCAAACCATTGTTCTGAATTCTGACTCCTGAATAGACAAGTGTCAGTACCTGAATATCACCTCAAGTTGATTTAGAGTAAGTGTCAACATCTCGATGTCGCTTTCATAGCGATCTTTGTTTAAGTTCGTAGTGAACCGGCGCGTGCATGATGCCACTATTGCAACGGGTTAGCGTTCATCTGATCGGGCTACTGGAATCGCGCGGCCTCCAATCGGGCCAGACTCTCCAGCTTGTGCAGCCGCTCGTCGTAGCCGATCTGGCGGAAGAGATCAGCGTAGGACGCGAACTTCCCGTAGTCCGCCGCGAACATGCTCTCGAACGGCTCCGATTCAAGGTCGGGATTCTCTGCCACGAACTCCATGTATTCGTGCTCGGCATGGTCCTCAAAGTGAACATTCAGCAGGTAGCTCCATCTGGGCCGGATCACATAGAGGAGCCAGGAGATATTGTAGTAGATAAAGGCTAAGACCTGAGGAATAAGCCAGTACCGGAGGAAACCCTCGCGGATTCCTTTCTTGTCCCTGAGTTCCTCCAGGATCAACAGGTGCCATTGCTCGTTGTCCTGCTGGATACGGCTTTCCCTCACTCGATCGATGATGCGACGGGCCAACCGGGGGTCGGCATAGGTATGGGTAATGGCAACGTAGGCGACGTTCTCCCAGGCCTGGTACGGAACTCGGGCGACGATTTCGAGGACCTTGAACTTGGAAAGGGTCCTTTTCCGACCATACAGAAGATCCATTGCGATGAAGAGGGGACGAGCAAGCAGACCGTAGCGCATCCGGGCGGAAGTGAGTGTTTTCTCTTGCTCTCGCTTGAGCTGTTCCGAGGTCAACCGTTCCATCGCAGAATAGGCTCCCTATCGCTCCTCCCCTTCAGTCTCCTGCACGGGAAAAGGCCTGAAGTCTCCTGCCCCATCACCCCGGAGAAGTATCACCACATGGGAGGTGGCGGAAACCAGAGCTAAGTCGGCGCGTTTGTCCTCATCGAAATCACCCACCGCCAGGGCGATGATGTCATGGCCAGTCAGGATCGGCGACTTAGGTAAGAAAGCGCCCGCTCCGTCTCCCAGCAAGATGTGCAGATCCCTGGAGCTGCGGTTGCTCACAGCCAAATCCAAATGGCCATCGCCATTGAAGTCGCCCGCATCCAGGCCGTGCGGGTTCGTTCCCACCGGATAGCTTACAGTTTTTCTCAAGTGCCCTTTACCATCACCCAAGAGACTCTGCACGGTGTCCTCTCCGGCAGCTACAACCGCCACATCGAGGTGGCCGTCTCCGTTCCAATCACCGAAGGCCCTGTAGTGCGGAAAGCGTCCCACCGGGGACACAATGGGGTCGCGAAAGGTACCATCGCCCTTGCCGAGCAGTACCGAGAGGGTATGGGGCCCCAGGCAGCCGACTACTAGGTCGCGGATACCGTCCTTGTTGAGGTCGGTCTTGGAGAGTATGTGCGGACCCCGGCCTACATGGTAGGAGCGAGTCAATACCATCTTGCCGTTGCCCCGATTGATCAGAATCGCCACTTTTGACTTGGCTGCCTGCGCCACCGCCAGGTCAGGCTTATTGTCCCGGTTAAAATCGGCGGCCACAACGCTGGCCGGGCCGTGGATGCCCTCGATCTCCCGCCGGGCGGCCAAGCCCCCTTGACCATCGCCGAAATAGATCGTCAGGCTTGCCCCACCGGTATTGGTGGTAACCAGATCGACATGACCGTCGCCATTGAAATCTGCCGTCTCTACCCAGGTCGGCCCCTGGCCAACCGGATACGCGTGATTGGCAACGATACCGCCCTTACCATCACCGAGTAGCACAGTGACCTTGCGTTCCGCAGATGCGGGGATCGCCATATCCAGGTGACCGTCATTATTGAAGTCAGCTACCGAGATGGCATGAGGGAAGAAGCCGACGTGCTTGCTATCGGCAGCAACATGGGAGATCGGGACGGACAAGACAGGGATCAGCGCGAAGAGCAAAACCATGTAGAAG